>JBBQYO010000142.1:0-8135 GCA_038208605.1 Gemmatimonadales bacterium | reverse complement strand
CGAGAGTCTGGCTGAGCGACATTGCGGCCAGCGATACGCCAGATCACTCCCAGCTCACGGGCTCAATGCTCGAGGATATTTGCGTTGCCCTCGTCGAGCTGCTTTTCAGGCTGGTCGGAGAGCCAATCGCGATGAATTTATTGACACCATGCCTGATTAGCACTGCGCGTGGTACAGATGCAGCAAACGGCAAGGACCAGAACAATGACTGATCGACGAAGTGCCCCAATCACCGGGCTCAAGACAGGTGTACCCGGTCTCGACGCAATCCTCGGCGGCGATCTTCCCGAGTACTCGTTCAACATGATCGCCGGCCCGCCGGGCGCCGGAAAAACGACGCTCGCCCAGCAGATCCTCTTTGCCAACGCCACCGCCGAACGCCCCGCGCTGTATTTCACCGTGCTCGGCGAGCCAACGCTCAAGATGATTCGCTACCAGCAGGCATTCGATATCTTCAGGCCCGAGTTTGTCGGATCAGCAATCAAATTCATCAACCTGAGCCACGAAGTGCTGGTCGGGGATCTCGATGCGGTGCTGGAACGCATCACCGATGAAATCACGAGCGCCACGCCCGGCCTCGTCGTGGTAGACTCGTTCCGGACGATCAGCCGGCCGGCTGAAACTCAATCGAGCGCCGGTCTGTCACTGGAGCACTTCGTCCAGAAGCTGGCGCTCCACCTCACGACGTGGGAAGTGACTTCGTTTCTCCTCGGGGAATACGAGGCCCGGGAACAGCGCGATCCAGTGTTTACCGTTGCCGACGGGATTCTCTGGCTATCGCAGTCAGTCGACCGTAACTCTGTGGTGAGAAAGCTTCAGGCGCTGAAGGTGAGAGGCCGTGCGCCGATGCCAGGGCTGCACACATTCCGGATTACCGGCAATGGCTTGCAGGTTTTTCCCCGGATTCCGCAGGAGATGACTCTCACCCGGCCGTTCAGACCCCACGGTGTACGGCTTTCTACAGGTGTCCCGGGCTTCGATGAAATGACCGGAGGAGGTATCCCTGCGGGCGATGCGGTAATTCTGGCTGGTCCGGCCGGTAGTGGTAAAACAACATTCGCAAGACAATTCGTAGCCGCGGGGCTGCGCAACGGAGAGTCGGCGGTCGTCGCGGTGTTTGAAGAGAAGCCGGAAGGATATCTGTCGCGCGCCGATATCCCCGACCCCGAACTCCGCGGCATGGTCGAAGCCGGCAAGCTCAAGCTCGTTTACCTGCGTCCGCTCGATCTCTCCGTTGACGAAATGCTGATGGAGATTCTGGACAACGTTCGCGCGATGGACGCAAAACGTGTCGTCATCGATTCGCTAACCGGGTTTGAAGTGGCGCTCGCTCCAACCTTTCGCGCGGATTTTCGCGAGTCACTCTATCGGCTCGTCGGCTCACTGACAGCGGTTGGGGTTACTGTATTCATGACCTCTGAAGTTTCAGCGACATTCCACATCGCCCCGTTTACTGACGAAAAGGTCTCCTTCGTCACCGACGATATTTTCGTTCAGCGCTACGTGGAGCTGGAAGGAGAGATTCGCACTGTCATCGCCGCCGTCAAAATGCGTGGCAGCGATCACAATCATGAGATTCGTTTATACCATATAGACGACAAGGGCGCCACAATCGGCGAATCATTGCGGGATTATTCGGGTATCGCGAATGGACATCCGACACTTCGATTGGCGAAATAGCGGTTGAGCGATCTCGCGGCGTCTGGTCCCATACCGCAGGTGAGTAGCTCGGATGCCTCGCCTGACATGCTGCGAAGGCTCATGGAGAGCTCGCCCCTGGCGTTTGCGGTAACGTCCGGAAACGACCATCGCATGGAGTATGCGAACCCCGCGTTTTGCCGCGAATTCGATCTAGGTCCTGACGCCGGTGACGGTCAGCTCATTTCTGACGTGATTCCGTTCGCTTTGCGCGCAGAGCTGGTTGCGCTTCTGGACCAGGCCTTCAAGTCGGAATCGATCGTCGAAACAGTGTTCCGATATTCCCCGCCGTCACTCGGGGTTCATCTCAGCTGCTCGGCCTGGCGGGTGCAGGCCGAGAGAGACGGCCGGCAACGGCTCGCAATCGAGATCCGAAACCTCATTGAAGTGGAAGTTGCGCGTCTCCAGCAGAGGGCTATTACCGAGCGAATGGTGCTAAGTGCGCTCAGAGAGCAGGAGCTCGCGTCGAACGCCGAGGCTGCGCGACAGCGCGCCGGTTTTCTATCTGACGTGAGCCGCCGGTTGGGCGAGTCACTCGACGAAGCGACTACTCTGAGAACGACAATCGACCTCGCACTCCCACGGCTTGCTGCGTGGTGCGTGGCTGATACCATCGACATCGATGGCGCGGTTCGCCGTGTCATCACCGCCGGCCCTGGGCAATCCGAGCGCGAGCTTGCGCGGGAACTCGAGATGTGCTGGACGCCGTCCGACCAGGACCCAATCGCCTTGTCGGGGTTGGCCCCCGGCGCTCCGGCGATTCTGGCCCAGGGCGGCGTCGACGCGCTCGCCGGTGACTCCGGGAATGTCAATCAGGAATGCAGGAGACTGATCGAAGCTCTCGGCGCGGGCGCGATGCTCACCGCGACGCTGACGGTTCAAAATGCTGTCATGGGCGCGGTGACCTTCGTTCGTCACGTGGACGGCGAGGCTTACACCGAGGCAGACCTGCAGCTTGCAGGAGCGATCGCCGAGCGGAGCGCCATGGCGCTGTCGAGCGCAAGGCTGTACGGCGATGCGCAGCGATTCAGAGCCGAGGCGGAGACCGCCAATCGCGCAAAGATGGACTTTCTTCGCGCAATGAGCCACGAGCTTCGCACTCCCCTCAATGCCATCGGAGGGTATGTCGATCTGATCGACATGGGCATACGCGGCCCCGTTACTTCGGAACAGCGGCTCGACTTTACCCGTATCCGAAGCAATCAACAGCACCTTGTTGGACTGATCGGCCAGGTTCTCGATTTCGCGAAAATAGATAGTGGCCGTCTCGAATATCTCAGCGAAGAAGTGGCCATCACGGCCGTCCTCGCCGGTGCCGCGTCGATGCTCCAGCCACTGGCTGATAAAAGACGGATTGCGTTCACAGTCGACGACTGCGAGGCAGACGTGGTCGGTCTGGGAGACACCGAGAAAGTGATGCAGATTCTGCTGAACCTGATCGGCAATGCCATCAAGTTCACGTCAACCGGAGGGTCGGTTTCAATCGAGTGCGCGGCGACCGGCAATCTGGCTTCGGTCAGGGTTCGGGACACGGGAATTGGTATTCCAGAGGCGAGCCGCGAGGGTATTTTCGAGCCCTTTGGGCAGGTAAGTCCATCGCTTACCAAGCCCAACTCAGGTATTGGCCTCGGATTGTCGATCAGCCGTCAGCTCGCGCGCGGGATGGGTGGTGATGTCACCGTCGAGAGTATACTCGGCGAAGGCTCTTGTTTCACATTGACGCTTCCGCTGGCGCAGGCCCCGACCGGTCTTTCCGAATGAAGAGGACGAGCTGCGAGACTAGGTGACAACGGCGGCAGTTCCAGCGTATTCCCTCCACGCCGCCGTCTCGATCGCTTCATCGATCGCCGCGATGAGCGTGTCAATCTCATCATCCCGTGTGAAAAAGTGGGGTGCAGCCCGAATTCCTGCCCCAACTCGGTAGTCGATGAGTATTTCCCGGGCCAGAAGAACCTGGGCGATCTCGTAACCGTGTGGTACGTCAATCGCGACCGTTCCTCCTCTCTGGTTCGAATCACGCGGAGCGAAAACGCGATACCCTCGCGCCTCAGCGAGCTCGATCAGGCGTGACGTCTGCCGCACGCTTTTTTCGCGAACCGCATCGATTCCGGCTTTCCTGATGATTTTCGCACCTTCCGCGCACGCGTACAACGCAGGAATCACCGGGGTTCCATTGAGCCACCGAAACGGTCCCGGAGCGAATTCCATCTGAGGCTCGAAGGCGAACGGACGGGCGTGGGCCTGCCATCCGGTAAGAGCCGGCGCGAGGGTGTCGCGGATTCTGGGCGAGACGTAGAGAAAGCATCCGCCTGGGCCGCCGCACAGCCACTTCAGCACGCCGCCGGTGAGAAAGTCTACACCACTTCGTTTGACATCGACCGGAATCACACCCACCGAGTGAAAAGCGTCGAGCGAAACCATCGCGCCCATCTTGTGAGCGCGTTCGCAAATCGCGTTCGCGTCGTTGATGAAAGCCGATTTGAACAACACGTGGGAAACGGCGACGAGTCGCGTACGCTCGTCGATCGCTTCGAGCAGCCGATCCCGATCGATCGTAATGCCATCATCGGAACGGACGGTTACGATGCGCGCACCGAGCCGCGTCGCGAGCTGCTGGTACGCGTAGAGCACCGACGGAAAATCGAGCTCCGTCATCACGATCGTGTCTCGCGGCTTTGTGAAGTCGATCGACGAGATCACCGCTGATTGCGCGATGGTCACGTTCGGCATCATCACGACTTCGCCGGGGCCGGCATTCATTAAAGGTGCGATCTCGTTCCCGACGTCGACCGGCTTTTCCCACCACCCTCGTCGCCACGCTTTCACGCCAAGGTCGCCCCAGTCAGCGGCGTATTCGGCGAGTTTCGCCGGCACTGACCGCGGCATTGGGCCAAGCGAGTTAGAAACCAGGTACGTCGTCCTCTCCAGTATCGGAAACTCGGCGCGGTACTCGAGCAGTTTGTCGCTCATGGGATGATCGGGGTTGAATGCATTTCCCTGTATCGGGAAACAATGCGGAAAGCGTAGAATACCAGCGCAAACACTCTGCCTCAATCAATTGCCGCAGCCAACGCTCACGTCGCACGCAAAAAACCCGTCGTCGAATCCCCGGCGAATCGCCCTCGTTCTCGGTGGTGGCGGCCTCAAGGGATTTGCCCACATCGGAGTTCTCGCGGCACTCGAAGAGAAAGGAATCAAGGCGTCCGTATTTGCCGGCACGAGCATTGGTTCCCTGATTTGCGCGGGTGCCGCCCAGGGGATGCCGATCGAAGACATGATCGATCGCGCCAAGTCGGTGAGACGCCGCGATCTGTTTCGAATCAACAGAATGGGAATGCTGCTCGAGCGAACCCACGCACCATCCATTTACCAGGCCGGACCGCTTCGCGACGTTCTCGCATCGATCGTTCGTGACTCGACGTTCGAAGAGCTCGGTAAGACTCTTCTCGTTAATACGGTAGATCTGCAACGAGGCTCCCCTGTCGTGTGGGGTCTGCCTGGCCTGCGCGATGTGAGCATCCTCGATGCTGTCTACGCATCATGTGCGCTGCCGGGTTTCTATCCGCCCGGTGATGTCGGTGACAGAAGCTGCGTCGATGGTGGCGTAGTGGACAATCTTCCGGTCGGCGTGGCGTCGCAGGGGATGGATGCAGTCATCGCCGTCGATACGGGCAGCAGCTCACTCGTGACTGAGCGTGAAATCGCGGACCAGGGATTTACTGCGATCTACATGCGCGCGGCGACGACGATGATGCACGCCCTCCAACTGTCGCCGCTCGAGCATTGGGGCGGTCCTCCGATGATTCTCATTCGGCCGCGTGTGTCGCAAATCGGGTGGTTCAGCTTCAGCCACACCGAAGAGCTCATCGATGCCGGCTACCGGGCAGCGATGGAAGCGCTCCAGCATTTCGACGCGTGCCTGAGCGCCGAGACGGGAATATTTCCGCGACGTGCGATGCGTGTGTCTGTCGATCGGGATAAGTGCATCGGGTGCACGATCTGCGTGGCGCTTGCGCCTCAGGTGATGGAAATGGATTCGGCAGGCAAGGCGGTACCCAGAATGCCGGTCGTTGACTGGTCACCCGCAGATGGTGACTTCGTGCATCACTGCCCGACGTATGCAATCAACGCCGAGCCTGCCGAGTCGAACGGAAAAGAGAATCAACCGCAGTCGGCTGACGCAAAGACGCCGGAGGAAAGAGAGGAGCGGCTCGAAGCCTCATGAGTCGCGCGATTTTCCCCTCTCAGGTCGCCAACACGGTGTCGCGCGTTTACGACTGGCTGTCCCGACGGACGTTCGTTGCCGGCACCGTCGTCATGATCGTCGCGTTTCTATTTGCAGCAGCCGCAAGCGCGGCACGCGGATTTCCCCTTCCCCGGGTTCATGACGAGTTCAGTTATCTACTGGGCGCCGAGACGTTCGCCAGCGGACGACTGACAAATCCAACGCACCCGATGTGGCGGCATTTCGAATCACAGCACCTGCTTCAGCGGCCGAGCTACAACTCGAAATTCCCACCCGCCAATGCGGTGTTCCTTGCGATCGGCACGCTCCTTACCGGCAAGCCCATTGTGGGGGTCTGGATTGAGTTCGCCTTCATGTGCACCGCGCTGTACTGGATGCTCACAGCGTGGATTGGCGACGAATGGGCACTCGGTCTCTCGGTCGCGTTTGTTTCCGGATGTGCTGCTTCATACTGGAGCTACAGCTACTGGGGTGGCGCGATCGCGGCGGGAGCAGCCGCGCTGGTGTTCGGATCCCTGTATCGCATCGTCGAACGACGAGCCGGCTGGGGCAGCGCTGCACTTCTCGCAGCGGGCCTGCTGCTCCTCGCGAACAGTCGTCCGTTCGAAGGGCTGCTCGCATCGCTTCCACCAGCAGCGGTGTTCATTGGATGGTTCATGCGCGACTGGCGGAGCACGTGGCGGCGAAAGATGAACGACGTATTGATTCCGTTTCTGCTGGTTGCCGTTCCCGGGGCTGTCTGCATGGCGATTTATTTCCATGCCGTGACTGGCAGCTGGTACGAGATGCCGTATACCGCGTACGATGAAACTCATCAGACGCTCCCCCGATTCATTTTCGAGCGATCGCATCGCACCGACCCGCAATTGCATCAATACGTTCTGACACCGTTCGTTTTCATGAACTACCTCAGGTCGTTCGTAACGGATTTTGTGGGACTGGTCATCCCGGGAATCGTTCTGGTTCCTCTGCTTCTAATTCCTCTCGCGGCGCGCAACCGGCGCACCCGGTTTGCCTTGATCACGATCGGATCGACTGCGATCGGGATGGCGTTTTCGACTTTCTTTCTTGCTCACTATGCTGCGCCGCTGGTCGGAGCCGTACTCATTGTCTATGGTGGCTGCCTTCGCTGGCTGTCGAGACTTCGGGTTGCCCGAAAGCCGATCGGAAATCGTCTCGCTGTCGCGGTGCTCGGTCTGTGGATGTGCACGGGGATAGCCGCCACCACGCTCGCCCTTATGTCGCGAAAACGCGGATCGACGGACCGGCCGTCTGAATGGCCCGCTCAGCGAAAACTGATCGCCGATACGCTGTCGCGAGGCGGACGAAAGAATCTGATCGTCGTGAAATACATCTACCCGCATTCACCGAACAGCGAGTGGGTGTACAATCGAGCGAATATCGATGCGTCGAATGTGGTGTGGGCGCACGATCTCGGGGACGCAGCAAACCAGGAGCTGCTCGATTACTTCCGCGGCCGCTCGGTGTGGCGAATGACGATCAACGAGGATGAGGGACCGTATCTGGTCACTCGCTACTGAGTCATCGGCGTTCGACCCGCGTGACCGTGGAGTGAGGGGGGCCAACGAGCGAGCCTCAATATGCTACATTTATTTCAGCCTGACGCCCGCCAAAACCCAGGGCGCCAGTGGCTCAGAGCAAACACGCCAGCGCACGGCGCGGCATGTTCCAGAGAAAGACACCATGACTCACCCGAATTCCTTCGGAAGCCGGTCCAAGCTCGAGGCCGGGGGGCGGTCGTACACGATCTATCGCCTCGACTCGCTCAACACGCCATCGAGCGGCAAAGCAGCTTCCCTTCCCTTCAGCCTCAAGATTCTTCTCGAGAACCTCCTTCGAAACGAAGACGGAAAGTTCGTCAAGAAGGACGACGTTGAGACTCTCGCGAACTGGAATGTGAAGGGTAAGGTTGAAAAGGAGATCGCGTTCCGCACGGCCCGCGTCCTTCTTCAGGATTTTACCGGGGTTCCCGCAGTAGTCGACCTCGCGGCAATGCGTGATGCGCTCGCGAAACTCGGCGGAGATGCGCGAAAGATCAACCCGCTTCAGCCGGTGGATCTCGTCATCGATCACTCGGTTCAGGTGGATGAATACGGCTCGGACGCGTCTTTCCTGATCAACGCGAACCTCGAGTTCGAGCGCAACCAGGAGCGCTACGCGTTCCTTCGCT
>JBBQYO010000141.1:0-8139 GCA_038208605.1 Gemmatimonadales bacterium | reverse complement strand
CGGGCTTGGCCTGTGCCGCCACCGGCACCACCGGCAGCGCCCTGGAATGCGCCAGTATTCTCCGGCGTCGATGGAGCTTGCCCGCTCTGGGCGCTCTGGTTTCGCTGCGAGCTGTTCGCGGCACCGGCTGCACCGCCCCCGGCTTGAGCCTGACGTTGCTTGAAATTGCACGCGCGGGTCACGGCCGGGTCTAGTCCAATCGCGGAATAGATCTTCTGCATTTCCGCCTGCATTGCCTGCCGGTCGAGCTCACCGGACTGCATTTTCGTTCGGAGGTCGCCGATTTTGGTCTGGACGTCGGGATTTTTCGCGAGTGTCGCGGTGACCTTTGCGCACTGTGCGTCGGTCACTTCGGGAAGATTGAATCCGCCCTGACCGCCGCCTTGTCCACCAGCCCCTGCAGACGGCGGCGTACTGGCGGTAGCATTGGTGCCCCCGGCGCTCCCGCTGGCGCCCGCATCGGATGCGGTCCCGGCGCCGCTGCCATTCGCGCCGCGTCCACCGCGTCCACTCCCGCCTCCCATCGAGGCAAGCTGGATGCGAACGGAATCCGGATTCAGTCCTAGTAGCGTTGCGACAGACACGACCTCGTTCGGACTACGCACCGCGTCATTCGACACCGCCAGCACGTTGTCGCGGCGTTCGGTCTCGATCGATACCTCGCCGTTCATGCCCGGCATCAACAGGCCACCACGATTGTCGATGCTGGTCAGAACCGGAAACATGGTGACAGCCTGCTGAATTGTCGCCTGTGGCTCGATCTTCTCCACGACTCCCTGAAAAGGTCGGTCGGGATACGCATCAACCGTCACTGTCGCCGCGAGACCTGATCGAACTTTTCCGATATCAGTTTCGTTGACGAGCGCACGAACGCGCACTTTCGTGAGGTCGGCCATTTTGAGAATTGTCGTACCGGCGCCAAAGCTGCCGGTTCCGGACGCAATCACCTGTCCCAGTGAAACGTCTTTCTCGATTACAGTTCCACCGACGGGGGCGCGAACAGTGGCTTCGTCCAGACCCTGCTGTCTCAGGTCGAGGGCCGCACGATTGCGCAGCACCGTTGCCTGTGCGTTCGCATAGTCGACCTCGGAAGCTTCATTCTCCGCCGATGTGATGATGCGTTCCTTGAACAGCTGCGAAGACCGGTCGCGCGCGGTCTTCGATACACGCTGCTTGATGACAGCTGCATCGAGATCGGCTTTTGCCTGCGCGTAGGAATTGCGAGTGTCGCGCGTGTCGAGCTGAACGAGCAGGTCTCCAGGTTTGACGAACGTGCCGGTCTCGACCGGCATCGCGACGATCTGTCCCGATGACTTCGCCTTCACCTCGATCACGTTGATCGGCTCGACTACCCCCGTCGCCTCGGCATCCACGACGATCGTCTGATGCTTCACAGGCTCGACCGGTATCGTCAGCGCCTGATCCTTTTTCTTGGAGCAGGCGATGGCGGTGAGTGCCGCCAGTACGAGGATTGTCTTTCTGTTCAATTTCATCTCCTAAAGGTCACGGCCGATTAGCGCTTCGAGCTGCGCTCTGGCCACGCGGTAGTCATAACGAGCTCTGATGAGAGCGGTGCGTGCGTTGTCTAGCTGGGTCTGCGATGTCAGAAGGTCGAGCAGAGTGGTTGCACCGAGCTCGTAACGCTTTTGTTGAACGCGCACATCTTCAGCGGCAGCAGCGACAGAGGTCGTCTGGATCGCTACCTGCTCCTGTGCGGTTCGCATTTGTCCCAGCGATTGCACCAGCGTCTGGCGCGCGAGGTATTTTGTATCGCGCAGGTTGGCGTCGGCGACGTCCTCCGCTACGATCGCACGGGCGACGTTTACCTCACGGTTCAAATTGTTGAACAGTGGGAACGCCATGTTGAAGCTGAGATTCTGATTGTAGGCGTAACGTTTGTCGCTCAGACCGAACGCGGGATCGAGACCGCTGCCGCCGCGATTGAAGTTCACGCTGACTGTTGGAAGAAACGTGGTTTTCGCCGAACGAAGACTCGTGTGAGCCGATGCGAGCTGCGCACTCGCCTGCTGGATTGCCGGCGCTCTTTCAACGAGTGGCTCGAGCTGTTCGAGGCTGGGAATCTCAACGAGCTGGTCGATCGTATCCGAGACGGTTGCCGTGACGGTCTTCGGAGACGCGACGAGCCGCGTCAGCGTAGCGTTCGCAAGCTGCAGATTGTTCTGCGCCGTGAGGCTCGCGAGCCGCGCGTTGCCGAGCAGAACGAGAGATCGAAGTGAGTCTGAAACCGTCGCGGCGCCGGCGCGAAGTCTCGATGACGCAGACTTGAACTGCTCGCTCGCCTGCTGAAGCTGCGCGTTCGCTGCACTCTGCGATTCGCGAGCGGCGAGAATGTTGTAGTACTGCTGTTTTACCTGAAGCGCGATCTGAAATCGCGTTACAGTCTCGCCCGCTTCGGCGGCGTTGACGTCCGCCTTTCTGCTCTTCACGTCGAAGAAGCGACGGCCGCCATCGAACAGCTGTAGACTGCTGCTCAGGCCGGTCGAGTAGTTCGTCGGGTTGCCGGTGAAGGGAACAAGGTTGCCCTGCGTGTCGAAGCGATCGCCTGCCTGGCGCTGCGATCCCGCCGACAGATTGATCGAAGGAATGAAGGCAGCGTACGACTGTTTGACTGTTGCATCGGCTGTGCGAATCGAGCCGCGCGCCTGAATCGCCGATGGCGAGTTCTTCTGCGCCAGCACGATTGCTTCGGGTAGACTGATTGGGACAGCCACCGTATCGATCACTTGCGCGATCATCGTCGCGGGTCCGACGAGAACGCAAGCGGCTGCAAGGGTTGTCAGGAATTTCATTACGACTCTTATGGGTTCGGTGGCGGCGGTTTGTCGCTGTCACGATGTGATTTATTTTCTGCGGCGGCCCTGCGGCCTCGCTCGCGCATCTCGTCCAGCTTTTTCCCCTGCTCCGGGGTCAACACGCGCTTGATCTGCTCGTGTGTGCTGTCGCTGATCGTCGCCGCGATTTTCTGAAGCGAATCGATCTGAGGATGCAGCGGCTTGAAGAGCTCTTTCATTTGCGCACGGCGCCGCGTCATGATTGAATCGACCTGCGCGCGCTGCGTCGCACTCAGACTGAGCTCTTTCGACATGCGATCCAGACCGGAGCCCCCCCGACGATCATGCCGGTCTGGCGAGAGCGCCCGGTCGGCGGTCACTCCAACCGCAATTCCAGCTACGAATGCGAGAATGAGAAACATCAGCGCATAGCTCTTTGAGCGTTGCATTCCGGTGCTCGCTAGTGTGAAAGGACGTAGTCGAGCGTTGCGTCGCTTCCCACCGATCTGTCCGGCGATGCGAGCAGAGCAGCCGACGCATCGACATCCGTAGCAGACGTCTGCACCACAGACTCGTACGCGTACTGCGAATCCGACTCCGAAATGCGCTGGTTGATCACGCTGGTGACAGCAAAGATGGCTGCCGCTGCGATCAGTCCGACCCGCGCCCATGGCGCCATTACCGACCACCACCCAGCGTCGCGTTCACCCCCTGAGCGAACGCGCGCCATAATGCGGGACTCGAGCCCCGCCCAATAGGCGTCCGCGTTTGAAGCGGCAGGCGCGTATGCATCGCGGATCATGCGCGTGAGCGGCTCGCCCAACGGGTCTCGACCGGTTGATCCGCCGCTGCCCGGAAATTTCAGTTCATCAGTCATTGCTAATCCCTCAAGTCCTTCAAGAGTCCGCGCAGCTTCTGCCGCGCGTGGTGGAGATCGGACCTCGCGGTTCCGCCGGGAATACCCAGCATTTCCCCGATTTCCACGTGGGTGAATCCTTCGATGTCGTGCAGCACAATCACTGAGCGTGCCCGTTCCGGCAGCTGCGCAAGAGCTTCCGCCAGTCGTCCTCGCAGCTCGGCATCTTCTGCCGGGTCGCGAAACGGGGACTGCATGGCATCGCTCAGCTCATCAGTCGTGCGAACTTTTCTGCGCCTGGCGAGGTCGAGCGCGGCATTGGCAACGATGCGGTTGAGCCAGGCACCAAAACCCTGCGCCGTATCGAACCTGTCGAGCGCCTGATATGCGCGAACGAACCCTTCCTGGACTGCATCCTCCGCATCCTCGTGAACGGTCACGATCGCTCGGGCCACGAGGTACGCGCGCCGCTGGTGTAAACGCACCAGGCCCGCGAAGGCGGTGTGATCGCCAGCGCGGGCCTTTTCAGCCAGCGCGCGTTCCTCATCTGGGATACGCACCGGCCCGGACAAGCGTTGAGGGCTAGTGGGCGGCGGGCGGCGCTACTGCAGCAGCGGCGGGCGGTGCGGCCCGCTCGGCCGATTCGCCAGCGTAGTGCCGGTTCGTCAGCCAGACGATCGTCAGCACGAGTAGAAACAGCACCGACCCTCCGAGCAGCAGCCCGGCAAGGGCGGCGCCGAGGTCCCGGCTTTTGGGTCGCGGAGCGGTCATGCGATTACTCCTTGGGCGCGGTGTCCGACACGCGCACCGTGGTCATGCTGTCATTCTGCTTGATGGTCTTCACGAGGTCGACCCCGCCGGTGACCTTGCCGAATACGGTATGGACCCCGTTCAAGTGCTTCGTGTTGCCTTCGCTCAGGACAATGAAGAACTGACTGCCGCCGGTGTTTTTGCCCGCGTGCGCCATGGACAGAGAGCCGAGCTCGTGCCTGTGCGGATTGCCGGACGTTTCGCAGTCGATCTTGTAGCCCGGGCCGCCGGTACCGATACGCGGATTGCCTTCCGGAAGATCGCGCGAGAGCGGATCGCCGCCCTGGACGACAAAGTCGGGAATGACGCGATGAAATTTGATTCCATCGTAGTACTTGTCGTTGGCGAGCTTTTCGAAGTTCGCGACGGTGTTAGGAGCTTCCTTGTCGTAAAGCTCGGCAGTCATCGTGCCGCGGTTGGTTTCTATGGTTGCGTATTTGGTCATTTGCGTTGGTTCAGGGGAGAAAGGTGAAGGTACAGCGGCGGGGCACGCGATCAAGTGGCCGACCTTGGGAACGCGATCAGGGGCGAGTTTGGAGTCTACAGTTTCGAGTATTGAGTAGGGAGTCTGCAAGCGAGTTTTCAGTTGCTGCGAACGCTCGATGGTTTCCGGCCGCTGGCAAACATGGGTGAAGTTATGGCATGCAGGACTTCCGGAAGCTTCACGTCTGGGCCAGAGCACATGCCCACGCTTTGGCGATAAGGAAAGCGACCCACACATTCCCGCGGTCGGGGTACACGTCTGTCAAATCTCAAATGACCCGAGCTGCCGAATCGATTGCGTTCAATATCGTTGAGGGGTGTGGAACTCGGACCGATGCAGACTTCGCTCGCTTTCTCGATATCAGTATAAAGCCTGCATTTTAGCTCGAATCTCAGTTGACCCTCACGAAGGACTACGGTGTCCTACCCAACAAGACTTACGAGTTGCTTTCTAACGAAACGATCGAGATCCGCAAAATGACCTGCGGCCTGCGCGCTAAAGTCTTGAAAGCGGTATGAATCAACTGAAAACTCGTTGGCGAACTCCAAACTCAGGAACTGAAAGACTGTAGACTCCGGACTCGTCTCTCGTTGGGTTTCAGCACCCCGGACTCAAACCCGTGCAGACGGACAAATATCGTTCAGCACGCACTCCCCACACCGCGGTCCTCGCGCCACACATACTCTCCGCCCATGAAAAATCAGCAAGTGCGATAAGAGAGCCCAATCTTCGCGGGGAAACAGCGGCATCAGCGCCTGCTCGACCTTTACTGGATCAGTCTCATTTGTAAGTCCAAGCCGCACCGACAACCGACCCACATGCGTATCGACAACAACCCCTTCATTCATTCCAAACGCATTGCCGAGCACGACGTTCGCTGTCTTCCGCCCGACTCCCGGCAACTGAACGAGCTCATCCATCGTTGAAGGAACGCTTCCCCCGTGACGATCGACCACCGCGGCTGACATCCCCAGAAGACTCTTCGTCTTGTTGCGGAAAAAACCGGTGCTTTTGATCAGCTCCTCGAGCTGCTCTGGTTGAGCCGCCGAAAGACTCCCAGCATTCGGGAATGCTCGAAACAACTCGGGAGTCACCATGTTGACACGCTTGTCAGTGCACTGCGCGCTCAGAATCGTCGCAATGAGAAGCTGAAGCGGGGTCTCGAAATCGAGCTCGCAGTGCGCGTCCGGATACTCGCGCTTCAGCCTGCCCAGAATCTCGAGCGCATGCCCCTTGAGCTCAGCACCGCGCTTTTTCCTGCGCTTGGCTGGGTTCTTTGCGGCAGCATTCGGTACTGGCTTCTTTTTCGGCTTCGTTGGAGGCATCGCTATTCAATATTGGAGCAGAATGAGCAGTTAGGTGGAGCAAGTGCTAAGCGCTTTGAGCTTTTAAGGTCAACATCATGGGTGAAAAAGCCAAGGAGCCGGAGGTTGGTGGGCCGATGAGCCTTGAGCCGAGCAAAATCGAAACCGTCTTCGGTTCAAACTGGGACCTTCGGTGAGTCGATGCTTTCTTATCCCGGCTCACGGCTCTAAAGCTCACTGAGCTCAGGCTCCTGGTTTTTTCACCAAGGATGTTGATCTTAAAAGCTCGTAGCACCAGGCTCGAGCTGTCTGCCCACGCAGTCACCGTAGCCTGGCCTTTGCGAAGGCGATTACCTGTCCCCATGTCCGCGTATTGAGAACGTCCGCTTTGGAGCACCACGCCTTCCTCGCAAGCCCCACCCCAATCTCCACGTTCTCGAGACTGTCCTCCGAATGGGCATCGGGCCCGATCGCGACGAGTACTCCCCCGTCGCGCGCCTGACGCAAGTACCGCCAGTCGAGATCGAGACGATACGGATCAGCGTTCAACTCGAGCGCCGTCCCCGTCTCGGCAGCTTTCTCTATAACGGCTTCGATGTCGATCTCATAACCCTTTCGCGACAGCAGTAAGCGCCCGGTCGCATGACCGAGAATAGTCAAACGCGGGTCGTCCATCGCCCTGAGCACCCGCGCCGTCATCACCGACTTCTCCATCTTGAACTGCGAATGCACCGAGCCGACGATGTAGTCGAATAAATCGAGCGTGTCGTCTTCGTAGTCGAGATTTCCGCTCGGCAGTATGTCGCATTCGATTCCCTTGAGAATGCGAAAGTCCTTCATCCTCGCGTTGAGCTCGTCGATCTCCTGATGTTGGCGCAACACTTTGTCGCGCTTCATGCCACCGGCGTAGAATGCGAATTGCGAATGATCGCTGATTCCGATGTAGCTCCAGCCCAGCGCCTGCGCAGCCAACGCCATTTCCGCGATCGACGCGCCCCCGTCGGACCAGGTCGTGTGATTGTGAAGCGCACCCTTCACATCTTCAGTCTGGACGAGCACCGGCAGCGCGTCATCCGCGGCCGCCTCGACTTCGCCCATTCCTTCGCGTAACTCTGGCACGATGTCAGCGAGTCCCAGCTTCTGGTAGAAATCAGCTTCGCTGCCGACGGCAATCTTCCCGCGAGCCCCATGCAGGGCCGTGCCTTCGATACGCAACTTCCGCGATGCCGCGCGCTGCGTGACTTGCTCGATGTGCGCCGCGCTGCCAGTACTCTGCCATAGCGCAACTGCCGCATCACCTCGATCGGAGCAGAGAAGGTTCATCCGTACGTCGTCGACGTAGCGAATGCAGACCGACGACCCGTCAATGGTCGTTTCCTTCACCGCGGACCCGTCAGCGAACGACTTCGCTACCGTCGCAGGATCGACGGAACAGATCGCGAGAATGTCGATGTCGCCCACAATCTCGGTGATTCGCCGAATCGAGCCGGCAATGATCGCCTCGACTACGTCGGGATGACGGGCGACCTGCTCCTGTAACACGAGCGCCTGCGCGAGCCCGTGATGAATCAGCGTCTTCCTCCCCGCATCCTCTGCAAACGCAATCCCGCTAAGCACGCGTTCCGCCGTCTTCGTTCCAAATCCCTTCAGCTTGGCGAGCCGGCCATCGCGCGCAGCTTCTTCCAGCTCGGACAGCGTCTCCACGCCGAGCTCGCGATGGATAAGACTCACCTTCGCGATGCCGAGTCCAGGTACGCGTGTCATTTCTACGAGGCCGCGCGGAGTGTTTTCGGTGAGACGCTGGAGGTAGCTGGACTCGCCCGTGTCGACGAGGTCGCGAATGACAGCCACAGTTGCCGGCCCGACACCAGGAGTCTTTTTCAGCTCTCCCGA
>JBBQYO010000140.1:0-8140 GCA_038208605.1 Gemmatimonadales bacterium | reverse complement strand
CTCGTGCGACGATCCGGGATTGGAAGGTCTGATATTGGGATTTCTGACCGGCGTACTCGTGGGTACGCCACTTGGTGCAGCGTCTCCCGCGTTGGGCAGCTCTTGCAGCTTCGGTGAGCGATTTGGAAGAGCCTTCGTTGGGACAACTGCCGGAACTGCGATCGGGCTGTTCACCGTTACCGGATCGGCAGGCGGTCTTTTCGTTTTGCCGGCACTCAGTATCGGTGGCGGCCTCGCAGCCCTGGGCCACTGCTTGAAACCCGGTCGTACCTAGGTCGTGGTGCGAGCGGCGCCAGCACGTCTTCTGAACTCCAGCGTTCCATCATCGATGGAAGAGAAACGCACTCCCATCAGGTCGAGCGCGTAATTCTGGTTGAGTCTCCACGGTTTCTTCGAACCCTGTCGCGGCAGATGGGAAAGAGCGCGCTGAACGTATCCAGATGTGAAGCTGAGCACCGGCTCTTCGGTCACCGACGGATCGTTCCTCCTTGGCGTCGCCGCCGCGTACCGGTGATCGTCCATGTAGTTCAACAGCTTGCAGATGTACTCGCCGGTGAGATCGCACTTGAGCGTCCATGACGCGTTCGTGTAACCGAAGGCGGACGCGAGATTCGGCACGTCGCTGTACATCATGCCCCTATATGCCATCGTCTTGGAGAGATCGACCGGTTTGCCGTCAACAGCCAGACTCAGACCGCTCATCAGCGTGAGATTTAGACCCGTTGCGGTAACGATGACATCCGCATCCAGGTGCTCGCCCGAGCGAAGATCGATGCCCGTTTCGGTGAAGGTTTCGACGTGGTCGGTAACGACGGACGCCGTGCCCGAGTTGATCGCGTTGAACAGGTCCGCATCAGGTACGAAGCACAGCCGCTGATCCCACGGATTGTAGGCCGGCGTGAAATGTCTGACGTCGTAGCCGTTGCCGAGCTGATGGCGCACTCCCTTCATCACCATGCGCCTGAAATGCTCCGGGCGTCTTCGCGCAACCGTATAGAAGAACGTCGAGATCAGCACGTTTTTCCACCGGGTGATCGCATATGCAGCGCGCGATGGAAGCCGGCGGCGGAGCCAGTTTGCAATCTTGTCCTGCGTCGGCAAAGTCACGACATAGGTAGGTGAGCGCTGAAGCATCGTGACGTGGGCTGCTTTTTCAGCCATCGCGGGAACGAGCGTAACCGCTGTCGCACCGCTGCCGATCACGACTACGCGCTTTCCCTCGTAGTGGAGATTGTCTGGCCACTGTTGCGGATGCACGACAGTGCCCGCGAAACGTGACATGCCTTTCCAACCAGGAGTGTAGCCTTTGTCATAGTCGTAGTAGCCAGTGCAGAGGTAAATGAAACTGCACGTAAGCTTTTCGATCTGCTTGTCCGGACCTTGCTCTGCCTCGATGGTCCAGCGCGCATCAGTTGACGACCACGACGCGTTTCGCACGCGCGTGTTGAACTGAATCTTCCGGTCGATCCCGTATTCTTTCGCGGTATCGCGGATGTAGGCGAGAATGGATGGTCCGTCTGCGATGGCTTTGGCGTTGGTCCAGGGGCGAAAGCGGTAGCCGAGCGTGTACATGTCGGAGTCGGAACGGACGCCGGGATAGCGAAAGAGGTCCCACGTCCCTCCGCTGACTTCGCGTCCTTCGAGAATCGTGTATGTCCGGCTCGGACACATCGTTTGCAGATAGTACGCCGCTCCGATGCCTGACAGGCCGGCACCGACTATCAGCACGTCGACATGTTCCATGTACTAATGTGTGCTTCGGGCGTCCCGCCTGGCTATCGACGGCGCGAAGTTGCACCACGACGCGTTCACGTCAACGGACTACGGGCAATACAATGTGCGAGGGAAGCGACGGCGACCCATATACGCGCTGGGTTGCCTTGACGTAGTCCGCTGCCTTTGCGTCGAAGATGTTCGCCAGATACTTCTGCGGGTTGCGATCGATCGCCGGGAACCACGTGGACTGCACCTGAACCATGATGCGGTGCCCCTTGAGGAACACGTGGTCGTGCTCTCGCAGCGGAACCGTCCACTCGGTTGGCTTGTTGGGAACCAGCGGATGTGGTGTCTCGAAGCTGGCGAGGAACCGGCCGCGTCGCACCTCCATGGCAATCGGAAGCTCGTAGCCGTTCAGCGACCGTGAGTATGCGCCAGCGGTCGGACCATCGTCCGCGTTCCAGGCATTGGGCTGCGCATTTTCGGGATAGACGTCGATCAGCTTGACGATGAAGTCTGCGTCAGTACCAGACGTCGATGCGAATAATGTCGCCGACAGCTCACCGGTCACTGTGATGTCGTGATCGAGCGGCGAGCTGACGTATGTGAGAACGTCAGGACGACCATCGACAAACCGCTGATCCGCGACCTCCCAGCGGCGCCAATCGCCCGCAGGGTAGGTGGGCGATATGGGGCGCTGCCGGTATGGTACCGGGCTCGCGGGGTCGGAAGTGTACTCGCGGTATGCCTGTCCCGTAGACGATGCGGGCCTGGCAAATGACAGCGTGCCGTCGTTATGAAAATAGAGGTTGGTCGCAGTCGCGTTCCTCACGGGCCACGCCGGATAGGCACGCCATGTGTTCGATCCCGTCTGAAACATTTTCGCCTGCCACGCCGGCTTCTCTCCCTTTTCGTGCAAGTAGTACCGGAAGAAAGGCGCCTCGATGGTCTCACGGAACTCGAGGGACGTCTTGTGACCGCCGAGCGGAATGGCACCGATGCTGTCGCCAACCGGCTGGTGCCAGGAGCCGTGATACCAGGGACCCGCCACAATGAAGTTCGTGTGGTTGGGATCATTCCGCGCCGCTCGATCAAAGATCTGCCATGGACCCCATGGGTCTTCCTGATCCCAGAATCCGGCGACGTTGAGGTTCGGAACGGTCGACCCCTTGATCTGCGTGTACCACGCCTCGCGTTTGTTGAGTGCATCGTAATTCGGATGCTCGACCATGGTGTTCCACGCGGGGATGGAACCGTGAAGGTAGCGGGCATTGATGTTGGAGAGCGGGCCGAGCTTGAGGTACCAGTCGTACGTATCGTAGACGTCGAAATCGAAATGGGTGTTCTTGAACTTGTCGGCCTGCTCGTACACCGAGTACTCGAATGCGTAGCTCTCCCGTAGAGCGCCGAACCGGTGCATGTCGTCGTTCATCCATTGATCGACCGGCGATGCCTGCTCGCTCGCCGCTTTCAGCGCGGGATGCGGGGCAAGCAGCGCAAGACCGGCGGTCAGGCCGTCGTACGAGACTCCGTAGATGCCGACCTTGCCGTTGGTATTGGCGACGTGCTTGACGAGCCAGTCGATGGTGTCGTACGCATCGGTCGTCTCGTTGACGTTCTTCGGCGAGGTGTTGGCGAGATCCACCTGCGATGAAAGCAGGAACGTGCCTTCGGACTTGAAACGCCCTCGCAGATTCTGAACGACGAAGATGTACCCATCCTGGTAGAGCTCTTTCAGAGCAGCGGGCACCGCAGTCGGAGAAGTCTGCGGCACTCCGTACGGCGTTCGCCTCAACAATATCGGGAGTGGATCGGTGCGCCCCGCCGGGCGTTCGATCACAGTCTGGAGGCGCGCACCGTCGCGCATCGGAATCATGACTTCTTCGAGTGTGAAGATGGCGCCGTCGGTGCGCTGCTGCTGCGCCCCGGCGGAATACGTACTCACAATCAGGAGCGCTGCAATAAGGGAAATCGGTTGGCGCATCATCAAATCCTCGAGAAGAAAATTTCCGCCGGCGCGACGCTCACTGCGTGACGCCGGGCACTACATGTCCAGGGCCGTAAAGGACTTTCCCCGCCTTTGCTCCCGTATGCCTGCCGTGATCGATCGTCACGACGCCGTTCACCAGCACCCATTCGATACCGGTGGGCGATTCGGTGGGGTGTTCATACGTCGCGCGATCATCGAGCGACGCAAGGTCGAAGACAGTTACATCGGCCCAGTCGCCTTCCTTGATGACACCACGATTCGCAAGTCGATAACGTGTCGCCGGCCATGAGGTCATCTTGCGAACGGCGTCCTCGAGCGTGAGGATGTGACGTTTCTTGACATACTCGGCGATGACGCGAACAAGATTGCCGTACGCGCGCGGATGAGGAAGTCCAAGCGCATCGCCCGAACCGGCGACCTGCGCGGCGGCCGCGTCGCTGCCAATGCTCGTCCACGGAAATCGAAGCGCCGTTTCGATGTCCTGCTCGGACATCATATGGTAGATGGCCATAACTCGTCCCTTACCCTGGAGCACCAGATCGAACGCTGCATCGGCGGGATCCTTGCCCATCTCGCGTCCAATCTGCGTAAGCGATTTCCCATCGTACTTCGCGTTGGCTGGATTTCTTGCATTGGCGAGAACGACTCTATCCCAGCCGCCAGCAGACTCGAGGATGTTCCACCAGCCGGGTGATCCTGTCTGCTGCTCCCGCTTCAGCCTCTTGCGGATTTCGGGATTTTTCAGCCTCGCTACCAGCGAGTCCGACCCGCCTTCCTGTGCCCAGCTTGGAATCACGGCTTCGAGTCCCGTTCCGCCTGCCGTGTACACATACATGTCGGCGGCGACATCGACTCCGCGGGCGCGAGCTGCCTCAATGGCCTGACGCACCGAATCCATCAGGACTCCCCAGCCGGGCTTGTACGCAACCTTCAGATGAAAGATCTCGACCGGCATCCCTGCGCGCTCACCAATCGAGATTGCTTCCTTTACCGATTGAACGACTTCCTTTCCTTCGCCGCGAATGTGGCTCGCGTAGATACCGCCATACGGCGCCGCCGCCTTCGCGACTTCAACCAGCTCATCGGTTGTAGCAAAGCTGCTCGGCGGATAGATCAGAGCTGTGGTCATGCCCATCGCGCCGGCGCGCATCGCCGTGTCCATGATCGCACGCATTCGCACGAGCTCCGCCGCGTTCGGCGCGCGAGCTGTGTTGCCTAGGACTTCGGTGCGCGCCTGCGTCTCGCTGAAGTACGAGCCGAAGTTGATGCTGATTCCCTGGTGCTGAAGCGAATCGAAGTACTGCGGAATGTCGCTCGCGTCCACCGGTGTCCCTCCCTCGCCGGCGATCGCGCTCGTCACACCCATCATGAGCTTGTTTTGTGCGAGCGGGTTGGTCAGAAGTACGCTCCCCGACTGGTCCATGACATCGATCCAGCCGGGTGACACGTACTTACCCCGCGCGTCGAGCTCGACACGGCCACGACCCGGAACGACACCGATTTTCACGAAACGGCCGTCACGAACTGCGACATCGGCGTTGATCCACGGATTGCCCGCGCCGTCGAGAACCCGGCCGCCGCGAATGACTACGTCGTAGGCGATGGGAGTTGTCGATTGTGCTGACACCCCGCGGTGCGCGGTCGCGGCGCAAAAGGCCGCGACCAGTAACAGAGCTCGCTGCGTGCGCTTCACTGCGACCCGGTTGTCTTGACCGTACGGTCAATCGGTGTTGGGCGAGGCACGTGATTACCCGGATTTTGCTGAAGCAGACGCATCGCTTCCTGGACCGCGCGCTCCAGTTGTGCATCGTGCCCGGCAATTGCGTCAGCGACCGTGTTCTCTACTTCGATGTCTGGAGACACGCCGATATTCTCGATATCCCACTGGCCCTTCATATTGTAGAACGCGATGCTGGGAGCGGTAATTCCCGCCCCGTCGATCGTCGGCGGTACTCCTGTCGTGCCGACCAGACCACCCCATGTGCGCGTGCCGATGAGCGGCCCGATCCCGCGCTGGCGAAAGTAGAAGGGCAGCGCGTCGCCCCCCGAACCGGCCGACTCATTGATGAGCATCACCTTCGGGCCATAGAGCCCAGCGCCAGGTGAAGTCCACGGGTGGCCGTCACGTGTTGCGAAGTAACCCAGCTGCTTGCGATCGAGCTCGTTTACGATGTAATCAGCGACGAGGCCACCATGATTGTATCGCTCATCGATGACCGCGCCTTCCTTGTTCTGTTGTGCGTAGAAATAGCGCGTGAAGGCCGTGAACCCGGGCATGCCTGTGTTCGGAAGCCAGACATACGCCAGCCGCCCACCGGAGAGCTCATCGACCTTGCGGCGGTTGTCCTCGATCCAGGCGCGGGTGCGAAGGCCGTCCTCAGACGGAACGGGGATGACAGTGATGAGTCTCGATCCCTCGAGGGTTGGCGTGCCGTTGACGCGCAGGACCACCTGATGTCCGGCTGTTCCTTCGAACAGCTCGTACACGTTCATCGGAGGAGCGACCGCGCGACTGTTCACTTCGAGCAGATAATCACCAACGGCAACCCGGACTCCCGGAGCATTTAGCGGAGCGCGGAGATCGGGGTTCCAGTTCTCGCCGCTATAAATACGATGGATTCGATAGTGGCCATTCTCGACTGAGTAGTCGGCGCCGAGCAGTCCCACCGACACTGGTGCCTCTCCGGGCTGATCGCCCGGGCCTTCGAGATAAGAGTGACCAACTGTCAGCTCTCCTCCGGTCTGTGCAATGAGGTAGCCGAGGTCAGCGCGATGACGAACGTAGGGAAGGAGCGCGCTGTATTTCGCGAGTACGGCTTGCCAGTCCGCACCATGCATTTTGGCGTCATAGAAAAAATCGCGTTGCGTGCGCCATGTTTCACGAAAAATTTCCGCCCACTCCTCGGAAGGATCGACGCGCATCTCGAGTTGTGCGACGTTGAGCGGGCCATCGCCAACTTTTGCGGGGTGCTCTGTCGATACGACCCCCCAGATCGCTGCCGGCCCAGCGCCTGCCGAGTAGAGCAGCTTTTTCTTGTCGGCGGACAAGCTGTAAAAGCGAATGCCCTCGAGAAACGTTGCGGCCGTTCGCTCCTTTAGCTGATATCGCTGCAGCTTCAGCGAACCGGGAGCGCCACCGGTAATTGCCTCTGTGTAGAAAAAGCTTCCCGCTGCACCAGCGGTGAGGTCGGTGAGATCGCCGGCAGCAATGCTGATGGGCAGAATACGCTGGCGGATCCCCTGCTCGTCGATGCGGACGACAACACGGCCTACCGCCTCGACTTTCATTCCAGAATCGGCGTGTGATTTAGCTGCGGTGGGCGAAGCGTTTTTCGCCGCTGCAGGAACTGGCGACGGCACAGGCTCCGGGACTCCGGGAGTGGCTGGCTCTTCGCTCGACTCTGGAAGAAGCGGCGAAAGGTCTGCCGAGCTCAGCACTATGAGATATGGCGACCTGCGCGAGGTGCGATCGACGGAGCTCATCTCGAGCCATCCGGAGCGCGGCCCGAAATCGGTGCTGGCGAGGAAGTAGAGGTACTTGCCTCCTGCATCGAATGCCGGTGAAATCGCATCCGCGAGCGCGTCGGTGACCTGAATCGATTTACCGTCTGCAATCGAGTGCACAAAGATGGCACGCAGGTGGTTATCGAGACTCTTGGAGTACGCAACCCATCTCGAATCGGGCGACCACACGGCATCGAACTGACGACCGGGCGTGTTGAAGTAGTCGGTATCTACCTTTGAGGCGTGCCCGGTAGCGACGTCGATGACCCAGAGGTTCAGGTGATTGTCCTGGACCGACACTGACTTTCCGTTGGGAGACCAGCTGAGGTCGGAATAAAATCCCAGCTCGGGCAGCACGATGGCCCGTGCTTTCGTCGCGCCGAGCTGATCGCCGATCATGAGCTGGTATTCCCCGCTCGCGTCGGAGAGCCAGGCGACTTGTCCTCCGCTCGAAGCCCATGCCGGACTTCGATCGTGCGCCCCGGAGCTTCGGGTCAGATTGCGCGGATCACCTTTTTCCGCGGGAACTGTGAATATGTCGCCGCGTGCTGCGAATGCCGCGCGCGCGCCGGTGGGGGACAGCACGGCATCGCGAATCATTGGCGCGACTTTCTTGAACTGAGGCCGCGCCCATGCGAAGTCGCCGTTTACGCGGATATCGAGCTGGCGCGACGAGCCGCTCGCAAGATCAAGGAGATGAAGGTAACCAGCCTGTTCGTAGACGATGGCGTCGGGGCCAGCACCGGCCGTCATCACGTCGGAGTCGTCGTGACGGGTCAGTTGTTTCACCTCTTTGGTGTCCGTGCGGTAGGAAAACAGATTGGAGGTTGTGTTGCGATCGGAGACAAAGTAGATGGTGTTCCCGACCCACATTGGATCCCGGTCGTCACTGTTCTGCCATGGCAGTTTTTCCACAGAATGGCTTGCGAG
>JBBQYO010000139.1:0-8162 GCA_038208605.1 Gemmatimonadales bacterium | reverse complement strand
CATCGAAGTACCGCTGATGGTATTCGTCGCGGAATTGCTGCCAATCCAGGCAGATGTGATGTTGAATCCCGGAGCGTTGATATCGACACAGCTTCCGACATTCGAGAAGTATGCAAAGCCATCGTTGATATCTGTTGCACCCACGGTAATCGCTGTCGGGGCGCTCGCCGGAGAGTAGTTGCAAGCATTTGCCGAGTTGTTTCCGGCGGCGATTGCGTAGACGACACCGGCAGCGATTGAAGTCGTGACGGCTTGATTCAGCGTCGAAGAAAAACTGCTGCCAAGGCTCATGTTCGCCGCAGACGGGACGGAAGGGTTGGCGTTCTTCTGAGCTGTGACCCAGTCGATTCCAGCGATCACACCAGAATTCGGTCCAGAACCGTTGCAGTCCAGCACGCGGACAGCGACGAGCTTGGCGTTCTTCGCGACGCCGTAGGTCGTGCCTCCGACGGTGCCCGAGACGTGCGATCCATGACCGTGGCAGTCGGCCGCAGAGCCGCCCGCCGTTACCTCGTCAATTCCCGCGAACGCGCGACCAGCGTACTCGTTGTGGGTGAAATTGATACCGGTGTCGATGATGTACACCGTCACTCCAGTTCCGTCGGCGTTGTACTCGTAGGTTCCGCTGAGCGGAAGGGTGTGCTGGTCGATCCGGTCAATGCCCCAAGTGGCCCCGGCCTGCGTGGTGTTGATCGAAACGGTTTGATCCTGCTCGACCGATTCGACGATCGGTTCGGAGCGGAGCGCGTCGACGTAAGCGTCCGGTATATCCACAGCCATTCCCTTCAAAGCTGACTTGTACAATCGCAAGACTTTTCCCGAGTGCTTTCCCGCGATGTCCGCAGCGGCGACGTCCACATCGACCAGGTAACCTTTGAAAGTCACGATATAGCGGCCGGGAATAGGCGATGCTGACGACTGGCCGTAGTTGGCTGCCCGGGGTACTGCTGAAACGGGGGGCGTTGTGGGGGCTTCGGAGCAACCGGTCAAGAAAATCGCGACGACTCCGAGTGATACGATTCGTTTCATCAAGTCTCCGGGCTTGGACGAGTTAGCAGCCGATAAATCAAAGATCAGTATCTTCCCTGGCTCGAGCTAGCACGTGGTTCAATTCCCTCTTCGCCTCGCTCGACAAAGCCAATCAGGCGCTTCTTCACGCCAGGCCACTCCGTGTCGAGCACACTATAGTAGATGGAATCGCGAAAACGGCCAGAGTAAGTCCGGATGTGCTTGCGCAGAACACCCTCTTCGACCGCCCCTATACGCTTCATGGCGGTCCGCGATTTTTTGTTCAAAACGTCGGTCTTGAGCTCAACTCTCGTACATCCCCACTCTTCGAACGCGTGAGTGAGCTGGAGAAGCTTGACTTCAGAATTGACGTACGTCCGCTGAAATGCGGGTGTGATCCATGTCCACCCGATCTCCACTTTCGTGTTTGCTGGATCGATATTGCCGAACCGCGTGCTGCCGATCACGCGCGAGGTTTGCCTGTCTACAGTAACGAATGGGATGCACAGACCACGCTCCTTATCCGCGAGCGCTGCATCGACGTACAGAACCATCCCCTCGCGCGAATCCGCTCTGACATTCGTCCACTTCCACAGCTCGGGAAAATTGCCCGCCTCGGCCAATGCATCGAGATGCTCGATGGTCATCGGCTCGAGGCGAACCCGCTTGCTTTCCAGCGTTACCGGCCGCACATCCATCGTCATTTTACTGACGCGTTGAGGGACACCGTCGGATGAACGAGGTGGAACCCTGTTGCCTCCTGATACGCCTTTCCGACGGCTAGCAGTTTCTCCTCCTCGAACAGCCCCGACAGGAATGTCAGCGACACCGGCGTACCGTCCGGCCGGAAGCCGTTCGGAAGAATGAGCGCAGGGTGTCCCGTGAGATTTGTTGCGACGAGCTGAGAAAGGTTCGCCGCACTTGTTGGCGTGACGATCACGTCGACAGTGTCCATCAGCTTGTCCCACGCAGCGATCGCAGTAGTCCGCACGCGGTTTGCGTTGATGTAATCGACCGCGGGAATGAATCGCGCCGTCCGGAACGTGTTCGCCCAGTCGAACTTCGTCTGCTGAACGAGCTCGCTATCGCGATTGGATCGCGTGAGCTCGTCGAATGCCGCCGCGGCTTCGGCAGTAAGAATTATCCGCATCGCATCGTACTGAAGGTCGGGCAGCTCCACGGGGATCAGCTTCACTCCCATTCCGCGGAGCACGCCGAGTGCCTTGTCGTCGAATGCCTTCGAGCCGTGCTGAGTGCGCTTATCGTCCTTCGGATCCATCATCGGCAGGTCGAACGCGCTCTTCACGAAACCGACCCGGAGATTCTTCGGCGAGACATTCGCGTCCCAGTGAAACGATGCGGGGATGGCCATGTTGTCCTTGCCATCCGGACCATGGATCGCATCCAGCACCAGCGCGCAATCCTCGGCGCTTCGGCACAGCGGGCCCAGCTTGTCCATGCTCCACGACAACGCCATCGCACCCGTCTTCGGAACCCGCCCATATGTCGGTCGCAAACCGGTGGTGCCGCAAACTGTCGACGGTGATGAGATGGAGCCGAGCGTTTCGCTGCCGATACCAAACGCTACGAGTCCGGCTGCAGTAGCCGACGCTGGCCCTGCCGACGATCCACTGGATCCCTGATCGACTTTCCATGGGTTCCTCGTCTTCGCGCCGAACCAGATGTCGCCCTGCGCCAGCTCGCCGAGTGACAGCTTTGCGACGAGAATCGCTCCGGCTGCGTCGAGTCGCTGCACGACTGTCGCATCTTCGTCGATTACCTGCTCGCGATACGGGCCGGCTCCCCATGTAGTCTTGTAACCTTTGACGGCGAGCAAGTCCTTCGCGCCCCAGGGAATTCCATGCAGTGGCCCGCGATAGTGACCCGCTGCAATTTCAGCGTCAGCTTTTTTCGCCTGCTCACGTGCACGGTCTTCCGTGAGCGTGATCACGCAATGGAGAATGGGATCGTAACGCTTGAGACGCTCGATGTAGAGATTGGTGAGCTGCGTGGGCGTAATCGCCCGCCGTCTGAGGAGCTCGGACAGCTCAGTGATGGGAAGAAACGCGAGCGCGTTCTGATCGGCCGGCACAGTGCGCTTAGGTACGTGGGAGCGAACCATCGCACGTTTGGAATCGTTTCTAATCTTCTTGCCCGCCGGAACCGGATCGAACACGAGCGCAGGGCTTACGGAATTTGCCAGTGGAATCTTGTGAAGCGCTTCGATCCGCTGCTCCTGCTGCTTGAGTCCGTCGAGCATCAACGCGCGCTCTGCGTCGTCGAACTTGAGGCCCGACATTTCTTCAGCAGCCGCTATCGTGGCCGCGGTGATATCGATTCCGTCGGACGCGCTGGCCCACAGAATTCCAGGAAGAAGCGTCGAGCCAAGCCCGATGCCCGCGAAGTAGGTCATGAATGCACGGCGATCGTATTGAGCTGCCACTTTAACCTCGGTCTGTTCCTGCGATGACTTACACATCGGCGACGAGAAGCTTGCCGAATACGAGAGCGCGATCAACACCGTGACCTGGTGCGCCTGCCCGGTTTATTGAACGCACTCTCCCTTGGGGTCGGGCTTCGGATGATCGACGACGAGCCGGTGGTCGAGATTGGCGACGTGCTGCGCCAGGTCCGCGACGAAGCTCGCCACACGCGCGAGGTGCGCGTAGTTGATGTACTGCGGCTCGTCCGTTACCTGGTGGTAGTCAACATGACCGCCGGTGCTCATGAACGCGATCGGAATTCCGTAGCGCGCATAGTTGTAGTGATCGCTCCGGCAGTAATATTGCTCGGGATGGCCCGCTGCGTCGAACGTGTAGTCGAATTTGAATCCCTGCCTGTCGTCGGTGTTCACCTTTTCCAGCAGGTCACCCAGCTCGGTCGACAATCGATGCGATCCGATCACCTGCACGAATCCCGGATTGCCACCCGGCAAATCGGTGGCTTCGCCGCGGCCGATCATGTCAATGTTGAGTTGGCCAACGATCGAGTCGCGTGGAACGGTGGGATGATCAGTAAACGTCTCTGAACCGAACAAACCAAGCTCTTCTCCCGTGTGCCATACAAACAGAAGCGAGCGCTTCGGCTTGACCTTGTCGGTTGCGAACTTTTCCGCAATCTCGAGCAGGCCCACCGATCCCGATCCGTCATCGTCCGCGCCGTTGTAAATAGAATCGAGCCGGGCCGGCCTAATGCGGTGAAGACTGTCGAGATTCACCTTGATGGCTGCTCGCTCCTGTGGAGTGAGCCCGCTGCCCGGAAAGCCCGGCAGCTCGTGCGTACGCGCGACGTAAGCGCGCTCGGCCATTTCGTTGTATGCGCGAACGGAATCGGTATCGACCGGGCCTTCGCGGCGAACGCCGAGGTGGTCGTTGTGGGCGCCGAGCGCGACGTATTCTTTCTTGAGAAGCGGATCGCTTCCGGGAATGAGCGCAACGACGTTTCGTGCTGGAACGTCGACCATTCGATAGCGAATCTCGCCGTGCAGCGTTCGCCCAAGCGTTCCGGGACGCGCGTTCTCGATCGGTACCCCAAGGAACGTCGCAATCGAGGCAGACGGAACGGCGATCGTGAACGGCTTCATTGCTGTATCCGACGCATCCCGCATGAGCGTAGACGGAGCCGCGATGAATTCGCGCAGCTGTGGAATGACCGGCTCCGAAGGGACGATCATGAACGCGACTGCAGCTGGATAGCGTCGCGAGATTCCGGGAGTGGGCCCGGTGATCAGGACAATTTTTCCGACAGTAGCCGGCGCAGCTATCAGTGTCGTCGTATCGCGGGTGTTGCCCGCATAAATGATCTGCGCTCCATCGATTGACTTCGGAATGCCGGTTGGCCGGATGGGAAAGTAGTCGCGGCCTCCGGTGACGGGTGTCTGATCAGCCGTGAGTGTTGAAGTCGCGTCGAATGTTCGCTCGTAGAGCGGAACCGCTTGGAAGAAAGTTCCGTTGTCGCCCGCCGGCACGAGTCCGAGTCGGCGGACTTCACGCTCGATGTAAGCGGTGCCCTTCAGTCCGCCTTCAGTTCCGGCAGCGCGTCCCATCATCGAGTCGTCGGCGAAGATGTAGAGCCGGGTCATTGCGTCGGCCGCGGTAATTGCGGGCTGAGTCGGCTTGCCGGTGAACTTGAGCGGCAGCGGCGCCTGCGCTCCAAGCGACGGCGCGGAAAAAGCGGCGATGACAAACGCCGCGAGAGCAAATTTTCTAATTGTTGAATTCATAAAGGGAGCTGAGGCGATCGTTGTAATTCCCGAACCTGGATCCTGTGCTTCTTCGAGCTCGCGTCGTGGTCTTTTCGATGGGCGGTAAACCTTTCATCTACTTCTTCACGCGACTGAAGGCATCTTCGTCGTCGAACTGCTGAAGCTTCTCGATGTGCATCCAGAAGTGATCCTCACCGATGCGCGTGAGCAGGCGAAGTATCTCGGCATCGGTGAGATCGTCGTTGCGATCCTTTTTCATGAAGCGGCAGCGATACTGATCCACCAGCGTGACCGGTCTGTCGTCGTCCATCGGATAAACCGTGTTCCCGCGATTGCCGATCATCTGAAGGCTAACCGTCGTTCCTCCGCAAACTTCGTTGAGCATCTCGGCAAGCTCTGCCGGCTGAAGTCTGCTCTCGATGTAGACGTCCACGCCGGTCACCTGGCGCGATTGAACTTCGACAACGTGTACGTCGCGTGAAGCCCTGGGGATCTTTACCGCCCGGAAATCCCTTGCGCCCATCGTTTCCGACTGCCGGCCAAGATTCGCGATGATCGCGTCAGCGAATTCGTTCGTTCCGGTGGGCTTCGCGGTGCCGGCCATGTCACCGCTTCGAATTCCGCTCTCGAGCGTGACGAGAACCGCCTGCTCGATGTTGTCCGCCGCGGCTCCTTCTCCGATGTGCCGCAGCATCATGGCAGCGCTGAGAATGATGGCCGTTGGATTGGCCATGTTCTTTCCCGCGATGTCAGGTGCAGAGCCATGAACGGCTTCGAAGATGGCCGCGTCGTTGCCAATATTGGCGGACGGCGCGAATCCGAGTCCGCCCGTGAGTCCTGATGTCAGGTCACTGAGGATGTCACCGTTCATGTTGGTCGTGACGATCACGTCGAACTGCTCAGGCCGCATTGCGAGCTGGTGCGCGCAGTTGTCAATGAGAATGTGCTTCGCTTCGATCTCCGGGTAGCGCGGTGCGATCTCCTCGAAGGTGTGCTGAAGCATTCCTTCGGTAAGCTTCAGGATGTTCGCTTTGGTGGCGCAGTGAACTCGCTTGCGCTGCGCGGCGACGGCGAACTCGAATGCCAGCTCGACGATTTTTTCACAGCCGGTTCGCGAAATGATCTTGAGAGCCTGCGCGACGCCGGGCGTCTGCATGTACTCGATGCCCGTGTAGAGGTCTTCAACGTTCTCGCGCACGATGACGATGTCGAGCTTGCGTCCCGTAAACGGCGTCGTGACTCCCGGCAGCTCGCGAACGGGCCGAAGATTTCCAAAGGTCTCGAACAGCGTGCGAAGCGTAACATTCGCGCTTTTGTTGCCGTAACCGATTGGCGTTTCGAGCGGGCCTTTGAGAACGACTTTCGTGTTTTCGATCGACTCGATCGTCTCGCGCGGAACGCCCGTGACGATTCCTTTTGCAAAGCACCTCGCGCCTGCCTGCTGAACGTCGGCTTCGACATGCACTCCGCTCGCTTCGACGACTTTGAGGGCCGCGGCGATGACTTCCGGCCCGATTCCGTCGCCGGGAATGACGGTGATTTTCCTGTCGTTGAATCGCATCGAATCAAGTTACACGCCGCAGCGGGCGTGCCAAGACGGTCGCGTTGACCACCGTAGGGGGGCGGGTTACTATGCGGAGAGCGGTTTCCTCTGGAAGGAGCGGCTCATCGCGCGCGTAGCTCAGTTGGATAGAGCGTCGGCCTCCGGAGCCGAAGGTCGTGGGTTCGAGTCCCGCCGCGCGCACTAGAAGATTTTGGACCGAGGAGCGGTGCGAGTCCTTTCCATACTGACGATCAACCTGATTCGCATAGCGTGGGATTGCGACAACGCTGACCGTGGTGTGCTGGGGCAACAATGAACATGGCGAGCTCGGCAATGTGTTCAAATGAGACCCTCGATCGATACGCCCGCTAGAAGAAAAAGAACGACCCGCTGGCACCGTCGAATCTTGGGTTAACTACGTTGTTGAAGATCGAGCCGAATGTGTATGAAAGTCCGACCCCGCCAAAATAACTGTACGATGTGGAGAGTTGACGCCGCTGCAACAGGATCTCCTCATCGGTCGCGCCACCCTTGCTCAGGTAACGCTGGTCCCGCAACAACGACAGGCTTCCATACAGGTTCAGGCTGAACCCCTTGAACAGCCGCGCATTGACCGTGTTGAACAACACTAGCCGCCGTTTGCTGAAGTCGTCGAGGTAGTTCGCGCCTTCGATCGACCCCGACACCGAACCCCACGGCTGGGTTGCGCTGATCGATGCAGTCAGCGACTGATCCGGCCGCACCTCGGAGACCTTGTCGAAGATTGTCGTATCACGATAGCGATACGAATTGACCCCGAGAGAATACAGGAAACTCACCTGCTTTCGCGTGCTCTGCGAGTATGGGAAGATGTCATACTCGACGGCCGGCGCAAACCGCATCGATCGCCGCATATAGAGAAAAGTTGATGACGACACCGACGCGCGCTCCCCGGCCGAGAGGTGATCGGTCAGACTCTTGACGGCGAGGTGACTGAATGCGTTTGACCGGGAATAGCTCGAGAACTCGTCGCCTCCGGAGAATGTGAACTTGCTCTCGGAATAGTTGAAACTCACAGAGTTGTTCAGCTTCCAATCCTTCGTCACTCGATTCGCGGAGAACGATCCATTCAGGTTCGCAAAGCGCTGCGAGCTCTCGCCGTTGAAATTTCCGCTTGCGCGCGTTTTGAAGACCCAGAAGTTCCACCGGTCCCGCTCCGGCGGTTTCGCGGTGGGCGACGACGCGGCAGGCGATGCAAACGTGATCTGTAGCAGATCGGCTGCTGGTGTCCGCGCGATGAATCTTACCAATCCCAGCTTCAATGTTCGGGCTACTCCTTTTCGCCTGTCGTCAGGCGTCGACGACTGCGGGGATACGTACTTGAGCGTGTCGGAAACGCCAGCAAACTCGCGAAGCCCGATGAAGTTG
>JBBQYO010000138.1:0-8164 GCA_038208605.1 Gemmatimonadales bacterium | reverse complement strand
GAACGATGTTCGATCCATAGACGGAGCCAACGACAATGTGCTTCCCGAGAGTTTCCAGCTCGCCGCGAAACATAAAAAGCCAGCCCAGTAGCGATGTCGCTGCCAGAACTGTGATTAGGGCCGGGAAAATCCGGTTTGCCCTCCGGACGTAGAAGTCGCGGAAACTGAAATCGTTTCGGGCCAGATGGTCCACGATGATACCCGAAATGAGATATCCGGAGATCACGAAGAACACATCGACGCCGATAAATCCGCCGGCGAGAAACCAGAGCTGGCCGTGGAACCCGAGCACGCTCAGCACTGCAATGGCACGGAGGCCATCGATATCTGCGCGATAACCGGAGGAAGCGGATGGCGGTCGAGAGCTTTGCGGCAATTCGAGTCGGTGGCGAAAGGCGTCTTTAAGCGCGACCCTCGTGGCGAAAGGTCTCATTCAGAGACGAACACCGACCGGCACGGGCTACATATTACACCGACTTCGTTATCACTTGGTGACTGCGAGTCCCTCCATGAAATACCGGTATACGAGTTTCACAAATCCCTCAGTCACCGGCTCGTGGCCGACGTACATCCGGTAGAAAAGCGGTCCAAACAACATGTCGGTAGCTACAAGCGGCGATACGTCCGAGCGCAATTCGCCTGACTGCTGGGCCAACCGCCCTTTTCAAAGAGCGCGAGAGCAGCGTCGAGTATCGCGCGTCTGGCGACCTGGCTGCGCGGCCGGCCCACGGCGGATGGATCTGATGGGGTCACGGTTCTTCGTGGCATGCATCACATTACGCTACCCTGGTGCCGGATGATCCGAAAATCAACCGGCTCAGAGAGATCCGACGGCGTAAGAGTTGACAGGATCGGCCCGTGAGATGACGATCATGTCGACATCACCGAACCGTGGCCCACCGGTCAGGCGCGCAGTGCCTACTGGGTGAGAGAATAGGCCCTGTCGACGGGAAAGGTGGTGTAAACTCCCTGAAAGAGCTGGAGCGAGAGTCGGTTATCGACCGTGCCATCGCGCCAGCCCCAGTACACCGCGTACGAGGGCGTAGTAGCCTGAATGCTGAGCCAGTACTTCGTGCCGGCTACCGCCGTGAAGGGGGTCGTCAGCGCAACTGAATACCTGTAGAATGGGTATGTCGTAGGGAAAGCCGTGCCGCAATACAGATTCGGCACTGTCTTTTCGAACACCTGGCCCGTCTGAGCGACGGTGTACGTCGTTTTCTGAAGCGGTGCCGCAACATTCGGCCGCCCGGAAATGTCGGAATAGAACGACACGGTAAAACTCGATGCCGTGGGAGTAGGCGCACCGGCATTCACCTGCTGGACGCAGTAGATACCCTGCCAGCCGACAGTGCGGATCGTCGCGTTCGCTGACAGGACGAAGTCGTCAAAAACCGTGGAGGGCGGCGATCCGTCGGTCACGATCTGAGAGGTTCTCGCTTCGATGTAACCCGAGGTGGTGGCCGGGATGGTAGTCTCGTGACCCAGGGGCGTTGTCACCGGGGGCGTAGTTGGGTGATTGCTCGAGCCGCACGCCGAAAGAGCGATCGATCCCGATAGCATGAGTACTGAAGTGGACATCTTGAAGCGGTTATGCTGCAGTGGGGGCATCGTATCCTCGGAGCCGGTTGGTGGTTGGGTGGGGCAATACTGAGCGGGAACAGACGGTGAACGCAAGCTAGGATTATAATCAGTGCCAAAAATAGGAGAGGCGCCCGGGAGCGCCTCTGCTCTTCTACTCCACGTTAAACCTAGTACCTGTAGTGATCCGACTTGTACGGCCCATCCGGCGATAGGCCGAGGTACTCCGCCTGATCCGCTGACAGCTTCGTCAGCTTCACACCAAGCTTGTCGAGATGCAGCCGAGCGACCTTCTCATCGAGATGCTTCGGCAGCGTGTAAACCTTGCACTCGTACTTGCCGACATTCTGATGCAGCTCGATCTGAGCCATCACCTGGTTCGTGAAGCTCGCTGACATCACGAAGCTCGGATGTCCCGTCGCGCAGCCAAGGTTCAACAGACGTCCCTCGGCGAGAATCATCACGCTGTGCCCATCGGGGAACACGTACTCGTCGTACTGCGGCTTGATGTTGATCCTCTTCACGCCCTTCGACTCCATCTTCTTGAGACCGGCCATGTCGATCTCGTTGTCGAAGTGACCGATGTTACCGACGATCGCCTTGTCTTTCATCTTCGACATGTGCTCGGCTGTGATGATGTTCTTGTTGCCGGTCGCGGTGATGAAGATGTCGGCGGTCTCGAGAACCGACTCGAGCGTCGTGACCTGGTAGCCTTCCATCGCGGCCTGCAATGCGCAGATCGGATCGATCTCGGTGATCACGACGCGAGCGCCCTGACCCTTCAGCGCCTGCGCGCAACCCTTGCCGACATCGCCGTAGCCGCAGATGAGCGCGACCTTGCCGGCGAGCATCACGTCCGACGCGCGGAGAATTCCGTCGGTCAGAGAGTGACGGCATCCGTACAGGTTGTCGAACTTCGACTTAGTAACTGAATCGTTGACGTTGATGGCGCAGAACAGGAGCTGTCCGGCTTCCATCATCTGATAGAGGCGGTGCACACCCGTCGTTGTCTCTTCGGAAACTCCGCGAAGATCCTTCGACATCGTCGTCCAGCGGCGCGGATTCTTCTTGAGCTCGGTGCGAAGAAGATCGAGGATCACGCCGTACTCTTCGGAATCCTTCTCTTCGTCGAAATCAGGAACCTTGTTCGTCTTTTCGAACTCGACGCCCTTATGAACGAGCAGCGTTGCGTCGCCACCATCATCGAGAAGAAGATTCGGGCCTGAACCATCGGGCCAGACGAGTGCCTGGTCGGTGCACCACCAGTACTCCTCGAGCGTCTCGCCTTTCCAGGCGTAGACAGGCGTGCCCTGCGGTTCGTCGATCGTTCCGTGTTTGCCGACGACAACTGCGGCGGCGGCGTGGTCCTGTGTCGAGAAGATATTGCACGACACCCAGCGAACATCCGCGCCGAGCTCGACAAGCGTCTCGATCAGGACGGCGGTCTGCACAGTCATGTGCAGCGAGCCCATGATCTTCGCGCCGGCAAGAGGATTTTTGCCCCTGTACTCGTCCCGAAGCGCCATCAGCCCGGGCATCTCATGCTCGGCAAGGCGAATCTCGTTACGGCCGAAATCAGCGAGACTGATGTCGGCGACCTTGAAAGGCGCGCGTTTGCCGGTTACGGCAAACTGCGAGGCGCTATTCCCGGTTTCGTTCGTTGTTGGAAGTTCGGCTACGCTTGTCAAAAGACTGTCCTCGAAATGCTGATGGTTTATATCGCGGCCATTCGGCCGTTCCCTTTCATGCAACTACAACTACAAGTACAACTGCAAAAGTCATTAACTACGATGCACAGATGAAAACGATGCACAGATGATACAAACCACGAATTGGGGAACTACTCTCCTGATCAGAAGTTGCTTCGCAGTTCCCCATATTGTTTTGTTTCATCTGTGCATCGTTTTCATCTGTGCATCGTAGTCAATGGTTGTTGATCTTTCTTCGGCGAAGGCGTCGAGATTAGCATCGCGCCGACCGACCGCCGCAAACAGAGTCGGTCCCTTCGCCGCTTCATCGGCAGGGAGCGCGTGATAACGTCCGCCCGAAAAGCCGGCTGCCTCCAGCATCACTGAAATCTGCTCTTCCGAGAATCCTCTCCACACGTGTCCCATCTCGTTCTGCAGATCGTCGCGGTCGTGCGGCATCATGTCCACGATCAGAAGGCGTCCGCCTGGCTTCAGCGCGCGATATGCCTCCGCGATCGCATCGCCGGGCTCGGGTACGTAGTGCATCACCAGAAAGAGCAGTGCTGCATCGAGCGAGGCGTCTTCGATCGGTAGCGATTCGAGCCGCCCGCTTCGCACATCGACATTCGCCATTCCGGCCAGACGGCGTCGCGCCGCGGACAGCATCGCGGCGGAGTCGTCGACCGCAATCACATTGCCGACGAAAGGTGCGATGGACTCGGAAAGCTGGCCCGTTCCGCAGCCGAGGTCGCCCACAGTCCAGTTGTCGTCGAGAAGGCCCAGGAGTCCGAGAAGATCGGCTCGTTGTCCGAAGAGTTCCACGCGGAGCCTGTCCCACTGGCCAGCTGCCGACGAGAAGAATTTCTGTGACTTGGTGCGGCGGTGCGCGATAATGGTCTGAACCCGCCGCGCGTCCTGCGCCGCGGCAGGGGTGGCCGTGACCTGCTCACGGACGACATTCCACAGCTTCCGGCTCGGGCCGTCGAGCTTGTCGGCAGTGCGATAGCGGCGGCTCGTCCCATCGGGCCGGGACGTCACCCAATCCTGATCCGCCAATGCTTTCAAGTGCCGGCTTACGGTTGACTGCGGAAGCTGTAGCACCGACCTGACTTCGTTAACCGTGAGCTCGTGCCTCTCCAGCAGGAGCAGCATTCTGCTCCGTGTGGAATCAGCGAGCGCGGTCATCCGCTCGAACAAGGGAAGGGACTGTGTTAGTTGCATCCGTATATCCGGATATAAGGATGCAGTGAATCCGGCTCCGAGTCAAGGGCGTATTGCCCTGCAAGCGCTTGAATCCCCTGTCGCAAACCGGGATATTGAGCGTTCAGTCTCAGTGCGCTCGTTTCGGCCCTAACCAGACCTCCTCGATGTCGTTCGAAAAGAACCTGACTCGCCTCGAACAGATCGCGTCCCAGCTCGAGGGCGACCGCCTCGACTTGAATGCGTCGTTGGCCCTGTTCGAGGAAGGCGTCGAGCTGCTGAGAAAAGCGTCAGTCGAGCTCAACGAAACCGAGTCCAAAGTCAAAGAGCTCGTCGAGCGCGCGGACGGTGTTCTGGAGCTGCGCGATTTCAGCGGCTGATCTCATCGCCCCGGAACCGCTGGCCGGTCGAGCGGCGGTCGATCGCGCGGTTGCCTCACTATGCAGCGAAGCAACCTCACCGCTTCCGGATCCGCTGCGCTCCGCAATCACGTATGCGCTCGACGGTGGCGGCAAGCGGCTTCGCGGAATGCTCGTGCTTGCGGCGTATCGCGCCGCGGGCGGTCAGGATGACGCTACTGCGCTCGCCGCATCAGTCGAGACCGTTCACGCCTATTCGCTCGTCCATGACGATCTCCCCTGCATGGACGACGACGACATGCGCCGAGGGCGACCGTCGACCCACCGAATCTTCGGAGTTCCCGTGGCTACGGTCGCCGGCGCCGCGATGATTCCGCTCGCCGCGCGGGCAGCGCATCGGTCCGCCCGCGATCTTCGGTTGCCCGCGAATGCCTGCTGTACGATAGTTAACGTATTGATGCAGGGTGCCGGCGCCGGAGGAATGATCGGTGGTCAGCTTCTCGATCTTGCTGGCGAAGCCCGCGATCTGTCTCGCGACGATCTCGATGCAATTCATGCGGGCAAGACCGGCGCGCTGATCAGTGCATCGGTTCGGATTGGCGGAATCGCCGCCGGAGCAACCGACCATGCTGTTGATTGCCTGGGACGCTATGGCTGTCGTATCGGACTTGCCTTTCAGATCATGGACGACGTGCTTGACGTAACGGCTTCGACAGATCAGCTGGGTAAAACGGCTGGCCGTGACGTCGCGCTGCGCAAGAGCACGTATCCCGGCTTGCTTGGTGTTGATGGAGCCGTTGCGCGCGCGGAGGAGCTGATAGACGAAGCCTGCGCTGATCTTCGCTCGGAGGGACTTCTGAGCGCGGAGCTCGAAGCCCTCGCGAGCTTCATCGTTTCACGCAGTCACTGACATCAAGATCATGCCGAAATTCGAGGACGTGAAGCTGCCAACTGCCCTTAAGTCCATGACACGCGACGAGCTTCGTGAGCTCTCCGCGTCGATGCGCGCGCGGCTCATCGAAGTCTGCTCGCGGACTGGCGGTCACATCGGTGCCGGGCTAGGCGTGGTCGAGCTGGCCGTCGCGATACATGCTGTTTTCGATACTCCCAGAGACCAGATCGTGTGGGACGTCGGCCATCAGGGCTATCCGCACAAGCTCCTCACCGGGCGTAACGACAGGATGGAGACGCTGCGGCAGGAAGATGGAATGTCGGGGTTCCTCAAGCGTGCTGAAAGCGAGTTCGACACCTTCGGCGCAGGCCATGCCGCAACTGCGATTTCCGCTGGCCTCGGAATGGCTACTGCACGCGATCTGAACGGAGAAGAATTCAAGGTCGTGTCGATTCTCGGCGACGGCGCTCTCACCTGCGGGCTTGCCTACGAGGGATTGAACAACGCTGGCGCATCAGGACGCGACTTCGTCGTGATTCTCAACGACAACGAGATGTCGATTGCACCAAACGTCGGCGCGATGTCGAAGTATCTCACGTCCATCCAGCGCAATCCTCTGTATAACCGCTTTCGCTCGGCGGTTGGCGGGGTGATGGATTCTGCGCCGGCGAGGCGCACTGGTGTTGCGACGATAGTGCGCAAATGGGAAGAGAGCGTGAAGGCGTTTCTCACACCTGGCGTATTGTTCGAAGAGCTTGGATTCCGCTACTTCGGCCCCATCGACGGTCATGATCTCGACGCGTTGATGGATACGCTGACTGCCGTCCGCGATTTTTCAGGTCCGCGCCTGGTTCACGTCATAACGCAGAAAGGAAAAGGATTTCCCGCTGGTGAGCACACCGAGAAATGGCATGCGCTTCCGCCGGGCCACGATCCCGCAACTGGCAAGCAGCTCAAGGTTTCGTCGGCGAACGCGAATTACACGTCTGTATTTGGAAACGGGTTGGCGGAGCTCGCAGACGAGAACGGAAAGATCGTTGCGATCACTGCAGCGATGCCGAGTGGAACGGGCACGGGAATTTTCGCGTCGTCGCATCCCGACCGGTTCTTCGACGTCGGTATCGCCGAGGGACACGCGGTCACGTTTGCGGCGGGCATGGCGACGCGTGGAATTGTTCCAGTCTGCGTCATCTATTCGACCTTTCTCCAGCGCGCATACGACAACGTCATCCACGATGTCGCAATTCAACACCTGCCCGTCGTGTTCGCGATGGACCGCGCCGGTCTCGTCGGTGAAGACGGTCCTACCCACATGGGGCTTTACGACATCGCCTACATGCTCGCCGTTCCGGGCATGACGATTGCCGCGCCAAAGAATGGCGCTGAGATGCTTGGACTTTTGCGAACTGCCGTTGCGCACACGGGCGGTCCCTTCTGCCTTCGCTATCCGCGAGACGCAGCACCCGACATTGTTCCTCCGATTGCAGAGATCGAAGCGATTCCACACGGATCATGGGAAGTGCTCCGCAAAGGCGCCGGATCGCGCGATGCAAACGGCGGCATTGCAATTCTCGCGGTCGGAACGATGGTGCTCCCGTCGGTCGCGGCTGCCGACATTCTCGCTGAAGAAGGCATCAGTGCAAGCGTGGTAAATTGCCGGTTCATAAAGCCTCACGATGTCCAGGCTCTTGCATCGGTGGTGGCTGAAAACCGTTACGTGCTTGTCGTTGAAGAAGGAACAGTGGTCAATGGATTCGGAGCGCACATGGCGGCTGTCGTTGGACAGATGGACTCGGCGGTCAAGGTAGTCGCTCATGGTGTGCCCGATGAATTCATCGAGCAGGCTTCGCGCGTTCGCCAGCTTGCGAGCGTGGGGCTCGACGCGCAGGGCATCGCCGCGAAGGCTCGTCAGCTTCGTCTGAGCGACTCACGGGGCGCGCACCTTCGCGCCGGGTGATGCGCCTCGGTGTAATCGGTCACACCGGCTACGCTCAGCTGCCGGCGATCCTCGACTCACTTTTTAGTCTGGCCCCGACGCTTGGACTGAAGCTCGAGTTCGAGCGCGAGCTGCACGAAGCTGCGGGTCGGGGAGACCGTCTGGAAGATCCGAGGTCCATAGACGCGCTGCTCACACTCGGTGGCGACGGAACACTTCTTCGCGGCGCTCGTCTGCTTGCCGGTGCGTCTGTACCGATCCTTGGCGTCAATCTCGGTCGTCTCGGTTTTCTGACAACGTGCGGAAGTGACGGCGTGGAAGAAGCCGTTCGATTGCTCGCGTCGGGAGAGTATGTCGCAGAAGCGAGAATGTGTCTCCATGCAAGCGCGGTCGATGAGGGCGGATCAGTCCGTCAGGAATGGCTCGCGCTCAATGATGTAGTTGTTCACAAGGGCGGCTTTGCGCGGGTGGTGCGCCTAAAAGTCACCGTGGACGGCGATTCGATCGGTAC
>JBBQYO010000137.1:0-8174 GCA_038208605.1 Gemmatimonadales bacterium | reverse complement strand
GATTTGCCTGGAAGGTCGAGACTGCTCGTCACGATGGCGAGGAATGCACTGATGATATTTCCGAACAGCGTGCTGGCGGGACTCCGCGCAACGCGCGGGAATTCGGCCTGGCGCCTCAACGTGGCTCGCGGATTCTATCTGAGAAACAGGGTCGTCTACGACTTTCGTCTTTTTCGATCGGGCGTCTGGCGAAAATTCGCGCTTCGAGACGATTGGCTGACCGATGGATGAAGGTGGCCTTCGGACGCAAGGAACGAAAAAGTCCGGCATTCCCGGTGCGCCGCTAGTCTCCGTAGTCACGGTGGTCCGAAATGGCGTGGCCTCGATCGAAAAAACAATCGACGCTGTACTGGGACAGACATATCCCAACCTCGAATACATAATTGTCGATGGCGCATCGACTGATGGTACCGTCGATCTTCTGCGCCGCCGTGGTGACCGGATCGACTACTGGATCAGCGAACCGGACAATGGACTTTACGATGCGATGAACAAGGCAATCGACCTCGTGGAGGATTCGAGCGCTTACGTGATGTTCGCCAACTCCGATGACCACCTTTCCTCATCCGACAGCATCGCGCAGCTCGTTGAAGCGGGACGTGACGCTGACTTCGTTTATGGAAAGCAGATCAGCACTGATGGAGAAACCTCCAGCATTGTCGGATCCGAAGTCACGCTTGCAGATCTTGCCACGCGAAACATCAGCCATGCATCCACACTTGTTCGCAGAAGCGTGTTCGACACTGTCGGCAGGTTTGACCTTCGGTACAGGCTCGTCGCGGACTACGATTTTTTTGTGCGCTGCTTTGCGCATCCTGTCGCGACGAAATTCGCGGACCAGGTTGTTGCGGAAGTGAGCATGTTCGGCCTCAGCGAAACGCAATTCATGACGCTGTTGCACGAGCGTCTGGATGTGATTGCGAGGCGGTTTCGCGGGGTTTCTCGCCTGGGTGGAGTCGCCCAGGTATGTTGCTATGACATCCCGCGGAACTTCGTTCGCGGACAGCTCCGCAAACATGGCCTTCTGACTCGCTGGCGAGCCATGAAAGGGGTATGACTGCATCAGTGAAGGCTTCACTCTCCATCGTCGTCCCGTCATACAAGCGGCAGGACGAGCTCGATCGCTGCCTCGAAGATCTCGCGTCGCAGATCGATCCTCCGCCGCTCGAGATCGTCCTCGTGCTGCAGGCGTATCCCGCCGGTGCCGCAAAGGCAATCCGGGATCTTTTCGGAGCGAGACTCGATCTCAACATCTCGGAATTTGCCGATGGGCTCGGGACCGGGGGCGCGAGAAATGAAGGCCTCAGGATTTCAACCGGCGACATAGTTGCTTTCCTCGACGATGACGTGCGGCTTCCCCGCGAGTGGGCGAAGTCGATCGTGTCGTGCTACGATGATTCGGCGGTTGGTGGAGCGGGTGGTTTTGTCGATCATCCCGGCCACTACGGCCTCATGCGCAACACCGCGTACCGGCTTCTTGGAATTACATCAAACCGGTTCAAGATCGATTGGGGCGGATTCAATGTCGGACCAGCCTTCAATCCGCCAGGAGTTCAAAGAGCGGAATGGCTCGGTGGCGGCAACATGTCGTTCCGTCGCGAGGCTATCACCGCTGTCGGCGGATTCGACGAAGCTCTCGGCGCATTCTGGCACGAGGACGCGGACGTGACCAACCGGGTGATGCGATCGGGATGGAAAGTCGTGTCATCGGACAAGGTCACAGTCAATCATTTTCCCAGCACGATAAACCGGCCGCCGCTTCGCACGCAGGTACTCGAGCGCGAGCGAACGCGGGTTCTCTTCGTGTGGAAGGCAATCGGTGACAGACCATTGTGGCGGGCACGTTATGCTTCACGTCTACTCCTGCACGCAGTCGCGATGACGGTGGTCGGCATTGCCAAGCGAGATGCGATGATTCCCGTCAACGTCATCAAGGGCGGGTTGCAGGGTTATCGCCAGCTTTCCGACTCCCGCCGCAACAGCGAGATGCGCATTCCGCGTGCAGTAACATCGCCTGTCGATCTGAAGGCGCGGACCTGATGGCTGCAACCGCATTCACTACCAACGATTTCGCCCGCTCGCGCGAGCGGCTGCCGTTTCCGACTTCGGTTGGAGTGCTCCTCGGAATTTGTATATGCTCGCATCTCGCCGCGCTGGTGTACGTCTTCGCGGGCGAAGGCCTTCTCTCAGCCACTTACTTTGTCGGCGGCCAGTTTGCGTTGTCCCTCGCATTGCTTCGACTCTACAACGGAGTCTGGGTTTTTCAGGACATTCGGCTGCCTATGGTTGTGTTCCTGTTTCTGTACGGGTTTACACTCCCGCTGGTCACAGTGCTTCGCGCGCTCGATGTCCAGGGGCTGACGGAGGCGACCTTCCTGTACGGCACTGCGTTCGTCGGCTTCAATGTCGTTCAGTGGTGGTACAGACAACCGTGGAGGGACGTGCCGGCGAGTGCGCTCGCATTTGTCCGTCCGACTTTCGCCAACGCCGCCCTCGTGCTGGGTGGTTTCCTCGGGGTCGTGGCGTACGCGTGGCTCAGGGGAACCCGGCAATTTCTCACGCTCGACCGCACGCAGATGACATGGCTCTACACTCAGGCCTGGGTGGTGTCGATGCTGCTCATGAACGGGCTTGTGATGTACATGTTCGCGGGGTGGCCGCGACTGAGCCGGAACGCGCGGCGGCTGGTAGCGTGGAGCGTGCTGGCATTCGTGATTTTTCATCTGGGCCTCGGCAACCGGCGGGATTTTCTCGCGATGTTTCTTTTTCTCGTCGGCATGATTGCATCGCGCCGGCGCTCGGTGATCGGTATTCGCACGATCACCGTGGCACTCCTTGCCTTTTTCGCTTTCATGGCACTTGGCGTCGTCCGCCAGATCCGAAGTGCCCCGTGGACGGTATATACCGCCGACCCTCTTATCACCCTGGCCGAGCAGAACGAGTTCGTGATGCCGATTCAGACGGCGACGTACTACATCTCCGAAAGAAGACCGTTCTACCTTGGCATGACGTACCTTGCTGCGCCTGCCGCCTTCATTCCCAGAGTTCTCTGGCCTGAAAAGCCGATCGGCCTGAGCTCGCAGTTCAACCGGGACAAGTTCGGAGATGTGATCGTCCCTGGATATGCGTACACGCCGATTACCGAAGCGTACATCAACTTCAGCGTGGTCGGGCCGTTTATCGTGCTCTCACTTATTTCTCTGTCAACGGTTTTCCTGGTGAAGAACGCGAGACGCTGGCCACTGCTCTACTTCCTCTGTTTTGCGCTAGCGCTGGACTTCAACCGGGGCGATTCGGCTGGTGTCCTGTATTCGCTGGTCGTGATTGGAGCTGCTTTCGTCATCATGAAGTTCGTTTCGGGAATCGAATGGACGCCCAGAGTGTTCGAGAATATGTGGCCGGCTCCGTCGCTCGCGGATCCGGGGGAGGGCGGCTGAATTTGCGAATAGGTCTGAACCTGCTCTATCTGATTCCAGGGGTTGTTGGCGGCACTGAGACGTACGCGCGCTCGTTGATTCACCACCTCGCGAAGATCGACGAAGAGAATGAGTACATCGTTTTTCTCAACAAGCTCGGTGCGGACATGGACATCACGCCGGGTCCCAATTTCAGGCGCGTAGTGTGCCCATTCGTTCCGCTTCGCCGCATGGTTCGATATGGTTGGGAGCAGGGGATTCTACCGTTCCAGCTCGAGCGCGAGAAAGTGGATCTCGTGCACTCGCTTGGATACGTCGCTCCGCTGGGCGCAAGGTCGAAGCAGATCGTATCTGTCCACGACCTCAACTTCCTCAGCCATGAAGGCTGGGGAACACCGCAGGGAAGACGCATTCTCCGATTCTTTGTCGAGCAGAGCGTCCGGCGCGCGGACCACGTAATCACAATTTCCGAATTTTCGCGCGACGGCCTCGTTCGCATTCTCGGAGTACCGCGCGAGAAGGTCAGTGTCACTTACCTCGCCGCAGCGCAGCATCTGCAGGATGATGTAGAGGCGCGTTCAAAGCCGTACGACCCGGCGGGGGGCATGCCGTATGTCCTCGCGTTCAGCGCGCTACCGAGTCACAAGAACATTGCGGCGCTGGTGGCCGCGTTCGAGCAGATTCAGAATGTGGTCCCTCACTCTCTGGTCGTAATCGGGAACCTCCCTGGCAATGCGGACGACAGAAGACTGCTCGAACAAAAAGCTGGGAAGCGAATTCACTTCACCGGATATCTCGCTGATTCCGATGTGGCGGAAGCTTTGAAGGGAGCCTCGCTGTTTGCGCTGCCTTCTCTCTATGAGGGATTCGGATTGCCAGTGATCGAGGCACAACGCGTCGGAATTCCTGTAACGTGCTCGAACGTCGCGGCGCTCCCCGAGGTCGCCGCCGACGGCGCGATTTTCTTCGATCCTCTGTCTGTAGATTCCATTGCCTCCGCGCTCAAAAAATGTCTTCTCGATCCCGACCTTCGAGCGAAACTCGTGAGTGAAGGATTCGACAATGCGCGCCGTTTCTCCTGGGACAAAACCGCCACCGAGACTCTTGCCATCTACGAGGGTGTTGTTTCCTCACCGCGAAAGGCGGCGAACGCAGCATGAGCGGAATTCCGGGAGAATCCGGGCTGGCGGCTGGCGGGATACGCGATGACGAGGAGACATCCCTTTTTGGATTTGTGAACATTCTTCTCAAATATCGCGGCATGATTGCGGTGTTGATCATTGCGATGGGTGTGTTCGGCGCATTCAGGTTTTTCGAAGCGCGGCCGCGGTACATGACGCGTCTCGGAATAAACGTCGCCTCGAATCAGAGCTCTTCCGACGCGACGGGCCTGGCAGCGCAGCTTGGAATCGGGCACGCGTCAGCGTCCGCGGAGGATGTCGCTTTATTTACCGAGCTGCTGCGCTCGCCGCCACTGCTGCATAAAGTCGCCCGCGCGCGTTACGCCGTCGTCACGACAAAAGGGACCGTCACCGGCCCGCTCCAGATCTTCTACGGATTTCGAGGTGCTCCGGAGCTTCATCAGGACGAGATGACAAAGATCCTGAACGAGGGCCTCACGATTTCGGCATCGTCGCGCACCGGCAACATCTGGATTTTCGTCGATGCGCCGTACCCTGATCTGTCGCAGCAGGTCGCTCAAAACATGCTCGGCCTCATTGACGGTTTCAGCCGCGCGCGGAAGCACGCGCAGGCGTCCGCAGAGCGTGAGTTCGTCGAGGGGCGCGTTGCCGAAGCCCGGGGCGAGCTGAGATCTGCTGAAGACCAGGCGGTCGAGTTCAGGGTGGAGAATCGGGACTTCTCGTCGCCGGTGCTCAACATGGCGAATCTTCGTCTGCTCCGGGAAGTCTCGATGAAGCAGCAGGTCTACACCTCGCTCCTTCAGTCATACGATCGAGCTCGAATTGAAGAAGCCAGAAACATCACTTCGATCACAGTTCTGGAAACGCCCGAGCGGCCGATCAAGCCCGAGCGCTCCGATGCCATCTCGCTCCCGCTGCTGGGCGCGATTGCCGGGCTGCTTCTCGGGATCGTTGTGGCGTTCATCAGGGAGCGGATGGAGGAAACTGCGGCGGCGCCGACTGCTGCATTCGATCACTACCGCGAGCTGAAACGCCAGACTCTTCGCGACCTCAAGTATCCGCTTCGTCCGTTCGGCCGCACGAGGAAACCGGCTTCAGATGGCTGACGCGCTGGAGCCATTCAGCGTCGCGGTTCCAACATTGGGAAGAACAGTCGAGCTTGCAGCTTTGCTCCGCTCCATCGCCGATTCGTCGGCGCTTCCTTCGCAAATCATCATCGTCGATCAGAACACCGACGACAGAGTCGCCGAAGTGTTGGCGGAATTTCCTCACCTCGCGATCGAGCACCACCGCGTCCGATTCAAGGGACTATCCGCCGCCAAGAACTATGCGGGCAGGGTTGCGACGACGCCGGTGCTGTTCACGCCGGATGATGACTGCCGCGTAATGCCTGGTACGTTTCGGGCTGCCCTCGACGCGCTCGCGAGAACTGAAGCCGACGTCGTCTTCGGCCGATGCGCCGACGAAACCGGTCGCGATGCAATCGTCGTGTATTCGAAAGAACCCGGGTGGCTGTCGCCACGGAAAATCGACGGAATGTTCGTGGAGCCCGCGACCGCGGTGCGAACCAGCGTTATTCGCGCAATCCCGTTTGACGAAACACTGGGCGTCGGAACTTTTCACGGAGCCGAAGAAGGCTACGACTGGGTTCTACGGCTGATCGACGCTGGAAAGGGTCTCTATTTTCAGCCGGCTGTCGAGTTCTTCCATCCTCGCACCATTACCGATCACGGATCGGAGCAGTCGAGAAGACGCGTGTATTCGTACCGTGCAGGTTACGGGAGGTTGTGCAGGAAACACGGTCTGTGGGGAAGATTCGCGAAGCGGGTTGCGCTCGTCGCTGGCGGGATCGCTGTTTATTCTCTCGCGGATAGAAGGAAGGCGAGGTACTATCTCGCCGAGCTGCGCGGCTTGATCGCGGGCGTCACCACCGGGCCCGGATGACGGGAAAGGCCGCCGATTCAGGCAACCGTGCAAATGGCCGCACGTTCGTGTTCCTGACCCAGGTATATCCGCCCGACCCGGCCGCCCTCGGACAGCACCTCGCCGACGCTGCTGAAGAGCTCGTCCGTCGCGGCCATCGCGTCATAGTGTATACGGCTAACCGGGGGTTCGACGATCCGTCGCAGCTATACCGTTCCCGCGAGTCGTTGAACGGAGTGGATGTCCGCCGCCTGTCATTCGGCTCGTTTGGAAAAAGCTCCATCGCGATGCGGTTGATGTCGGGCGCCGTACTGATGGTTCAGGAAGTTCTGGCCGGCTGGTTTCTCGACAGTGTCGATACCGTCGTCGTCAGCACATCACCCCCGCTTGGTCCGATTGCCGCGGCTGCTCTCTCACGAATGAGGCGCGTGCCGCTCAAATACTGGCCGATGGACGTGAACCCCGACCAGATGATGGCACTCGGCCGAATATCTTCGCAGTCGGCGCTTGTGAAAATCTTCGATTGGATGAATCGCGTCGTGCTCAGCCGCGCCTCCTCTGTCATTGCGCTCGATACCATGATGGCAGGGCTGCTGGCGCGCAAAGCGGATATCGCGAAGAAACTTTCGGTTGTCAGGCCGTGGGCGGCCGACGAGCCGGACCAATCGGTGACGCGAGCGAACAATCCATTCAGATCGTCGCAAGGTTTCGGAGACAGGGTCGTCGTGATGTACAGCGGCAATCACGCGATGTCCCATCCTCTGACGACGATTCTCGATGCGGCGGCACGCATGCGCGACGATTCGCGTCTTCTCCTCGCGTTCGTTGGCGGCGGTGTAGGGAAGGCGGAAGTCGATGCGAATGTGAGCGCCAATGTTGTGTCGATCCCGTACCAGGAGCGCAGCGTGCTGAGGCATTCGCTCTCTGCGGCAGATGTGCATCTCGTCAGCATTGGCGAAGCAATGCCCGGAATCGTTCATCCCAGCAAGATCTATGGAGCGATGGCAATGGGACGGCCGATCCTCGTCCTCGGGCCGGAAAACAACCCTGTCTCCGATCTCCTGACGCAGGCTGACATCGGGTGGCGCGTTTCACATGGCGATGTCGACGGTGCCGAGCGAATACTTCGCGAGATCAGCGCTGCTTCGCCGTGGGAGCTTCGTGAGAAGGGTGAGAGAGCTCGTGCTCTCATCGACTCAATCGGCACCCGCGAAGTGTCGTGTGGCCGCGTGTGCGATATCCTGGAGTCGGGAGATGCGCCTAGTTCGCGGTAGCGACTGGGTTTCCGGAGGCAGACATCAGCGTTCGATAGAACAGCTCGCCCGACTGGCTCAATGTGTAACGCTCGACCAGGACTTTTCTTGCGTTCGCTCCCATTCGATCGCGGTCTGCTGGGGATGCCGCCAGTCGCTCGAGCGCAGACGCCAGGCTCTTTGCGTCGCCCGTGTCTACCTGAATCCCCGAGTCTGACTCTTTCAACACCAGCGCGACTTCCGAATTCCTTGCGACCACCGCTACGGTAGGCCGCCCCGCCGCGAGAATGCTGTAGAACTTGCTGGGCACTCCGATTCCCTCGGCCCCTCGCGCGAGAGTCACGAGTCCAACATCCGCCGCCGCGAGCATGTCCGCATAATTGCCCGAATCTGCGAGCGCGAACATTCTGACGTTGTGAATCGCTTCATTCTTCAGCCGA
>JBBQYO010000136.1:0-8256 GCA_038208605.1 Gemmatimonadales bacterium | reverse complement strand
AAGGACGGCAATGAGGATTGTGCGCGCCTTGTGTACTTGCTCGGTGGTGGGCTTCGGTCTCTGAAGGGCGACCCGATGGTAATGCTGTGCGAATGCGCGCCCATCGAGCTTCAAACCATGAAAAATCAGCGCATGACAATTGACGAGATCGTGATTTTTCTCGGTCTCGATTTCCCAGCACACGAGGAGCACGCCGCATGAAATACGACCTGCCGGGCGTAACTGCAGCGGTCGTGCGCAAGGGATGCCGCCGAAAGTCGGGATCAACGTCCGGCAACCGGCGCACGGAGAGGGGCTACCAGCGTCAGGTATATTCCTGGTTGACAAGGTGCACATGCGATCCGGTGGCCCAGAGCAATGAAATGCAATTCGGTGCGAGACACCGCTGATTGAAGAAATTATTCCAGAGAGGTTTCCCGAAAATGCAAAAGTTTCTTGTAGTGCTCTTAACAACAGCGTGTGCAAGTACTTCCGATATTTCTGTCCGGCCACAAGTCGCGACCCTTGCCATTGTGCCTGACGTGAAGCGACTGGGCGTTAGTAGCCGGGTACAGCTGATAGCCGTCGCCAAGGACGCGCTAGGCGGCACGATAGAAGTTAGTCCCGTGTGGTCAGTGTTTCCCCAAGACATTACAGTCGATCAAACAGGAACAGTACAAAGCGGAACGTCCACGGGTAGTTACACGGTGAACGCATCAGCCCAGGGAAAGGCGGGAACGGCCACAGTAACCGTTGTACCGGACCTTGTGGTTTACGAGGGCGACTCGAACACCGCGGGTGCTGGTGTTGGGGAGAACTCTTATGCCCGTCAAGCAACCTTGACGCTGGACCCGCGCGTCGAGTACTACAACGTCGCTGTGGATGGCTCCAGGGTAAGTAGCGCCAATGTCAGGGCTCAACGTGTTGATTCTCTCTTCGATGGCGACAGACGTCGAAACGTTCTTTCGGTCATGCTTGGCACTAACGATTTGATTCAGGCTCACGGCATAGTATCCACACCAGCAAGCATCTACTTGGATCTGAAGGCGTATTGGGCGGCTCGGCGGGCTCGAGGATTCAAAATCGTCGTTAAGACTGTTCTTCCCGCAGTGATTCTTCCGGCAAGCATATTCAAAGAATCGGATAGGAACGAACTGAACACGCTGATCCGTAGTGACCCCTCTCTGTATGATGCAATCGCGGATTTCGCTGCCGACCCGGTAATGGGAAATCCTGCGGCGCCGACCGATAACTCGCTATACCAGGATGGACTGCATCCCACTATCTATGGCCACTCACTACTTGCGAAGCTGGAGAAAGCGGCACTGCTGAGCGTCCTGAAGAAATAACTCCGACCTATTACGTCGATCAGTCTAACGTGTGGAAGCGGCTATCGATTGCAGAAGTTTCAGTGTGCGCCCGGCCGCGGAGATTTCGTCAGTGAGAAGCCTCTTACGCCACCCCTTGCAGGCGCGTTTTTTCGCCTAGGCCAAGTGTCGCCACCTTAAATTGCTGGCATGCGGCGTTGAAAATTGCTGCAAATTCGCAACGACCTGACAAACAGTGTTATAGCGGATGTTATAGCACAAACAAATGATTTCCTGAACTCTAACTTTGTGGTTTTTGCGTTAACCCGTTCTTTTGGGGGGTTAAGTGTGTTAGCGAGCCTTAACGCGGTGCATTAACGCCCAATTGACGGACTTAAAATCCCTCTCCCACAAAGGGAATGCGGGTTCGATCCCCGCCCCGAGCACTCTCCAATTTTCATCCGATGCTGCCCGGAAGCCCCGTTAGCAGGGAGCAGGTCCGCGGAAGCAGGTAGCATGCTACCACGAACGATTCACTAACTGCGCCCGCGTACGGAACGGCGTTGGCCTGCCTTGTGCTTCTGATCACCTCATCAGCAGCCCTACAACGGAGATAAAATGGATCGTGGACTAGACTTCCTCAAAAGCCAGATCAACAATTCGGTAATGCAGCATAAGACCTTCCTCGAAGCCCTCGAGGACCACGAAAGTCAGGCGGAGGATAGCCGATTTCGGGATCTCTGCAGTCGCCACATCGCGAAGGTTCGTGAACACCAGCGAATGCTCGAGGACTATCAAACCACACTCGGCGCCGAAATGGGTGAAGGGAAGAAATTCCTCGGCGCCGTGCTCGGCAAAGCACGCGATCTGGCGGACGCCGCTCGCGAAAGCGATTTCCTTCGTCTCGTAGGCGACATCGTCATGTCGCGCCAGGCGGAAGACACGTTCAAGACGTTCCGCGACGCCGGGCGCACCCTCGGCAATGCGCAGCTCGCCGAGATCGGTGAGATGGGCGAAAGACATCACGACGAATACAACCGCGAAGCCAATACCCTCGTTCGACAGATGTTCGTTGAGCACGTTCGCGGTGTAGATCCTGGAACCACGCAGGACAGCATGTCCGCGCAACCAGGGCCTGCCGGAGCCTGACCCAGGCTTCATGCGCCGGCGCGATGCTTACGCCGGCGCAACCGTCACGAGTGCCAATCCCCGGCGTCGCATCATTGGTGTAACTTCAGCCCATGACCGACGTCGTCGCGCTCGCGGCTGAGCTCCTCGCCATTCCCTCGCTGTCGTCGCATGAAGGCGCAGTCGTTGATTTTCTCTCGCGGTGGCTGATCGCGCGCAAATGGAATGTCACCGTACAGGAAGTCTCCAAGGGGCGCGGCAATGTTTGGGCATCGCGCGCGGGAGGAGGCGTGACTTTTTCGACTCACGTCGATACCGTACCGCCGCATATCGCACCGCGCCTTCAGGGGGAACGGCTCATGGGCCGCGGCGCATGCGACGCGAAGGGCATCGCTGCGGCCATGCTGGCCGCCGCTGACCGAATGGTCGCTTCGGGAGAGGAGCGAATCGACCTGTTGTTCGTGGTCGGCGAGGAACAAGGGTCGGATGGCGCGCGAGCCGCAAACAATCTCGCTGCCACCAGCAGATTCCTGGTCAATGGGGAGCCCACAGAGAGCAGGCTTGCAAGCGGCGCCAAAGGCTCGCTTCGCGTTATAGTCCGGACGCGCGGTCGCGAAGCTCATTCCGCCTATCCACAACTCGGTGAGTCGGCAATCGAGCCGATGATGAAACTTCTCCCGACAATACACGATCTACCGTTGCCGACTGATGAAGTGCTCGGGAACACGACGATCAACGTCGGTCTGATTCGTGGCGGAACGGGCGCGAACATTGTGCCTGCGCACTGCGAGGCAGAGCTGATGGTGCGCCTTGTCAGCGACGTCGCACCCGTCAGGGAGCTCATCAGAGAATGGGCGAAGGGCCGTGCCGAGATCGAGTTTGGAAGCACGATCCCCGCGCAGCGTTTTCATCTCGTTCCGGGGTTCGACATCGCGCCAATGGCTTACACGTCGGACATTCCTTTGCTGTCGCGGTGGGGAACCCCGCTGCTTTTCGGTCCTGGCTCAATTCACGTCGCGCATACTCCCGACGAGTTCGTCGATGTGAACGAGCTGCGTGCAAGCGTCGATTCGTACGAGCGAATTGCGCGTCATCTGCTCTCCGCATGACCGCCCGGTTCAGTCCATCGAAGCGCTGGCCTGTCGCAATTCTTGGAGCGACCGGAGCGGTCGGTCAGACGTTCATTCGTCTTCTCGCAAAGCATCCATGGTTCGAGATCGCCGAGGTCGCTGCTTCGGAGAGGAGCGAGGGCAAGACCTACGCGGAAGCCGCTCGGTGGCTCGAGGGAGAGATGCCTCGTTCAATCGCGAAGATGGTCGTTCTGCCGGCTGATCCCTCGCGAGTGACTGCTCCGATCGTATTCTCAGCGCTCGACTCATCAGTTGCAGGCACCGTCGAGCTTGCATTCGCCAAGGCCGGGAAATTCGTGCTGAGCAATGCGAAGAACTTCCGTATGGACGCCGATGTTCCACTGGTGATTCCAGAAGTAAATGCGTCGCATCTTGCAATTATCGACCGCCAGCGACGGGAACGATGCTGGAGCGGAGCGATCGTGACGAACGCAAACTGCGCGGCAACCGTCGCTGCGATCGCGCTTGCTCCGCTGGAAGAGAAGTTCGGGATCGACAAACTTTTCATGACGACGATGCAGGCGGTCTCGGGCGCCGGATATCCGGGAGTTCCGTCGCTCGACATCCTCGGCAATGTGATTCCATACATCGCTGATGAAGAGCCAAAGCTCGAGCGCGAGATGCTGAAGCTCCTCGGGAAGTACGAAGGCGATCAGATCGTCCCCGCACCGATGAAGGTCAGCTCGCATACGAATCGCGTTGCCGTCGAGCACGGACACACGATTGCAATTACTGCATCGTTCCACGAGCGAGTGTCTCCATCGATGGCGCTCGATGCTTTGCGCGCATGGAAAGGCGATAAGTCCGCGCTCGGTCTGCCGAGCAGCCCCGTAAACGCGCTTCTTGTTACTGACGATCCAGCTAGACCTCAACCGCGCCGGGACGTAAACGCAGGTGGTGGAATGACAGTGACTGTCGGCAGAGTGCGTGAGGATCCGATTCTCGACATCCGCATGACTGCGATGGGCCACAATACAATTCGCGGGGCCGCAGGCGGGTCGGTGCTCAACGCCGAAGTGCTGGCTGCAACTGGACGGCTTGGCACCGCGTGATCGTCGTCAAGTTTGGCGGAACGTCAGTCGGCGATGCAGACGCCATCAGGCGTTCTGCTGAAATAGTCAGAGGCCGACTCCAGCGTTCGCCGATAGTAGTCGTATCCGCGCTCGGCGGCACGACGAATGGTCTGCTCGCTGTCGGAGAACAGTCGGCGAAAGGCCACCTCATTGGTGCGCTGCGCGGCGTCGAGAATCTTCGCGACAGGCATCTTCGGGAATGCGAAAATCTTCTCGGGAAAACGTCGGAAGCCGATGACATGGCCGGCGAGCTGAGTGCGATGTTCGACGAGCTCGCCCACCTCGCGGAGGCATTGTCGACGCTCGGCCACGTTACCCCGCGCTCGCTCGATACCATCGCATCCTACGGCGAACAGCTGTCGTCGAATCTCGTGACTGCGTATTTCCGGAAGTGCGGACTCGAGGCCCAGTATGTCGACGCGCGCGACGTGATGGTGACCGACGACAAGTACATGGAAGCGGAGCCGCAGACAGAAGCGATCGCTGAGAGAGCGCGGGAGCTCGTTCATCCGCTGGTTCAGCAGGGCAGGGTGCCGGTGATGGGCGGCTTCATCGGCTCGACCAGCGGAGGAATCACGACGACGCTTGGACGTGGCGGGTCGGACTACAGCGCGTCACTGGTCGGTGCCGCGCTGAATGCCGAAGCGATCGAGATATGGACTGACGTGGACGGAATGCTGACCGCCGATCCGCGCGTTGTCGACGGCGCTCAGCTCATCGAGCAGATCCGCTTCGATGAAGCGTCGGAGCTTGCGTCGTTCGGTGCGAAGGTCCTGCATCCGAACACCATCGCTCCCGCAGTGCGTCTCGGGATACCTGTCTTCATCTACAACTCGAAACGACCGGAAGGAAAGGGAACTCGAATAACTTTCGACGCTCCTCATCGGCCGGTGAGCGCAATCGCGGGCAAGGCGGACGTAACGGTCGTGAAGGTGACCGCTGCGCGAATGCTGCTGGCCCACGGCTTTCTGCGACGAGTCTTCGAGATATTCGAAAGGCACCGCACGTCGGTCGATGTGGTTGCGACTTCAGAAATCTCTGTTTCGGTGACGATCGATGATCCGGCGAGACTCGATGAATTGCTGGTCGACCTTCGCGAGCTCGGTGACGTGGCGATCGAACGGAATCGCGGAATTGTCGCAGTCGTCGGCGCGGGGATCTGTGATGCGGGCGGCGCGATGGGTCGCGCGCTGATGGCGTTAGGCGACGTGAAGATTCACATGATGTCGTTGAGCGCAACAGGAATAAATCTGACCGTAATCGTGAACCAGGATGCCGTCATTCCCGCGATCAAACGGCTTCATTCCGAATTTTTCGGGAGCGTGTCGTGAATCCTCCCGCAATCGCGGTGATCGGCGATGGGAAAATGGGCCGTACGATTGCTGAAATGGTGCAGAACCGCGGATGGCATCTCACCGCAATGCTTGACGAAGAGCACAATCGGAACGGCGTGGGCATCACGCGAAGAGCACTCGGTGATCCCGACGTCGCGATCGAATTCACCGAGCCCGGCTCGGCAATCAGCAATATCATGGCGTGCGTTCATGAAGGAGTGCCCGTCGTTGTGGGCACAACGGGCTGGTACGAATCGCTTCCGGTGATTGTGGCAGCGGCGAAAGAGGAAGGCGCCGCTCTTCTCTGGGCGCCGAATTTCTCAGTCGGCGTCAACCTCTTCATCGAGCTCGCGCGCGACGCTGCGGACGTGATGTCGCGGGCGCCTGAATTCTCTGCCGCGTTGGTCGAGACTCATCATTCCGCGAAGAAAGACGCGCCGTCGGGAACCGCTCTCGCGATTACGAGAGCGATGGAAGGCGGACTTGGGAAGAAACTCGAAGTCACCAGCATCCGAACCGGCTCGGTCCCCGGAACTCACGAGCTCATTTTCGACGGGCAATACGAGCAGATCACCATGCGTCATGAGGCGCGGGACCGCCGGGTTTTTGCCGATGGAGCGCTCCGTGCGGCGCAGTGGCTCATTGGAAAGAAAGGAGTGTTCACGATGCGCGACGTACTTGGCTTCCCGGATCCGGACAAGAAGGGGATGGCGACATGATCACGATGCGGAAGGATGGGCGGGGACGGGTGTTGCTCCGTGGATGCGGCACCGCGCTGGTGACACCGTTCGCTGGGGACGGATCTCTCGACGAGGCGGCGCTTCGCGCATTTGTGAATTGGCAGGTTGACGAAGGCATTCACTTCGTCGTCCCGTGCGGATCCACTGGCGAAGCCGCGACGATGACTCCTGACGAACATCGAAGAGTGGTCGAAATCACCGTCGAAGAAGTCAACGGCCGGGTGCCTGTTGTCGCGGGCGCAGGATCGAACGACACGAGAAAGGCAATTGCGACGTCGAAGGAAATGAAAGCGGCCGGCGTGACTCATCTGCTGCACACGTCGCCGATGTACAACAAACCGCCGCAGCGCGGAATCGTTGCTCACTTCCGCGCGATTGCAGATGCGGTCGATCTTCCGCTCATCGTCTACAACGTTCCTGGCCGCACCGGAAGCAACGTAGAAGCTGCGACGACGCTCGAGCTCGCCGAGCACGAGAACATCACCGCGGTGAAGGAAGCCTCGGGAAATCTCGCTCAGATTACGGAAATCATTCGTGGTCGTCCCGAAAATTTCACGGTTCTCTCGGGAGACGACTCAATAACCCTTGCGGTGATGGCCGAGGGCGGCGATGGCGTGATCTCGGTCACTTCGAATGTGGTTCCGAAGCTCGCGGCGAAGATGGTCGAGCTTTGGGACAACGGTGATTCGAACGGCGCGCGTGATCTAGCGCACAGCCTTGCGCCATGGACAATTGCTGCGTTTGTCGAGTCGAATCCACTGCCGGCGAAAGCTGCGCTCGCATCGATGGGCCGCATAAAAAATGTTCTTCGGCTGCCTCTCGTTCCGATGAAAGATTCGTACGCGAGTACCGTCCGCGAAGCCCTCGTTGCAGTGGGAGCGATTGCGTCATGACGGGCCACGACGCATCGGTGTTGACTGGCGAGCTAACCGGAATCTCTCTTGAAATGCGAGTTGAAGCCGCTCTTGCAGCATCAGCTGCCGGCCGCGTATCGCCAGACGCCCGGGCGGTGGTCCAGGACCTGTTGTCCGAGCTCGAAGCCGGGACAGTTCGCTCCGCACGGCAGGATGAAAGTGGATCGTGTCAGGCGGTACCGTGGGTGAAGCGCGGAATTCTGCTCGGGTTTCAGCTTGGAACGCTCGAGGACATGTCGCCCGCCGGAACTGAAGCCGATGCGGGAGAACCGAAGCCCGGCTTTCGCTTTTTCGACAAGAACACGTTTCCTCTTCGCTCGTTCAGGATCGGCGATGGCGTGAGGATTGTACCGGGAGGATCGGCGATTCGCCGGGGGGCGTACGTGGCAAAGGGGGTCGTATGCATGCCGCCGATGTATGTGAATGTCGGCGCATATGTCGGCACCGGTACGATGATCGACTCGCACGCGCTCGTGGGCTCGTGTGCACAGGTCGGCGAGCGCGTTCATCTGAGTGCTGCGGCGCAGATCGGCGGCGTGCTCGAGCCCATCAATGCGTTGCCTGTCGTGATCGAGGATGATGTGATCGTCGGCGGGAATTCGGGTGTGTATGAGGGAACAGTCGTAAGGGCGCGCGCGGTGATCGGTGCTG
>JBBQYO010000135.1:0-8286 GCA_038208605.1 Gemmatimonadales bacterium | reverse complement strand
TCGGCTCCGGAGGCAACTCTTTGTCAGCGCGCTTGCGACGCTGTCCGTTAATGCCGGGCGCTGCCATTGGATCATCAACAGCTACTTCGGCGGCTTTCGGCTTCCGCCCAACGATCGCGCGAATGGGATTCCATGAAAGCGTCGCCGCCATCAATGCGCTAAGTGACAGTGCGAGCACTATCCATGCGCCTGCAGTTCCCGCGAACTGCAGCAGATAAAACGCGGAGAAGCTCCCCCACAATCCGGAAAGCGATGTCGCATCGCGCACGCCGCCCTCGGCCAGCGAGAGACAGACAGGCAGCAGTACGACGAAGCCGAGGAGAAAGACCATCCACGAGCGGTCGGTGCGCTGGTCTAATCGTCCAAAGAGACGAAGCGCGTGCGCCGCGAGTGCGACCGGTATCAGCGCCGCTGCAGGCCAGCCGAGAAAGCGGGAAAGCGGCGCGGCGAGGAGTTTCCCCGCCCATCCGAAGCTCGCGCCGATGTCGCCCTGCGACCGAAACATCGCGACGCCCTGCGCGGCGAGAGCGCCAGCAAGGAACATTGCGAACAACAGCAGCGCGATGCCCCAGAGCTCGCGCTTGAGTGCAGAGCCAGCCGGTGGTGTGCTAGCGTTCGCGGTCAGGTCCCAGCCGGGTGATTTGTCGCTCCTGGTAGATGGGGACAACAGGGTTCGAATCCACTCGAGCGCTGGCGACGAGGTCGCCGCCGAATCCTGCTTCGGCGAGCGCTTGTCCGTGGGACGAGTCCTGGAAGATCTTCTCGATGTTGTCGCCATACTTCCTGTCGATGAGCGCGCATGCCCGTGCTGCATCGTTCGGCATTACCGACGACGATGCTCCATTTGAGATGGACCAGACGTATCTGCCGGCACAGGCAGCGTCCTCGAGACTAAAATGTCCCTCTGTGCCCGCGCAGACAATCGCAATGTCGGTGTCCGCTCTGGCCGCCGTGCGAAGCATTGCCGAAACGGCAGACAGATTTACATACGATGCGATCACGATGTCGCGAGCGCCCTGTATGCCAAGAAGAGCGCGAGTCCCGTTCGTGGTGCTGACCAGAATCGTTCGGCCCGTCACCGCATCTTCAGTGAATTCCAGCGGCGAGTTCCCCATGTCAAACCCCGGGATCATCAGCATTCGGCGCTCTCCCGCAAGACGCACCTGCGAACGCTCGAACTGTTTGCTGAGGGTGATGACTTCATCTGGGCTGTCGGCAGGAATCACGCTCTTTGCGCCGTTATGAAGTGCAGCAGCGATGCTCGTCGAAGCTCGAAGCACATCTATGACCGCAACTACCCGACCCTTCGTGTCGCCCGGGGCCATTTCCTTCGGCGACATGAATACGTCCAGCTTCACCTAAGACGGCTCTTTGAACAGATCGGTCTCGCGCTCGAGGAATTTCGTGTCGATGTCGCCCGCCTGGAAATGCTTGTTCGCCATGACTCTCGCGAGGAATGGAATGGTCGTCGTCACGCCTTCGACGACGAATGTTTCCAGCGCAACCTGCATGCGCCGGAGCGCTTCGGGACGATCGCGTCCCTGGCAGATGAGCTTCGCGATGAGGGAATCGTAGAACGGCGGGACGTTGTAGCCGGTGTAGACATGCGTGTCGATGCGAACACCATTGCCGCCGGGCGGATGAAACACATCCAGCCTGCCAGGCGAAGGCTGAAAATTTCGCGCGGGGTCTTCCGCGTTGACGCGGCACTCGATCACGTGACCGCGGTATTCGGGAGTGCGGTCGAACGAAAGCTCTTCTCCCGCAGCCACGCGAATCTGTTCTTTCACGAGATCGATTCCGGTCAGCATTTCCGTGACCGGATGCTCCACCTGAATGCGCGTGTTCATCTCCATGAAATAGAACTTGTCGTCTTCAAGGAGCATCTCGATCGTGCCAGCGCCGACATAGTCGATCGCCTTCGCCCCGCGCACCGCTGCATCGCCCATTGCGGCTCGCAGCTCCGGCGTCATCGCGGGACTCGGGCTCTCCTCGATCAGTTTCTGGTGCCGGCGTTGAACTGAGCAATCGCGCTCGCCGAGATGGACGACATGCCCGTGCCGGTCGCCCATGATCTGAAATTCGATGTGCCGTGGACGCGAGAGATACTTCTCGACGTACACCTCACCGTTTCCGAAAGCAGACAATGCTTCGGAGCGCGCGAGCTGGAAAGATCGAATGAAGTCATCCGGCTCCGTGGCGACGCGCATGCCCTTGCCGCCGCCGCCCGCCGCCGCCTTGATGATGACCGGAAAGCCAATCTCGCGCGCAAATTCGAGCGCATCGTCAGGATCTTCCACGCCACCTGGAGTGCCGGGAATGATCGGCACGCCGACTTTCATCATCGCGTTGCGCGCGGCCGCCTTGTCACCCATCACGCGAATCTGCGCGGCCGTCGGCCCGATGAACGCGATGTTGCTCGCCTCGCACGTCTCGGCGAACTCGGCGTTCTCTGCAAGGAATCCGTACCCGGGATGAATCGCGTCAGCTCCCGCAATTTCCGCCGCGGCGATGATGCGCGGGATCTTGAGATACGAATCGCGCGCCGGTGCGGGACCGATGCAGACATCGTCGTCAGCAAAGCGAACGTGAAGCGATTCGCGGTCTGCTTCTGAATAAACCGCGACCGTCTGGATGCCCAGCTCGCGGCATGCGCGAATGACGCGGAGAGCGATCTCTCCGCGATTCGCGATCAGGACTTTCTTGAACATGCTGCTGTGACCGTCAGGTCGCGTCCTGGCTGATGTTGTCCCACGTGTTGTCGCTTGCGCTCGCAACGCCCTGAATGCGAAGCGCGAATTCGCTTGGATTGGTGGCGTAGTACAGCGCGTTATCGTACGAGATGACGCCTTTCTTGTACCAGTTCATAAGCGACTGGTCGAAGTTCTGCATTCCGTATTGAATGGTTCCCTCGGCGATCAGCTCCGGAATGTTCAGCGATTTCGACATGTCGCGAATGTTCTCGCGGACGGCTGCCGTATTGATGAGAATTTCGGCGGCGGGTACACGGCCTGGCTTGTCCGAGCGGGGAACGAGACGAAGGGAGATGACCGCCTCGAGTGCGCTCGCGAGAAGGAAGCGAACCTCCGACGCCTGGTGCGGAGGGTAGAACGAGAGAATGCGGTTGATGGTCTGCGTCGCGTCCGTCGTGTGAAGCGTCGAGAAAACGAGGTGACCGGTGTCGGCCGCTTTCATCGCCGTATCGAGCGTGTCGAGATCGCGAATTTCGCCCACGAGGAGAATATCCGGGTCCTGTCTCAGAACACGGCGCAATGCCTGGGTGAAGCTCGCCGTATCCGTGCCAACTTCCCGCTGGTTGATGTGCGCCTTGTTATCGCGGTGCAGAAATTCGATCGGGTCTTCGATCGTGATGATGTTGGCGGTGCGATTCTGATTGATGTACTGAATCATCGCCGCGAGCGCGGTTGACTTGCCCGACCCGGTAATTCCCGTGACGAGCACGAGCCCGCGGGGTTTCATTGCGATCTGTTCCACGATCGGGGGGAGATTCAGCTCGCTGATCGAATGCGCCTGAAACGGCACGATTCGAAACGCATAAGCAATCGTTCCGCGTTGTTGATAGGCGTTGACGCGAAAGCGGCCAATCCCGGGAACACCGAGAGCGAAATCCGCTTCCTTGATTTCGGCGAACTCCTTCTGGCGCTTCGCCGGCATGATCTGGTCCGCGAGAGCCTTCATCTCATCCGACCGCATGGGGGCCATCGCAAGAGTCCGAAGCTCGCCGTTGACGCGGAGCGTCGGCGCACACCCGACTTTCAGGTGAAGGTCGGACGCGTTCTGCTCCAGCATCTGACGCAGAACGTTGCGATAATCGAACGCCGTTCCCGTTGAGATGGGACGGATTTCTGAAACTGGATCAGCCATTTGGATCGATACGGAAGAGCACCTGTCCGTATTCGACAGGATGCGAGTTCTGAGCGGGGATTTCGGTGACGACACCATCAAATTCCGATTCGATCTCGTTCATGATCTTCATCGCCTCGATGATGCAGAGGATCTGGCCTTTGGAGATGCGCTCGCCAACGCTGAGGTAGGGCTTCGCGCCGGGTTCAGGCGCCGAGTAGTACGTGCCGACCATCGGCGATTTCACTTCGAGCCATTTTGCTTTGGCAGTTTCCGCCTTTGTGGCGGCATCCTTCAGTGTGGCTGCTTCGGTTGTGGCGGCCGTGGGAGCTGGGGCGGATGGCAGAGGCATCTGGGGCATCTGCATGGGCGACGTGAGCTGAACAGTGGCGCGCTGCTGCGATGTCTTGGAAATGCGGATCTTCATCCCTTTGTCGGATGATATCTCGATCGAGTCGACCGATGACGCATCGATCATGTCGACGAGCTTTTTGACGAAGCGGAGGTCGATCATCCGCGGGTTCCCTGAGAGCTGCGCACTAAGCCCACGGCGGCCGCTCCACGCTCGATGTGTGATGAGTATCTCATGCGACCTCAATTAACTCGCGGGAAAAGTTCGTAAGGATCTGCGGACCGTTCGCTGAGAGATGGACGTCGTCCTCTATACGGACGCCTCCCCACCCCGGACGGTAAATTCCCGGCTCGATCGTCACTACCGACCCGGTTTTCAAAAACTGCTCTGCAGTGCGCGCAAGGCGCGGCGCCTCATGGACTTCGAGACCAAGCCCGTGACCCAGACTGTGGCCGAATGCCTCACCGTGACCGCAACGCACAATGTAGCTCCGGGCGAGGCCGTCGGCTTGGCCGCCGCTCATTCCAACCCTGATCGAATGCGCAGCGATATGGTTGGCGTCCCTCACCACCGCGTAAATATCGCGTTGCTCCGCCGTCGGAATCCCCATCACGAACGTCCGCGTGACGTCGGAGCAGTAACCTCTGTGCTGCGCTCCGAAATCGATGAGAAGAAAGTCGCCAGCCTGCACGACTCTCGACGACGCGCGTGCGTGCGGAAGCGCCGAGCGGGGACCTGACGCGACGATCGGCGGGAATGGCGCTTCCTCGCTTCCCTCGTCACGCAATGCTTTCTCGAGAACTCCAGCTACTTCCAGCTCCGTCATCCCGACGTGGACCGACGGCAGCGTTCGTGCGAGCGCATTCGTCGCGATCATTCCCGCTTCCGCAATCAGCGCAACCTCGTCCTCGTCCTTCGACTCGCGAAAATCTTCGACGAGATTCAGCTGCGGCCGCCATTGCCATCGTGCTCCCTCGGTGAGGAGGCGCTGGAAATCACGATGCAGAAGATGGGCCGACTCGAAGCCGATCATTTCTATCGACGGACTACGCTGAAGAACGTCCCACAAACCGGTCCACAGGCTCGCCGGCTCGATGCGAACCTGAGCCAGATCGCCAACTTCGTCAGCGACCTGAGTCTCGTACCGGAAGTCAGTGATGAGGCGTACTTCGGACGGGGTAACAACTGCGAGCGCACTCGTGCCGGAAAAGCCGGTCAGATATCGGATGTTGGCAAGGCTGGTGAGGACGAGGGCATCGATCTTCTCAGCGCCCAATCTCGCCGAGAGCGACGCGAGCCGCTCCCGGCGACGGTCACGCATGTCTGTTCAGCTTGGCCGTCAGCCCGCGCAGCGCGAGCTCGTAGCTGTCTGCGCCGAACCCGCAGACTACAGCAGTGGCTGCCTCGGCGAGTGCTGATTTTCTGCGTTCCTGCTCGCGAGCGTAAATGTTCGTGAGATGAACTTCGACAAAGGGAATCGCTACTCCCGTCAGAGCGTCGCGTATCGCAAGACTGGTGTGCGAATACGCGCCCGCATTCATCAGAATTCCGTCCACATTTCCCTTCAGACCGTGAAGCGCGTCGACGATTTGTCCTTCGCCGTTGTGCTGCGAAAAGACAACTTCGGCGCCGAGCTCCTTGCCCAGCTGATGAAGCCGCTGTTCGATCTCCGCGAGGGTCGTCGTCCCGTACAGCTCGGGCTCGCGCGTACCGAGAAGATTGAGGTTCGGACCGTTGATGACGGCGATTCTCACGAATCCGCCAGCCCGTCGAGCCACTCGCGGAATTTGCGGATATCGTCTTCCGATTCGGGAGCCGCTGCGGGCGTTGCTGCCTGGGGGACCGGCTGCTCGGGTACAACTTGAGGGGGTGTACTTTCAGGCGGAGTTCGAATTGGAGTCGTTCTCGATGGAACCTGACTGCTCATCGCACCACTCAATGCAAACGCGGCTCTCGAGTCGTCGTCGCTGATCGGGGCACCGGCAAAAAGATCTGAGAAGGCGTCGGAGGCGAGCGGCAGATCGTCGATTGCGTCGACGCTCGGGACCGCTGCGCGCGCTGTGAACGATTTTGCTTCGCCGCCCAATCGTGGCTTGCGAGAGCCGAGGGTCGCAAAGAATTCCCGGACCGTCGGACCCCTGGGCTCGTAGTGCGGGAGCTTGTCTTCGTCCGGAGCCTGTGGTGAATAGGCGACGACGTTTTCCTCGTTGCCTGTTGCAGGAGCGAACATTTCATCCGCCGGCATTTCCTCTCGCGCGTCATTAAGAATGCCGAGTGGGACGGGTGTCGACTCGTATTCGCGTGATGGTTGTTCTGTGAATTCCGGTTCGTGCTCGGTCAGCGATTCCGCAAGAGGCATCAGAGAGGTTACGCGCGCTTCGTCGGCGATTACATCCGTCGCGACTTCACCTGATGCGATTTCTTCGCTAACGGTTTCGGCGGCGCCCGTTCCAGTTATGGCGGATTCTGAGGAGATTCGTTCGTCGGCAACCTCTGCAGGTTGTTCGTGCGCAGCATCAACAGCTTGTTCATGCGAAACGTCAGCAGGCTGTTCGTGCGAAACGTCAGCAGGCTGTTCGTGCGAAACGTCAGCAGGCTGTTCGTGCGAAACGTCAGCAGGCTGTTCATGCGAAACGTCAGCAGGCTGTTGATGCGTGACGCCGGGTTCGGCAGAAGCAACGGTGCCAGCAATCGCATCGTCAGTAACGGCCTCCTCTGCCGATGCTTCGGATGACGATTCCGCCGACTCGACTTGCTCGGCAGGCCCGTCGGCTTGAATTTCCTCGGCTGGCGTAGCTATCAGCTCATCTGTCTGCGTATCGCCAGCGGAATCAAACGGAACGACGCCGGCGTCTTCAGACGAAAATCCAGCGGCCCACTCGTCGGTATCCCAATGGTCACCCGCGCCAATTTCGAGCTCCGAAAAATGCTGGTCCGGGTTGACCGGAACCGCAGACGCCGCGTCACCCTCCGCAGCGGATTCTTCTTCATGTTCAGAATGAAAGCGGATATCCGATTCGGAATCGCTCAGCTCTGCGTCATCGATTGCCGCGGCCGCTTCAGGAGGCGACGGCTCGAGTTCCGCAGCCGCGGAGTCAGCTAGCTCAGCGGTTATGGAATCAGAACTCGCCGGTTCCAACGTTAGCGGCGCAAGATCATCGAACTGAACTGGATCCATGTGAGGAATCCGCGCGCCCGTTTGCGTTGCAGCGACGGCATCATCCGTAGTCGTCGCGGGTGTTGTCGCCGGTTTTGTCGGCGCGTCCGGCAATGACGCACCTGCCGCCGAATTCAATTGGTGAATGCGCGATGCGATATCCGGATCGTCCGGGTGCATCGCCGCCAGTTGCTCGAACACGCGGAGGGCTTTCTCCCGATGACCTTGCGCCGCGTACAGCTCCGCCACTGTCCGAGTGATGAACGGCGAGTCTTCGCCGCTGTGAGAATCAGGTGCCGCACGTTCGTCGGGTGGCTCGTCGGCGGTCCCATCGTGAGAGGTCTCGGCATGAGTGACTTCCGGCTCCAGCGACGGTTCGGGGAGCGGAACCTCGACATCCTCTTTTCTGCGTTCGGCGTGCGGCTCGTGTTCATCGACTTCATCTACTTCGTTGATTTCACCGACTGTATCTACTGCATCTACTGCATCGACTGCATCCACTGCATCGATTGCATCCACTGCCTCCACTCCATCCACTGCATCGGCTGCATCTACGCCAAGCGGCTCCGCCGGCTGGTTTTCTCCAGCGGGAGATTCCGCAGCAACGAACCCTGGCTCCACCGCTTGCTGCTCCGGTTGTTGTGCAACCTGTTCGGCAAGCGCATCACCATTGTTCGCTGGAGACGCAGCAGGTTCGACTGTTTCGTCGTCCGATTCCGCCGATTCAGTGAGCGGCTCCGTCAGCTCCGCCACGTAGGCAGCAACCTCGGAATCAAGCGGATCGGCGTCGAGCGCTCTCGAATACCAGAGCAGTGCCTCTTTCGAATCCTCACGCTGCCGGGAGATGTCGCCGAGGCAGCGAAGGACGATCGCGTTATCGGGGTCGAGGCTGAGGGCCTTCTCGAATACGACG
>JBBQYO010000134.1:0-8292 GCA_038208605.1 Gemmatimonadales bacterium | reverse complement strand
TGATAACGTTCGACTGCCGACTTCACCCAGGCACCGTCGCGAATTTCGCTCCCCGCGGTGTTTTCGGCGCATTTGCCATCTTGATCGCCATGTCGGCCATGTGTTTCACCGTCCAGTCGAAGAACGGTCGCGTTAGCGAGTTGATGTCCATGTCAGGCGCGGGATTCATGAAGTCGATTGCGTAGGGAATCCCGTCGCGGACCGCGAACTCTACGCTGTTCATGTCATAATCCAGCGCGCGCACGAGCGTCAGCGCGTCGTCCACGATTCTCTTATTCAGTTCGGGTGACAGATAGCTCTCGTCTTCTATATACATGCGCCGCTTAGGGTCGTACTGCATCGGCAGCACTTCTTCCTGGCCGAGGCAGAGGCAGCGGATGTACTGATCCCATTCGATGAACTCCTGAAGGATCATCGTGAGGAGTCCGCTCTCATTGTAGTTCTGGATGACCTCCTGCACGGAATGGCAGATGTATACGTCGCGCCATCCGCCGCCATGCGCATCCTTGAGCACGCAAGGAAGGCCCACATACTCGATTGCGCCCTTCCAGTCCATCGGGAACTTGAGATTTCGAAGGCTTTCGCTGTGCGAGATGCCCGGGATGTAGTCCTTGTTGGGTAGCACGACAGTTTTCGGATGCGCGACACCGACGACAGTCGCGAGTGTCGCGTCGAAGAACTTGTCGTCCGCCGACCACATGAACGGGTTGTTGACGACCTTCGTGCCTAGCAGCGAGGCATGCTTGAGATAAGCGCGGTAGAAGCCGACCTCGTGCGAGATGCGGTCGATGATCACCGCGTATTCGCCGGGCTCACCCATCTTCGTGATGTCCAGCGACACATACTCCGCGGTTACGCCCGCGTTGCGGCCATTCACTTCCTCGATGAACTTCGGCGGGAACGACCACTCTCTGCCGACGAGTAAGCCGATTTTCTTTTCCATGGGCGCAGTCTCCGTAGGGTGCTGGAAGAAATTAATGCAAGAAGACTTTGGTGGCCCGTGGGAGATCGCTCGAGGTTTTCACCAACCCGGCGATAACGTTGCCCCGCTTAGCCTATAGACGTCCTACGGCGAGCAGCGCCAATGCTCTTTCCTTTCGAACCTCAGCCGCTCCGCCGCCGCGCGCCTGTCCCACGTCGACGATCAGCCCTGTCTGTCCCTTTCGGAGCGCGATCTGCCCCTTCGCTACGAATGCTTCATCGCCAACGCCCGTGAGATTCTGGTAATCGGACTCCGACGTTAATGATTGACGGTACTTGGCAAAAAGCGTTGCCGCAGCGGGGCCGAGACTGTATCGGCCGACGCTGACCTCGGTTCCGTAGAAGCAGAACTCGATCTTGATCCTTTGCCCAAGCATGGGCCCGTCCATCACTTTTTCCGAACCGGGCGGGACCGGGGCGCCGAGAGCCGCGGCTGCTTCCTGCCGGGTGATCAGGCTGCACACGCTGGATGCCGGTTCGTTGAATTTCGAACGCGCTGTTCCGCCGCCAGCGCCGGTAAGAATTGCTGCAGCAAAAAGAAGGAACGGGTTGAACATCAGGTGTCCTCGCAATTAACGGTTGTGAAGTGACTTCCTCGGTATTGGATGTTCAGCGTAACGGCTTGTACCCGGCACCTCGTAACACTTTCCCCGGTAACTCGTTTGTCATTTTTCCGTCCGCGATGACGGGAATGCCGTTCACGAGCACGTACTGCATTCCCGCCGCGAGTTGATTGGGATTATCGAACGTGGCCGCATCGCGTATTGAATCCGCGTCGAACACCACAACATCGGCCCACATTCCCTGCTTGAGCACGCCGCGGTCTCCCAGGCGCATGCGCTGCGCTGGGAGTGCACTGAATTTTCGGATCGCATCTTCGAGCGTGAGCTTGTGTTCCTCGCGCACGTATTTCCTCAGGATGCGCGGAAACGTCCCATAAGCACGCGGATGCGGGTGCTCCTTGCCGAGAATGCCATCGGGTGCGGCGCCTTGTGAGTCGTTGTCCACCGACGTCCACGGTTGCTGAAGGGCGAGTGCAACATCAGGCTCCGACATACCGAACACAGCGTTGTAGGTAAATCCCTCGTCCTCGACGAGAATGTCCATCAGGGTCTCGATTGGATCCTTGCCGCGTTCCTTCGCGATCTGTGCCAGTGTTTTTCCCTGGAGCGGCAACAGACCGGGATGTGCTACTACTGCGATCAGAACTGCCTCGGGCCCCGGAATTTCCTGCCACTCGTTATCCCATGTTCCTTCTGTCGAAAGCATCTCCTTCCGGATACGCGCGCGCATCGCCGGGTCCTTCAGGCGCTCGAGCATCTTCTTGTCGCCGCCGTCATGGGCCCATGGCGGAATGAACGCGGAGGTGCTGTTGAACCACGCCGGATACGCATAAGTGTTGGCGCCAACTTCAACCCCGCTCGCTCGCGCGGAATCGATCTTCGCGATGATTTTCGGCATCAACCCCCATTGCGGCTTGCCTGCCGCCTTGAGGTGCCAGATCTCGACAGGAATTTTCGCTTCGCGTCCGATGCGCACAGCCTCGTCAATCGCTTCGAACACGTGCGCGCCTTCAGAGCGCATGTGCGTCGCGTAAACGCCGCCGTACTTCGAGGCCTCGGTTGCAAGTGCGACTAACTCCTCGGTCGAGGCGTATGGTGCCGGAGCGTACTGCAGTGCGGTCGACAATCCCACGGCGCCGTCTTCCATGGCGGCGCGAACCAGCGATTTCATCTGTTCGAGCTCGGTGGCGCTCGGCTTTCTGTCCACGTCGCCGAGCACCATTCGTCGTACCTGTGTCGCGCCAACGTAGGTCGCGAGATTGATTCCCATTCCCTGTTTTTCGAGCCGTGCAAAATACTGGGCGAGTGTGCGCCAGTTGGGCGTGATTCCGAAGTGTGCGTAGCTCAGCTTGTCGGCGGCGATGATCGAGTCATTGAGCGGGGCAACCGTGCCGCCCTCGCCCGTGATCTCGGTTGTTATTCCCTGAAAGATCTTGGACGGCAGGTGCGCATTCACGAGGATCGTCAGGTCGGACTGGCCGAGCATGTCGATGAATCCCGGAGCGACGACCTTGCCGTGTGCGTCGATTCTCTTTTTTGCCGTCTGACGCGAAAGCCGGCCGATCGCGGCGATCCGCCCGTCCCGGATGCCCAAGTCCGCCGAGTACCAGGGAGATCCCGTTCCGTCGATGACATGACCGTTTTCTATCACGAGGTCGAACGGACGTGCAGCGTTCTGCGAAGCGGCGGGACGAGACCCAAGGAGTGCAGCAAGCAGGATCAGCGGAAAGCGTGCTCGCATCAATTCGCGGGTCATATCCAAACCTCCGGTGACTGCTGGTGGACGACGAACGTGGAAAGGATCACGGCTTTTTGATTATCACTGACCGAATCGCACCGATCCCGGTCCCGGCACCTCGCGCTGGAGATAATGCCCATGGACAGTATCCACAACCTGTCGGGTCCCCGGATGCTCTCTCGCCCAGGGCTGATGCGCCGCGGTTCGCTATTCCTCCTGATACCAGCGCGCTATCCGTGCTGTTGACGAGCCTTTTGTTTGCGCTCATTGTAGGGTCCCTACAAACAAGAGGCAAAATGCGCTTCCGCTTGAAATGCGGTTCCTATCTGGCGTGTTTCATACTTGCATTGGTTGCAAGTCGTATCGCGGCGCCCGTTGTATTGCACGCCCAGCAGAGCTCACAGGCAATGCCGGCAGATGTTCAATCCGCCCGGGATGCGCTTGCCAAATACAGCGATCCGCTTGTCGCGATAAGAGACGGATACCTGTCGACCCTCGCATGCATCGATTTTCCGAAGGGTGCCACCGACGGGCCAGTCGTTTATCCGCCGGGAGCAATGGGCGTTCACTTCTTGAACGCGGCGAACATCGGCCCCAAGCTCGATCCAGCCAAGCCGCAGGTGTTGATCTATGAGCCGGTTGGTGACAAGCTCGTGCTGACAGCGGCCGAGTGGCTAATGCCGGTCGAAGCCGCAGGTGGAGTTGCCCCGACAATCTTCGGCCAGACTCTGAACGGACCAATGGACGGGCACGAGCCGATCATGCCGGCGAGTCTGCGCCACTACGATCTTCACGTGTGGATGTGGAAGAACAATCCGCGCGGGATGTTCGTCTCGACGAACTCGGCAGTGAGGTGCTCTCCTCGGTCTAGGTATACTGTAGCGGTGGCCGATCACCATCACTGATGGTCCCGAGGTTTCCGACAGTCAGGAGAGGCGTAGGCCGAGTAACCCAGGATTTCTCCGCAACGAATGGACACACGCCTTCAAGGTGGTCAAGCCTGACGCCTCACTTGGGGGTGAATCGGGCATGGCTGTTGCCTTACCATCATTCCTATTCAACGAGAGTAGGCAATGGCCGACGAACGCGCATACAAGCACAGCTCGAGCGACAAAAAACTTGATCAAGCGGCCGATGCCGCCAATGATGCCGGGCAGAGCGGCAATGCCCAGGAGGGTTCAGGAGCAGGGCACGATCCGGCGGAAATCAGCAAGCACAATGACGCGGGCAAGGATCGTTTGTTCGAAGGCCGGCAGCAGCACGATGATGCCGAGAAGAACAGCGAGAAGTCCCGGCTTGCCAAGGATGTCGCGAAGCACAACCACCCAGTCGATGAAGATGTCGCAGACTCGGGAACCGGTGCGAGCGCCAAGCGTAAGAGTTGATCGGCGAGTTGTGGGCCGACGGGCAAGCGAAAATGCGTGGTCGGTTCTAAGAGTTTCAAAAGGTTGATACCGGTGCAGCGAGTTTCGCTGCACCGGGCATCGTATATGAAATCCTTTGGAGGGCGGCCGTTTATTTCTTCGGGTCGTCTCCTCCGGCCCACGCAAGAAATTTCCACTGCCCGCCGTCCTTGATCAGTACGTCGGTGTACCTGCCGCTCGTGGTCTCGCGGTCCTTCTTGAAGTTCTCTCTTGCAGCGGTGTAACGGTACTGCGCGACCGCGATGTTTCCCGTGATCGTCATCGAAATCGGATAGATCTCTTGCTCCAATACAGTGCCGTTGGCGTTCGAGTAGCGATCCCACTGCTTCAGCGAAGCCACGCCCCGGGGAGCGACCTGATCGGTGTCCCAGTAGCTGAGATTGGGGTGTACGAGCTTATCCATCCAGGTGGCGTCCTTGTCCTTCGCCATTTGCCACTGCTGATGTTCAACTTTCCATACGTCCTGCTGTTCGGTGCTCCATGTCTGGGCTGCTGCCGCGCTCGCGACGAGCGCGAGAGCGAGTGGGAACGACAGGCACAGGCGTCGGATTGCCATCGTAATACCTCCATCCCTGCAAAGGGATCGTGAGAGAATGCTTTCCTCGTGTCTCGGGGTCGCGGCAAGTATGAGGGTGTTTTGAGCCGGGCACCACTGCCGCGAAGTGGGCAGAACCGCCAGAATGAACCGGCGTGCATCGCGCATCACCGGCATTAGGGCCAGCGCAGAATCACTCTCGAAGCGAGCGCTCCGTTCTGCATGAACGTCATCCGCCGCACGCGGTCGGTATTTCCGCTTGCGAAACCAACCCGAAGCGACCAAGCAGAATTGCGAGTATGCACGGCAACCCAAGTCTCAACAGTGGGGGCGGGCGGCGCCGCCAGCGATCAGTCTTTAGATCACTTCTTCACGAACGACCGGCGGTAGTGATACCACCGCTTCGCTCGTTCTGTCTTCGCGATTGTTAAAGGGCTGGTAACCGCAATACGTGCGAAGGGCGGGAGCAACTCTACTTCGACGTTGGTAGCATCCGGCACTAGCGGCATGGATAATTATGGTGCCAACCTGTGAACACGGCCAACTCGATCTGGTTGCATACCGACCCGCTCACCTTCGATCTCAATGCGATTTCTTCTTGTTGAAGATGACGTAGCGCTCGCCACATCTCTTGCGCGTACAATCCTCGACGGCCATTCGATCGGTGACCATCTGCGAAACAACATTCCGTTCGCGCTTGGCGTGAACCAGGACGGCGTGCGTTACGGCGCTCTCACCTGCCCGCCACTCCCGCGTGCGGAGACGACCGGACGATGAGACTCGAGCGAGTCGCATATGCAATCGCCGCGACGCTCATCGTCGCGGCGCCAGGTAAGCGTGTCGCAACACAGGAGCCAGCGAAGTACGACGCAGTGCTCGCCCAGCGCAACTTCATGGTGCCGATGCGCGATGGAAAGCGAATGGCAACCGACATCTACCTGCCCGGTCACAACGGCGTTGCGGTGTCGGAGAAGTTTCCGGTCCTGTTACAGCGCACGCCGTACGACAAGACTGCATCGCAGAAGCAGGCAGAGTATTTCGCGCAACACGGTTATGCGGTAGCGGTGCAGGACACCCGTGGCCGCTACAAATCCGAGGGAAATTTCGCGAAAGTGCAGCCGGTCGATGCAACCGATGGGTTCGACACGATCGAGTGGCTCGCGAAACAGCCCTGGTCGAGCGGAGCTGTCGGAATGTGGGGAACGTCGTTCGCCGCACACATGATCGCCGGTGCTGCAATTTTGCATCCCGTGGCACTCAAGACCGCCGTCATCAACATGGGCGGCATGTCGAACGCGTGGGATCACGGTGTGCGCTATCGCGGCACTTACGAGATGGGCCGCCAGCTCACATGGGCATGGGGCCAGCTCGCTGCGGACGCACCGAATCCTTCGGTGAAGAAGCTTCTGCTCGAGCAGGAAAAAGTTGAAACGTGGTACGACGTGCAGCCAATGCGCCGCGGGCTCAACCCGCTTTCAGTCGCGCCGCTTTACGAAGGCTGGTACATGGATTTCTTCGAGCACGCCGATTACGACGCGTACTGGAAGGACCCGATGATGAACTGGTCGGAGCACTACAGGGAGACATCGGACATCCCGATGATCCACATCAGCGGATGGTACGACATCTTCCTCGCCGGCGCGTTCAACAACTTCGTGGAGCTGTCGAAGATCAAGAAGGCCCCGGAGCGGATCATGATCGGGCCGTGGACGCACAGCGGCAACGCACGCGAGTACGCAGGCGATGCTTCATTCGGACCCGCGGCGGCAATCACCGACTTCTCGACCGATTATCACCTGCGCTGGTTCGATCATTTTCTCAAAGGCAAAGCGACCGGCGTTGAGAAGGACGCACCACTGCGCCTCTTTGTCATGGGAAGCGGCGACGGGCACAAGGATGCCGACGGAAGAATTTTCCACGGCGGCAGCTGGATCAACGCGAACGAATGGCCGATCGCAGGCACTCGAATGGTCCCGTACTACTTCCATGCTGATGGCAGCCTCAGTCCAGCGAAGCCAACCGAGCGCACGTCGTCCACGACGTACACATTCGACCCGCGTCATCCGGTACCAACCATTGGCGGCGGATCGTCCGCACGGCTGAAGGACGGCGCCTACAACCAGCGCGAAGATCCGCGGTTCCCGCCATCACAGCCACCGTACCTTCCACTTCGCTCTCGCGCCGATGTCGTCGTCTTCCAGACCGAGCCGCTCGAGGAAGACATGGAGATCATCGGACCGATTCACGTCGAAGTCTTCGCTTCATCCGACAAGACCGACACCGACTTTACCGCGAAGCTCGTCGATGTTTATCCGCCGAGCGACACGTGGCCAGGCGGCTACGACCTCAACATCACGGATGCGATCATTCGCGGTCGTTATCGCGCAACGAGAGATCACGCGGTGATGCTGAAGCCGGGACGGGTCTACTCATTCCCGGTGGATCCATTCCCGACTGCAAATGTGTTCAAGAAGGGACATCGAATCAGGGTGGACATTTCCAGCAGCAACTTCCCGCGCTTCGACGTCAACCCGAACACTGGCGAGCCACTCGGCAAAAATCGGCGGATGGTTTCGGCTGACAACACGATCTACCACAGCGCCATCTATCCGTCGCACATCATTCTTCCGATTGCGCCAGCTCATCGATGAAACCCGCAGGTAGAATGTTCGATGTCGCAGTAATCGGCGACGGTAATGCCGCGCTCTGCGCGGCGATCTCAGCGAGTGAGTCCGGCCGCTCATGTCCTCAATGAAAGTCCAAAGACGCAGTCCATATATGCAGCCTTTACAGACTCGGCAATTTCATTTTCCAGACGAAAACCGAAGCGGGCGCATCAGGACTAGGCTTCCGGAAGCATTCCCGCGCTCTTTTCTGAAGGTTCGAGCGTCGCAGGGCGAGCCGTAAGCCTCGCTATAACTGCATCGATCTGACTTCTTCGTCGCCGCGCCCAGCCGGGAAGTTGCATGGCACCGAATCCGAAGATCCCAAGCCCTGTGACCGCGAGAAATGCTTCAGGCCCCAGCGATGATGCCGCAACGCCTCCGGTCA
>JBBQYO010000133.1:0-8293 GCA_038208605.1 Gemmatimonadales bacterium | reverse complement strand
CGGAAGCCACCCCCTCCTGACCGCGCCATGCGTAATGTCCCAGCCGGCTCTTCAACCTGCGAGACACGCGAATGGGAACAGTCCGCAGCTCGCCGCCAAATTTTTCGTGATTCAGCCGCGAGTGCCAATCCAGGAGCAGAGAGGCGTACTGTTCATCGGCTGGATGTGTCTTATCGGGCGCCCTTCGCGGTCCGGGCTGGGCTCTCGCATGCGCTGGAATTCGGTACGCCAGCAGCACTCTGCGCGCTTCAGCGCGTTTACGGCGGGTGAGTGACTGAATGAAATCGACCACGGCCTGCAGCACATCATCGGGTGCGTCCAGAAATCCGCGATGGAGTCGTACCTCTGTTGCCGTGTAGCTGACGTAGACGGTTCTATTCTGTGTGAGCGTCAAGCCAAATCGCGATTCCAGCCCGAGCCGCGCGAGGGCGCGCCGAAGATCCTCTGAGGTGCGAGGACGCGGCTCCGGCTCCAGCGCGAGCTGAAGCTGCTGTGCCCCAAACCCGATCAGGCGCCCGAGCGCTCGAAGCAACGGTGAGGACCGTGAACGAAAGTCTTTTCCTCGTCCGACCAGACTCTGGTTGTAACGTCGATTGTCGTCGGTCCAATCGTGATCTCATTCACCGACGACGGGCGGCCGCCGCGCGAGCGGTTCGATACAGTTCCTGCGGTCGAAATGACTGTGCCTTTGCGTGTATGCTCGATGTAGTGGACCGACTCCTGGTGATCGTGTCCGCAGAGAATCAGGTCGACACCGATAGAAGCAAAACGCCCAAGGATCTTATTCGTGCCCTTGAGGCCATGTCGCTGCGACAGCTCTCCCTTCACGGGATTGTGATGCATGACAACGACACGCGCGTCGCCTGGCTTTCCTGTCGAGAATGCTTTCTCTGCCTTGTCGAACTGATCGGAGCGCAGGTGGCCGATGATCGAGATATCACGCAGGTTCCACGTAAGAGTGCTCGGCGTGACACCCTGTGAAGTATTCAGCCCAACGAGAGTAGTTCCCGGCACGTGCAGCACCGGCTCGAGATCGCGGGAAACGAACTTCATATAGTTGTCGTACATGTGCGACGGATCGCCGACACCGAGCGGGGCTCTCCACCACTTCACATCGTGATTGCCCGGCACAACGATGACCCGGCTCACTTTTTCGGCGTCACGAATGAAAACCTGGGCTCTCTGGAATTCCCCTGCGCGCGAGCGCTGGGACAAATCTCCGGAGATGGCGACGACGTCGAACTTTTCGTCCTGAATGAGCTGTTCGATTGCTTCGATCTGCTCAGGTACGGCTGGCCGTCCGAAGTGCAGATCGGACACATGAAAAATAGTTGTCACTGCTGCGCTGGTCTCACCTACTGTGCCACCACCATATCGGCAAAGCGCGTCGCCAGCGCTCGCGCCAGCCGCCGAAATCCGAATCCGCTCAACAAATCGTCCCCAGCGACGTCCGTCGGCGCAGCAGCCTGAATGCTGTCGACCCAGACGATTCTCGCAGTACGGGAATCGATCAGCATCAAACGCAGAATTCCGCCTGAGTATCCCGGACGAGAATCGATATCGACCTCCACCGGCACCAGTGCGTAGCGGCCCTCCTGAAGAGCGATCAGCTGTCGAATCTGGGTTCCAAGCGGCTCTGGCAGGGGAGTGTCTCCGGCAGGCAGACGCCGTATCGTCTCGGCCGAAAGCTCGCGCGGATCAGGGATGAGCCCGCCATTCCGCATCGCCGCGCGTGTAATCTCGTCCGCAAACATCCATGAGCTTCGCACACCGCGTTTTTTGAACGCGTCGGCAAGCTCCTCGTCGAACAACGTCAACAGCTGTCGATTGGCCATCGAGATTTCGTAACGGCCACCCGGTGCGGCGATCGCGAGGTACTGAGCGGGCAAAATCAGAAGAGGCCGGCCGAGCATTCCTGAAAGAGCGCTTCGCGCCGGGGTTGCGTCGGTCTTCGGCGCGGGGGTCGATGATCCGCATCCCGCAAGGATCGCGACGGCAATTATCGCGACGAAAACGCCGCTCGAATTCAGCTTGATGGGGCGCATGGTCAGATTGCGGGAAACATAACCGATACGCAATTTCACCGCCTGACCAGCGATGGGAGTGCGATGAGGAGGATAGTCCAGCCAATTGTATTCATTCTCATCGCGCTCCTCGGCGCGGCGAGCTTTGCTCGGCTGGCGCTCAGTCGCGGAGAGAACATCAACGCGGCATGGCTCCTTACCGCGGCGGTCTGCACGTACGTCATCGCGTACAGGTTCTACAGCAAGATCATCGCGACACAAATTTTCGCCTTGAATGATGAGCGTCCGACCCCTGCGGTCAGACTCAATGACGGCCGCGACTTCACCCCGACCAACAAGTGGATCGCATTCGGGCACCACTTCGCGGCGATCGCCGGCCCTGGCCCACTGGTCGGTCCGACACTCGCTGCGCAGTTCGGCTTTTTGCCCGGCGCGCTGTGGATCATCGTCGGCGTCGCGGTTGGGGGCGCAGTTCAGGACTTTGTAATTCTCTGCTCGTCGCTTCGCCGGGACGGAAAGACGCTTGGACAGATGGCAAAGGACGAGATTGGTCAGGTGGCTGGTTACACTGCTCTCGTAGCGGTGTTGGGCATCATGATCGTCCTGATCGCCGTGCTCGCGCTCGTGATCGTCAACGCGCTCAAGGCAAGTCCGTGGGGCATCGTCACTATCGCGATGACCATTCCGATCGCGCTGTTGATGGGCAGCTACATGCGATGGATTCGGCCGCATCGTGTGCTCGAGGCGAGCGCAATTGGACTTGTTCTGCTCGTCGTTGCTCTGTACACCGGGAGATGGGTCGCGGAGAATCCGGCGCTCGCTCCAATGTTCACGCTGAGCGGGAAGACAATTGCCGTACTCATCATGGTTTACGGCTTTTCAGCGTCAGTGCTTCCGGTGTGGTTGCTGCTCGCACCCCGCGACTACCTGTCGGCGTTCGTCAAAATCGGTGTCGTTGTCGCGCTGGCTCTCGGCATCCTGATCGTTCTTCCTCCGCTGCAAATGCCTGCGCTGACGCAGTTCACGAATGGCACCGGACCAGTGTTCGCCGGGAAAGTATTTCCGTTCGTGTTCATCACGATCGCCTGCGGATCCATTTCCGGTTTTCACGCACTGGTTGCATCGGGCACTACCCCGAAGCTTCTCGCCAAGGAAACGCATGCGAGGTTCATCGGCTACGGAGCGATGCTGACCGAATCGCTCGTAGCCGTGTTGGCATTGATCGCCGCGTGCGTACTGACGCCCGGCATCTACTTCGCGATCAATGCACCTGCCAGTGCCATCGGAACGACCGCTCAAACGGCAGCCGAAGCCATACGCGCCTGGGGATTCGCGGTGAGTCCGGCAGAGCTTCAGCTGCTCGCAAAACAGGTTGGCGAAACAAGCCTGCTGTCACGCACGGGAGGAGCGCCCAGCCTCGCGGTCGGAATGGCGCATCTCTTTTCGCGAGTGCTTGGGGGGACAACAGCGATGGCGCTGTGGTACCACTTCGCGATCATGTTCGAGGCGCTGTTCATCCTTACGACGCTCGATGCAGGCACGCGCGTCGGACGGTTCATGCTGCAGGATCTGCTCGGTCACGTATGGAAACCCATTGGGCGAGTGTCGTGGTATCCGGCAGTGGTGACGGCGAGCGCACTGTTCGTCGCGATGTGGGGCTGGTTTCTCTATCAGGGAGTCCTCGATCCACTCGGCGGAATCAATTCGCTATGGCCGCTCTTCGGCATTTCCAATCAGCTTCTTGCGGCCGTCGCTCTCTGTGTGGGAACGACAGTGATCATCCGGATGGGGAAGGGGCGGTACGCATGGATGACGATAACGCCACTTACCTGGCTTGCGATCGTCACGCTGACGGGTGGATGGCTCAAGATTTTTTCTGACAGTCCGAAGCTCGGCTTCCTTTCTCATGCGAGGATGCTCGACAGTTTTGTAGCGCGCGGAGCGATTCCTCCAGGAGCACTGTCGCTTGAGGCAGCGCATCGAATGATTTTCAACGATCACGTCGATGCTGCAGTCGCAGCGTTCTTCATGTTGTCGGTGATCGTCATTCTGGTTGATTCGGTTCGAGTCTGGAGCGGGATTCTCAGCGGGCGCGTAAGGCCGTCCACCACCGAGGTGGCTTTCAATTCGACGCCGGCTTATCCGGCCGAAGCAGTCCCGGGGGCGTAGGTGTCACGAAACGTGCTCACCGGTATTTATTGGATCGGCCATCATGTTCAGTGTTTGTTCATTCGTCGTACGGACCGAACTCACCTCTGGATCAATCTTTTCTTTCTTTTGACGATCGCGATCATTCCGTTTTCTGCGGCCGTTCTCGGAAAGTTCGGGCTCCATCTGCTGCCGGTGATGTGGTACGGGGGTAATATCCTCCTGGCGGCATTTGGTCTGCACATGAGCTGGCTGTTCGCGACTCACGGGCGACGTCTCGTGGATGAAGACATCGATCCGGTGGTAGTCCGGCGCGTGAGCGAGCGATTGGTGTTCGCATATGTGTCGTACGGCCTGGCAATGCTCCTCGCCCTTGTCAATCCGAAAATCAGTCTGCTGATGTATTTGGTTCTTCCGGTTTTCTTCATCGTTCCTGGCGCTCTCGACCGGCATTGGGTGCCGCAAGGAACGTCATCACGCCCAACTCCTGTCTGATTGATGCGCAAGGCTCTGTTCGTCCTTCTCATTGCGACGCCTCTCGCTGCGCAGCAGCCGTCGACCTTCGACTTCTCCATCAAGAACATGATGCGCGGGCCCGAGCTCTATGGCCGGCAGCCGCAGGACGTTCGATGGAGCGCCGACAGCAAGTGGATCTATTTCACCTGGCTCGAGGCCGGCAGCGATTGGCGTGAAACACCGAAGCGATTTCGCGTTCGGGCGGCGGCCGGCTCGAAACCGGAACGCGTCAGTCCCGCAGCCTTCGATTCGGTGGGAGCTCTCGTAACAGTCGGCGAGCTGTCGTCGAATGGCCGGTATCAAGCCGTGGAATACGGCGGCGACATCTACGTCACCGACATGCAGCGTGGATCTACCCGCCGGTTGACCCAGACGGTTGTGCGAGAGCACGATCCAGAATTTTCGAGAGACGCATCGAAGGTCTATTACATCAGCAGCAACAACGTTTACTCTATCGACTTGAATGGCGGTCTCATTCGCCAGCTCACAGATCTCCGCGCGGGGCCGCAGCCGCCAGACTCCGCCAAGCCTCTCGGCCAGCGTGGACGCATCGAGCAGCAGCAGCGCGATTTGTTCGAAGCGATCCGCGATCGCGTGCGCGCGGACAGCATCGCCCGTGCGGACAGAAAGGATCGCGAATCACGCGCGCTCAAGCCGTACTACACGCAGAAAGGTGAAGAGCTGGCGACGGTCACACCTTCGCCCGACGCGAACGCGCTCATCATCACGACCCGCATTCCAGCGCAGGCGCGCGCCAACGACATCCCGCGGTTCGTCACCGAGAGCGGGTACACGGAACAGATTCACGGCCGCGACAATGTTGGAGACGTGCAGGACAAGGGGCGCGTTGGATTCATGAATCTGTCGACGGGCAATCTGACATGGCTCAAGCCGTATCCGACCGATACCGCAGACGGTTTTGCTCTGCCGCTTGGCTGGAGCGGAGACGCGCGGCATGGTGCGTTCTACGCGTACACAGCTGACAACAAGGTGCGCGTGCTGCAGACTGTCGATGCCGCGACGGGAAAGCTGACGACACTCGAAACGCTTCGCGATTCAGCATGGGTAGACGGTCCATGTGCGTTCGGATGTGCCGGGTGGTACGACGAGGGCCGCAGATTCTACTATGTGTCAGAAGCGACTGGCTATGCGCATCTCTACACTGTTGCCGCCGACGGATCCGACCGCCGCCAGCTCACGAGCGGTAAGTGGGAAGTGCTGGACGTTCATCTGTCTCCTGACGAGAAGACTTTTTATCTGCAGACGAACGAGCCATCTCCTGCTGAGGAACAGTTTTATAGAATGTCAGTGAACGGTGGAACGCGAGAGCGAATCACGACGAAGTCGGGCCGTCATCGCGTTGTCGTCTCACCGAACGGGCAATTGCTCGCAGACGTGTACTCGTACGTCAATCGTCCGCCAGATCTGTTCGTCATGCCCAACAAGGCAGGCGCCGACGAGTCGCAGCTCACGGTTTCGCCGAGCAAGGAGTGGCTCTCGTTCAACTGGATTGTGCCTGAGCTGGTGATGGTTCCTGCATCGGACGGCGTCATGGTACCGGGCCATATCTACAGGCCGAAGGACATGAACGCTCAGCCGAACGGAGCCGCGGTCATCTTCGTGCACGGTGCGGGATATCTGCACAACGTCGGCAATTCCTGGTCGGAGTATCCGCGCGAGTATCAGTTCAATCAGTTCCTCGCTTCAAGGGGCTATGTCGTTCTCGACATCGACTATCGCGGTTCAGCCGGCTATGGGCGCGATTGGCGGACGGCGATCTATCGCTACATGGGCGGTCGCGATCTTCAGGACGAGGTGGATGCGTCGAAGTATCTGACGAAGACTTTCGGAATCGATCCTGAGCGTATCGGCATGTACGGCGGCAGCTATGGCGGGTTCATGACCGAGATGGCGCTGTTCACCCAGCCGCAGTTTTTCGGAGCCGGTGCGGCGATTCGAAGCGTGACCGACTGGGCACATTACAACCACGGCTATACGTCGAACATTCTGAATTCGCCTCAGACCGATACCGTCGCGTATCGTCGTTCATCACCGATCTATTTCGCCGAAGGCCTGAAGGATCCGCTGCTGATCCTGCACGGCATGGTAGATACGAACGTGCTCTTCGCCGACGACGTTCGCCTCGTTCAGCGGCTCATCGAGCTCGGAAAGGAAAACTGGGAGCTTGCTGTCTATCCTGTCGAGGACCACGCATTCGTGCGCCCTTCATCATGGACCGACGAGTACAAGAGAATCTTCAAGATCTTCGAGGAGAATTTGCCGTCACGCGTTCCGATCAGGGCTGATGCGCCGTAGAGAAACGATCAAAGCGGGGCTCGCCAGCATCGCGTGCGCGCTGCGCGCAATGCTCGGCGCGCCCGACTACGAGAGATACGTCGAACACCTGAGCTCGGCGCATCCGGGGTGTTCACCAATGCCGCGAGACGAATTCATGACAGCGCGAATGAACGATCGCTACAGTCGTCCGGGAACTCGCTGCTGCTGAGTAACGGCCGCGCAGGTGGGCTCCTATTTCTGCGATGCGGAGAGCGGCCTGCCGGGTGCAACGAGCAGCATTCCGAGAGCAGCGATCAAGGCAAGTGAAGCGCCGAAGAGAAATGCCTTCGGCGCTCCGGCTCTGTCCCAGATTGCGCCGAAGATCAGCGACGCGGGCAATGCGCCAAGCCCTATCGCAAGGTTGTACCAGCCGAACGCGACTCCTCGTCTGACTTTCGGAACTATGTCCGCGACGAGAGCCTTTTCTGTTCCCTCCGTCATCGCGTAGAACAATCCGTATATCGCGATGAGCGCCCACGCGTGCCACGGAAGCGTCGCGCGCGAAAATCCAAAATACACCGCGGCATAAAGAGCCCAGCCTGCGACTATGAGTGGCTTTCTCCCGACTCTGTCGGACAGTCCGCCGAGCCAAGTGCCGAACACCGATTTGACGAGATTCAGCACCGCCCAGAGAATCGGCGCGAGCGCAATGGCGACGCCGAGCTGATTCGACCTCAACAACAAGAACGCGTCAGTCGAATTCCCGAGGGTGAAAAGCAGAACGACCCCCAGGTAAGCCCAGAACCTGCCGCTTAGTTTCTCCGCTGTGGACAGGTGAGGCTTGGTCGAGTCCTCCGGCGTGACGGGAGCTTCGATGTCGCGCACCGCTACGACCAGCACGATGAACGCGCACACACCCGGAATCGCCGCAAGCCAGAAAACATTCCTGAGCGAAAGATTCATGTAGCGAAGCAGTGCAAATGCGATGAGCGGACCGACAACCGCGCCTGCATTGTCAGCCGACGCGTGGAATCCAAATGCGCGCCCACGCATTTCCGGCTCGACCGAATCGGCGAGCAGCGCATCGCGGGCAGAGCTTCTGATGCCTTTCCCGACGCGGTCGGCGACGCGAATTCCGAGCACCACCCCCGCACTCTGAGCCAGCGCGATGAACGGCCGCACAGCCGTCGCAATTCCGTATCCCCAGACAACGAACGGCTTTCGCTTCTTTACCTTGTCCGACCACCAGCCGCTCGCGAGCTTGAGCAACGATGCGGTCGACTCGGCCGCACCCTCGATCGCGCCGATAAAGCTCGCGTTCGCTCCAA
>JBBQYO010000132.1:0-8295 GCA_038208605.1 Gemmatimonadales bacterium | reverse complement strand
CCTCCCGTACATCATCATCTTCGGAATCTGGATTCTGATTCTGCGGCAGATGCAGGCGGGCGGCGCGAAGGCGTTCTCGTTTGGCAAGTCGAAGGCAAAGCTTCTCACCGCCGACTCGCCGAAGGTCACGTTCGCGGACGTCGCCGGGTGTGATGAAGCGAAGATCGAGCTCGAGGAGATCATCGAGTTCCTGAAGGATCCGCAGAAATTCACTAAACTCGGCGGACGTCTTCCCAAAGGAGCGCTTCTCGTTGGACCGCCGGGTACTGGAAAGACCCTGCTGGCTCGCGCAGTCGCGGGCGAAGCTGGCCGTCCGTTCTTCTCGATGTCCGGTTCTGACTTCGTCGAGATGTTCGTCGGCGTCGGCGCGAGTCGCGTGCGCGATCTCTTCGAGCAGGGCAAGGCGCACGCGCCGTGCATCATCTTCATCGACGAAATCGACGCAGTAGGCCGTCATCGCGGTGCTGGCCTCGGTGGTGGACATGACGAGCGCGAGCAGACGCTCAATCAGCTTCTCGTCGAGATGGACGGGTTCGAGTCGAACGATGGTGTGATCCTGATCGCCGCAACCAACCGTCCCGACGTTCTCGATCCCGCCTTGCTTCGTCCCGGCCGCTTCGACAGGCAGATCGTTGTCGACGCGCCTGATCTGCGTGGACGCGAAGGCATCCTCAAGGTTCACACGCGCAACAAGCCGATCGCCGACGACGTCAACATCACGACGCTCGCCCGCGGAACTCCGGGGATGTCCGGCGCCGATCTGGCGAACCTGGTCAACGAGGGCGCATTGCTGGCCGCCCGTCGCAACCACGACAAGGTCTACATGAACGACCTCGAGGACGCGAAGGACAAGGTCATGCTCGGCGCTGAGCGGAAGTCGATGGTAATGAAGGATGAGGAGCGCAAGTTGACCGCGTATCACGAGGGCGGACACGCAGTATGCACCATCAAGACACTGGGCAACGATCCACTGCATAAGGTGACGATTGTTCCGCGCGGCAGGGCGCTCGGTCTCGCGTTCACGCTGCCGGAAGACGACCGCGTCTCCATCACGCGCGAGCAGCTCGAAGCGCATCTCGTCCGTATGTACGGCGGACGTGTCGCAGAGGAGCTGGTATTCGGACGGAATCGCGTGACGACCGGCGCGTCGAGTGACATCCAGCAGGCGACGACACTTGCGCGGCGTTACGTAAGCCAGTGGGGATTGTCGGATGCGATTGGGCCGATTCTGGTGGGCGACAATGAGCAGGAGCTTTTTCTTGGCCGCGAGATTCAGACGCGTCGGGAAGTCTCCGAGCGTACGGCACAGCTCGTCGATTCGGAAGTGTCGCGTGTGATCAAGGAGGCGTACAATCGCGCGAAGGAGACGCTCACGGAAAATCTCGATCTTCTTCATCGCGTTGCTGCTGCGTTGCTCGATCGCGAGACGCTGACCGGTGCTGAGGTTCAGGCGCTCTCGCGCGGCGAGACATTGCCGCCGGTAGTCCTTCCGCCGCCCAATCCAGGGTTGCCGGCGACGCAGGAGACTATGGTTGTCCAGCCGAAGCCGGCAAAGCCGCCGCTGTTTGGTGGTCCGGAAGTAGCGCCGGCTTGAGTTCTGAGCCCGATCTGTCTGCGGCCGGTTCAGTCCGGCGCTGGCGGGTCGGGTCGCGTGAGATTTTGCTGGATCATCCCATCGTTATGGGGATCCTGAATGTTACCCCCGACAGCTTCAGCGACGGGGGTAATTTTTTTGACCATGATCAGGCGCTCGAGCACGCGTCACTGATGGTGCGTGACGGCGCGGACATAATAGACGTCGGAGGCGAGTCGACGCGGCCGGGTGCGATTGCGGTAGGGGTGGACGAAGAGATGCGTCGCGCGATTCCTGTGATTCAGGAATTGGCGAAAAGGCATCCTGGCGTTTTCATCTCGATCGACACCGTCAAGGCAACCGTCGCCGAAGCTGCGATTGAGGCAGGGGCGACAATTGTGAACGATGTCTCGGCGATGCGGCTCGACGCGGCGATGCCTTCGCTGGCAGGGAAGTGCGGATGCGGAGTCGTGTTGATGCACTCGCGCGGGAACGTGCAGGACATGGCGAGCTACGCTCACGCGCTTTATGGCGATGTGACCAGCGAGGTGATCGCTGAGCTCGGGTCGCAGATTCTGCTTGCGGAAGAAGCGGGTGTGGATCGCGCGTCGATTGCGATTGACCCGGGTTTCGGGTTTTCCAAGCGAAGCGAGCACTCGATGACTCTGTTGAATGATCTTCACGCGCTTGCGTCGCTCGACGTTCCTGTCATGGTCGGAGTGTCGCGGAAGCGCTTCGTGACCGAGGCGATGTTGCGCCGTCGTGAGGTCTCTGGCCCGGTGACGGCGGCGTCGCTCCCGATTTTAGCTCGCGACTCGGGGACTATCGCGCTGAATGTTGTCGCGATGATGAATGGCGCGCGGATTTTCCGCGTTCACGATGTGGCCGGGAATCGCCGCGGCCTCGATGCGGCGTGGTCGTCGATTCAAGCAGCGCGCGATTGACTTTGTTGCGCCGGCAGTGGGTTGCTCCGGCAGTTGCGGGGCTCGCGCTGTTGATGGTTTACATCGCGACGTTAGCTCCGACTGTCACGTATTGGGATGCGGGCGAGTTTCTGTCGGCGATTCATTCGCTTGGCATTCCGCATCCGCCGGGTACGCCGCTGTTTGTGCTGGTGGCGAATGTATGGGCGAAGATCCTGTCGCCTTTTTTTGCGTTTGCCTATTCCGTCAATCTTTTCTCGGCGGTCTGCACGGCAACCGCGTGTGCAATTCTCGCGTGGCTGATGCAGCGCTGGACGGGAGATGCCGTTGCTGCGATAGCGGGCGCATTGACAGCGGGATTGATGTCGAGCGTGTGGCTCAACGCGACCGAAACGGAAGTGTACTCGCCGTCATTGCTCGTCGCAGCTTTGCTTTTGCTGATTGCCGACCAGGCGCGCAGGACGCGTCAGCGGCGGTGGTTCCTTCTGCTTGCGTACATGATTGGACTCGGTTGGGCTCTCCAGCTATCTGCTCTCGTTGCGGCACCCGCGGCTGTGTTTCTCGCGCTTTGGAGAAATCCGACGGACGACGAGCGACCGCTGTTTGCACGGACCAATTCAGTATCGAGGACCGCGCGGAAACGCGAGTTGCAATCGGGTGTCGCCACTGCGGTTGCAGCGATGTTGATTGGCGCGTCCGCCGTTCTCTTCATGATAGTGCGCGCGCAACACGATCCCGCAATCAACCAGGGAAATCCTGCGACATGGCACGCGTTGTCGGATGTGATCACACGCCGGCAGTATTTGCCGGTGGCTATGCTTCCCCGACAAGCGCCGTTCTTTTTGCAGCTCGGTAATCTGTTCGAGTACGCAGACTGGCAGGTCGCACTTGGGCTCGCGCCTGATCCTCCGCCGAATCCAGCCCGAACCGCGGTGACGATTGCGTTTGCGATTTTGGGAATAGTTGGATTCGTGTGGCACAAGCGGACGCATGTGCCCAGCTGGGAAGCGATGGCGCTGCTTTTCTTTGGGGCAACCATAGGGATAGTTGTCTACCTCAATATGAAGGCATCGCCGTCATACGGTGTTGGCTTTCTCCCGAGTGGCGCAAAGCACGAAGCGCGCGAGCGGGATTATTTCTTTGCGTTCGGCTTTATCTGCTGGGGATTATGGGCCGGGGCAGGGGCTGTTCGAGCTCTGCGAAGGTTCGGACGGCCTGGACAATTTGCAGGCGTTGCGATCGCTGCTCTGCCTGCGGCTCTCAACTGGACTGCCGTCGATCGCAATCACAACGCGGAGGCGTACGATCCGCGAAATAGCGCCGCGACAATTCTCATGCGTGCGCCGAAGAACGCAGTCGTATTCGCAGCTGGAGACAACGATACTTATCCCGTGTGGTACATGCAGGAGGTCGAGGGACTGCGGCGCGACGTAACGCCGGTGACATTACCGCTACTCGGCGCAAGGTGGTATCGGCAGGAGTTGGCGCGGCGGCACGGCTTGCTCGGCGTTGAGTTTGTAGAGCAATGGAGAGGGCTTCGGAAGACCTATGCGGAGCTGTGCGCGCGGAGCCGCGGGCTGGGCCGGCCCATTGTTGTCGCGCACGCCCGGGGCGCGCCGCCGGTGCCACCCGCCTGCAGGTAGCTCCAGGAAATTCAAAAGTCCCCGGAATTTTACCGCGAGGCCTCGCATAATATTCAGAATGCAAATTCGTGCGCGTGAGTCGTTGCCGCGCTTGCTGGTGTCGCTCGGATTTCCCAGGGAATTGTACCGCGACCGATGTTGGATAATGTTCCGCTCGCTGTATAAGATGACTGCATAGTTGGCGTTATGCGCACTTGAGCGCTTGCGCAAGGCCAGCCCTAGTCTGTACGTTATTCTGTACCGAATCTCTTGACTTAAGGATTCCAATCGTGCCGAGGCTCAAGCCCAGTCGTGACATCCAGCCCATAACCGAGTTCCGAGCGAATGCCGCGCATTTTATCGAGCAGGTGCAGGAGACGGGCACCCCGGTGATCCTTACCCACCACGGTCGCAGTGCGGCCGTGCTCCTTGATATCGAATCGTATGAAGCCATGACGGACGAACTCGCGCTGCTGCGAGACGTACGCGAGGCTGAGGCGCAGGTTGCGGCCGGGAAAGGCGCGACTCACGCCGCGGTCGCGAAACGGTTGCGAGCGCGCCTCTCACGGTGAAGGTCATCTGGTCACCTCTCGCGGAGCAGCGTGCGCGGGAGGCGGTCGATAGCATCGCCCAGGATCGTCCCGGAGCATCAGTCGCATGGCTAGAAGAACTTATCGACAAGGTGAGAGCGCTCGAGCGGTTCGCCCGACGTGGACGCGTTGTACCCGAGATCGGGCGACCGGAGTACCGTGAGATTTTTCACGCACCCTATCGAATCGTGTATCGAGTGGATCCGACCAAGGTCATTATTCTTACGCTTCGTCACTGGCGGCGCGCGTGGGATCCGACTGAAGTTGGCACCGCGGGCGTATGACACCACGCTGATGCTGACAAGCGACTTAGTGTTGCTCGCTCTGCTCGAGATTGTATGATGGCGGCTGGCGGGTTCACGACGACAATCCGGAACCTCCGCTGGCATGCATGATGCGCGAAGGAGCCTTATCAGGTTAGCATAACGCCATGAGCAGAGTGCCGCGACCGCGCCGCGGTCGACGCTCATCCCCACGTGCGGGTATGCAACTAGCCCACAGGGCCATGCGGGGAGCGACTCAATGACAATCAGCCGGAACGTTCCGGGCAGTATCGACGACCCGAGCGTGAAGGCCGTCGTCGCCCAGGCGCTCGCGCTAATCGAGAAAGGCTCGCGGGTGGGACTTGGCTCGGGTCGAGCCGCAACGTCGTTCATATTTGCGCTCGGCGTACGGGTGCGACAAGGTCTTCGCGTCGCGGCCGTGCCGACGTCGCGCGCCTCTGCGCAAAAGGCGCGCGAAGCCGGCATCCCGCTGCTCGACTTGGGCGAGGACGTCGAGCTGGACCTGATAGTGGACGGAGCTGACGAGGTCTCCCCCAACCTGGATCTAGTGAAGGGTTGGGGGGGCGCACTGGTGCAGGAGCGGATTGTGACCGCGTGCTCCAAGCGCCAGGTGATTCTCGTCGGGCGAGAGAAACTCGTCGCGTCGCTCGGTGAGCGGGGCCGCATCCCTGTTGAAGTCATTCCTCTGGCGCGCGGCCCCGTGACTCGGCAGCTCAAAGCGCTCGGCCTCGCGGTCGTGACGCGGACTGACTCAGACGGCACTCGGCCGTTCCTCACCGAGAACGGCAACTTTACACTGGACTGTTCGGTGACCGAGCCGCTTCTCGACGCGAGCGCCGCGCGCAGGCTCGAAGCGGCGGTGCTGGCGATCACCGGGGTCGTAGACACGGGCCTCTTTCTCGGTACGGCGGATACGGTGTTCGTTGGCTACCCCGACGGCCGAGTCGTGACGCACGACCGGAAGGGGCCATGAAGTCGGCACGCTGTGCGTGCTGCGGACGTCCTTAACGATTGGTGGGACATTCTATGCAGATAGGCATGATCGGACTTGGGCGAATGGGCTCGAACATGGTGCGTCGTCTGATGCGAGGCGGACACACCTGCGTGGTGTACGACGTGCAACCGAAGGCGGTACAGGCGCTCGCCGGCGAGGGCGCGAGCGGCGCCGCGACGCTGGACGACTTCGTCGCGCAGCTGTCGACCCCTAGAACGGTGTGGCTGATGCTGCCGGCGGCCGTGGTGGACGACATGCTCGACAAACTTCTCTCAACGCTGGCATCAGGCGACGTGGTGGTGGACGGTGGAAACTCCTACTATCTCGATGACTTGACCCGTGCCAGGCGACTTGCCGACGCGGATCTTCATCACGTGGACTGCGGAACGAGCGGCGGCGTCATGGGTCTCGAGCGCGGGTATTGTCTGATGATCGGCGGCGAGTCCGACATCGTGCAACGGCTCGATCCAATCTTCGCGACGCTCGCTCCGGGAGCTGGATTGTCCTCGAAGACTCCCGGTCGCGAGGGGCGAAATCCGACGGCGGAGCAAGGCTATCTCCATTGCGGCCCGAACGGTGCCGGGCATTTCGTGAAGATGGTTCATAACGGAATCGAGTACGGCATGATGGGCGCGTACGCAGAGGGGTTGAACATTCTCAAACACGCTAATATCGGAAAGACAGCGGCGGCCCCGGCGGATGCAGAGACAACACCGTTGCGCGACCCGGCGGCATATCAGTACGACCTCGACCTGGCCGATGTCGCGGAAGTCTGGCGTCGCGGAAGTGTCATCGCCTCGTGGCTGCTCGATCTCACGGCCGCCGCCCTCGCCGCCGATCCCGGACTCGACAAATTTCAGGGCCGCGTGTCGGATTCTGGCGAAGGGCGATGGACGCTCGAGGCCGCGATCGACGAAGCGGTACCGGCGAATGTGATCGCCGCGGCGCTCTTTGCGCGATTCACTTCGCGCGGACAGGCCGATTTCCAGGACCGTATCTTGTCCGCCATGCGCTCCGAATTCGGCGGCCACGCGGAAAAGCAGGCGTCTAAATGAACACCGTCCGATCGGTAACGTTTGAGAGAAATGAGCGACGCGTGCCGGAGCTATGAACGAGACACTGCGTCCGGCTGATGAGGAATCGCGCCTGCTGGACGATATCCAGCATCGAGCGTTCACGTATTTCGTTCACGAAACGAATCATCTCAACGGATTGGTGGTCGACAGCACAAGGGCGGGCGCACCATCCAGCATCGCTGCGGTGGGACTCGCGCTCACGAGTTACCCTGCGGCCGTGGAACGCGGATACATCTCACGCAAAGCCGCCGCTGCGCGCACCCTCGCCGCGATGCGGTTCTTCTGGCGGAGCAAACAAGGGCCCGAGGCGGATGCCACTGGGTATCACGGGTTCTATTATCATTTTCTCGACATGCACAGCGGGGCGCGTGCGTGGGCGTGCGAGTTGTCAACCGTCGATTCGGCGCTGCTCATCGCCGGAATGCTTACGGCCGCTGCGTATTTCGACGGAGACATCGACGTCGAACGTGAAATCGGCGAGCTCAGCGAACAGCTCTATGCGCGCGTCGATTGGCATTGGGCGCTTGATGGCGGCATGACGTTGACGCACGGCTGGAAGCCCGAGCTCGGATTTCTGCCATACCGTTGAAGGGCTACGACGAAGCGCTCGTGCTGTACCTGCTCGCCCTTGGCTCGGACACGCTTCCCATCCCTCGGGAGAGCTATACCGCATGGACGGCGACGTATGAGTGGAGGACCGTCTACGATACCTCGTTCCTGTATGCCGGACCCCTCTTCACCCATCAGCTCAGTCACGTATGGATCGACTTTCGCGGGATTCAGGATTCGTACATGCGTGAGCGCGGCAGCGACTATTTCGAGAACAGCCGGCGCGCCACCCTCGTGCAGCAGCAATACGCGATGCGCAACACTCACGGATTCGCATGCTACGGCGAAACGGATTGGGGACTCACCGCGACCGACGGGCCGGGGAACATGACGTGTGAAGTTGGAGGTGTCGAGCGCGAGTTCTTCGGCTACCTCGCGCGCGGTGTTCCCGATGGCCCCGACGACGGAACCCTGGCGCCTTGGGGTGTCATCGCGTCGCTTCCCTTTGCGCCCGAGATCGTACTGCCGACGATGGCGCACATGTGGCGGATGTGCCTCGGTGGCGAGCACCCGTACGGATTCAGGACTACGTACAATCCGACGTTTCCGGACCCTGGCGGCTCGGCGCATGGATGGGTGTCGCCGCACCATTGCGGTCTGAACCAGGGACCAATCGTGGTGATG
>JBBQYO010000131.1:0-8323 GCA_038208605.1 Gemmatimonadales bacterium | reverse complement strand
CGAAGGGCGTGTAGATAATCATATCCGGAATCTGCCATGTGATCTGGTAACCGGGCGGAACCACAAGCGGAATCGACCTCCCCTCTGATGCCACATACAGCAGCGCGCACGGCGTGAAGTTGTCACCAGCGGGCGTTTGTTTCAGGTGAGCAGACTCGTTCCCGATCGACACGTGCCGAATGCGAACGCCATCGCGACCGTGCGTTCGAAGAAGCGCCCACAAGGGATACTCGGCTCCATCACCACGCACCCATAACCCGATATCGCGGCAGCCGAGAGACTTGAGGTGGTCCGTGGCAGCGACGTACGGCGCATAGAGCCCTGGGTGCTCAGCGAAGTACTGGCGCTGCCGCGGCACGGTGAACACCGGCTGCGCCGCGAACAGAGGACGCGCGGGATTCCGCAAAAGTGGCGGCAGCGCTGTTGCGAACGCGAGCGCTGAAATCGCCGCGACGATCCATCGACGCCGTATTTTCGCCAGCACGAATGCCGACACCGGCGCAGCAAGCATCAGAAGAGGCACGTGAAGTCTCGCGTGCCACGGCTGCCACCGGAGATAAAAAGAGAAGAGCAGAAATCCCGCCGCAACGCACAGCATGTACTCGAGCTGCGTGCGATAAACCGTTCGGCCGGCAACGATGAGAAATCCCAAAGCGAAAAATGCGAGCAGCACATGTACGGGCGAGCCGGCTGTCTGCTCGGCCGACTGGTTGCCTCGAAATTGAAATCGCTCTCCCGGAAAAGTCGTGCGCTCGTCGTCAGGCGACACGCCGAGCGATGCATCGACCGACATGATTCCGCTCTCTACGACTGCATTCACTGTTTTGAACGGAGTTCCGAAATGCAGCGAGAGGTTTCTTACGACATTCGATAACGTGCCCGCTGCGAAGAAGGAAGAGTTTACGACTCCATTTGCGCCGGGTTTGCTCAGCGGGTTTCCGTAAAGCACTGAGTTGCGGTAGTAGTGCGGCGCGTTGATCGCGAGTGCGGCGCCCCCCGCAACAATCCAGAATCGAACCGCTCTCGTAGCGTTAGCGCGAAACGAAGCAATGAGGAACCAGATTCCGAATGGAGCGAGATACACGTAAGCTGTCGCCTTCGTGAACACTGCGATTCCTGCCGCAGCTCCAAACGATGCCGCCGCGGCAATCCAGCGCGACTCTCGCTTCAATGCGCCTAACCGAAGTCCAAAGAACACGGCGCATCCGAGCCAGAACGAAAACACGAGCTCGACCTGCGCTCCAGTCGCCTGCGCCACTGCTCCCGGCATCGTCGCCGCAAGAAAAGCTGCGAGTGCCTGTCCCCGCCGTGTTGTGCGTAGCTCGCCCGCCAGCAGCAATGCCACGATGATGTTCGCAACGTACGCAAGCCACTGAATGAGCGTAACGACTCGATCGCTCCTGCTCAAAACCTCGGCGTGAAGGATGATGTACTCCGCGCCCGGACCTGGCCACAGCTCACGCTCGATGTTGCTCCTGAATGCGGCGACACTGTGGTTCTGAATCCAGTGCTCGACGCGCGGCAGATGGTACGTCATCGAGTCTGCGGTGGCCGGCGCCGCCAGCAGCGACAGAGCCAACGTGGTGAGTGCCAGCAGTGCGACGAGAATGAGTTGCGCGCGAACGATTGGATCGCTGCTGAGATCATCCTTCAACGACATACCGCGTTCGCGAGCGCGATCACCATTCACGCTGTCGGCCAGAGCGCGTGGTCTTCCCGACACTAACGCCAGGACGCAGAACAACACCCACGAAAGCGCGACGCTGAGGATGCCGATCTGCTGGAAGAAGCTCAGGGATTCAGTGATGGTTACAAGCGCGACGCCCCATACGAGAGCGCCGCGAAAGAAGGCCATCCCGGCATCCGAACCGCTGCGGCGAAACGCGTGCACGGATGCAGCGAGCGCCAACAGCGGCAGCAATCCTAACAAGTTATTTTACCGCCCATGAGAGTCCTCACAACGTAATTCCAGGAGATGAATGTAGCCGAGCTTGCGGCGTCGCTCATTGGAGACCTCGGCCAGGGACCAGTGTTCGTTCACTCGGATCCGTTTCGCGCCGCTGCGCTCGTTCCGTCAACCCGCGACCGCCGCGCATTCCTAGATTCTCACATCGCGCTGCTTCGCCGCATGTCAGACGGCAGGAGTCTGTTGAGCCCCGCTTTCAACTATGATTTTCCGCGAACGCAGTCCTTCGACGTGAAGAACGACATCGTTCAGCTCGGCCCGATTTCCGAACACTTCAGAGCCACCGTCGCCCAGTGGAGGACACCGATTCCGATTTTTTCGGTCATGGGAACCGCAAGCGCACCTGACATCGTGTGGGGCGATCTCACTGATCCGTTCGGCGATGCGTCAATATTTGCATGGCTTGTGGAACATGACGCCGTCATTCTCTACTACGGCGACACCTTTCACTACAATACGATCGTTCATCACGCCGAACGTCTCGCGGGGGGCCCGGCCTACCGCTACGACAAGGTCTTCGAAGGCGACGTCATCTCCGCGGATGGAAGCAGCGTCCACGGCTCGCTCGACTATCATGTGCGCCCGCTCAACAAGGGACTGGATTACGATTGGCCGGGACTCCTGGACAAGGCAATTGCTGCAGGAGTGTGCCGCAGGCTGGAGCACTTTCCACAGATTCTCGCTGCCTCCGCGCGTAACCTGTGCAGACTCTGGGTCGATGCGATGAAATCAAATCCGCTTGCTCTTCTCGACGAGGAGACCCTCTCGTGGGTCAAACCGGCGCTGGAAAAGCTCGGACGCCGGTTCGTGATCAGCGACTTCGAACCGGACCCGGTGACAATCGCGGGGCAGCCATGACCGGCGATCGCATGCACGGCTGGGCGCGCGACCTTTTTCCAATCTGCCGGAGCATCACGGGCGACGGCGTCAGAGAGACACTCGCCTACATCAAGCGCATCGTCCCCGGGCTCGAGATTCACGAAGTTCCATCCGGAACGCAGGCGTTCGACTGGACCGTTCCGAACGAGTGGAATATCAGAGGCGCCTTCATCGAGAATGAACTAGGCCAGCGACTGGTCGATTTCGCTGACTGCAACCTTCATGTCGTGGGCTACTCCACGCCGGTCGATGAGTGGATGACACTGGAGGAGCTTCAGCCTCACCTGCATTCTCTTCCCGACCAGCCGGACGCGATTCCTTACGTCACGTCCTATTACCAGGAGCGCTGGGGGTTCTGCGTCACCCAGGCAGATCGCGAAAATCTCGCTGAAGGCACCTATCACGTAGTGATCGACAGCACGCTCGCGCCGGGCTCGCTCAGCTATGGTGAAGTTATTCTTGCCGGCCGCGAGGAAGGAGAGATTCTTCTCTCGACCTACGTGTGCCACCCGTCGATGGGCAACAACGAGCTGTCAGGTCCTGTCGTGACGACCGCGCTCGCGGAATGGCTGGGGCAAATTGATCGCCGCTTCACCTACAGGATTCTCTTCATCCCCGAAACCATTGGATCTGTTGTCTATCTGAGCCGCAACCTCGAACCAATGAAGCGCAATACGATCGCCGGGTTCGTGGTTACGTGCGTCGGCGACGATCGCGCGTATTCGTTCCTGCGCTCCCGAAACGGCAACACTCTCGCCGACAGGGCGGCCAAGCTCGTCATGTCGCGCCATGCGCCGGGCCATATCGAGTACTCGTACATGGATCGGGGAAGCGATGAGCGGCAGTATTGCAGCCCCGGAGTCGATCTTCCCGTCGTATCGATCATGCGAACTCGTTATAACAGTTATCCGGAGTATCACACGTCGCTCGACGATCTCACGCTGATCACCCCATCCGGTCTGCAGGGGGCGTTCGAAGCGCTGCAGAAAACGATCACTCTGCTCGAGCACAATCGCGTTTACCGCGCTACGCAGCTATGCGAGCCGCAGCTCGGCAAGCGCGGACTCTATCCCACCCTCAGCACTCGTGGCTCGGGCCTCGGTGTACGAGCGATGACGAACATTCTCGCGTACGCCGACGGAGAGCCGGACTTGATCGACATTGCGACGCGAATCGGAATTTCCGCCGAAGAAGTGGTCGAGACCGTCGGCCGGCTTGTCGCCGCGGGGTTGCTCGCCGAGGTCTGACCGACAGTCGCAATGTCGCGCCTTCGCGGGTAATTTGCGCGAGCAATGACCGCCACCAACTCAGTAACAGCTGCGACCGAATCGCCCACAGTTTCCGTAATAGTTCCGATCTACAACGAGGAGCTGGTGATCGAGGCGCTTCACTCGCGTCTCCTTCAGGTTCTTCAGCCCGCGGGCGAGTCGTTCGAGATCATTTTTGTAGATGACGGCAGCAGGGACAAATCTGCCGAAATGCTCGATTCGATCTGCCGCTCCGACGCGCGTTTCAAGGCAGTTCACTTCTCGCGCAACTTCGGCCATCAGGCGGCGGTCACGGCGGGACTACATGCGCTTTCGGGAAAATGCGCAGTCGTCATCGATGCAGATCTTCAGGATCCTCCGGAGCTGATCGTCGAGATGCTTGCCAGGTGGCGAGAGGGATTCGAGGTTGTTTATGCACAGCGCTCCGCGAGGGCAGGTGAGGGAATCGGGAAGCGCGCCACGGCCCACGTGTTCTACCGCGTTCTCGGGAAGCTGAGCGAAGTGAACGTGCCGCTGGATGCGGGCGACTTCTGTCTCATGGACCGCAAGATCGTTGACCTGCTGAACTCCATGCCGGAGCGCAACCGATACCTGCGCGGTCTGCGGGCCTGGCTCGGCTTTCGTCAGACGTCGGTTGTGTACGAGCGTCCGGCGCGCTTCGCGGGCGAGACGAAATATTCGTCAGCCAAGATGTTGTCGCTTGCGGTCGATGCAGTGTTCGCGCTTTCGAAAACGCCACTCAGACTTGCGACGTGGTTTGGCTTCCTCGCATCCGGAGCCAGCTTCGTGCTAGGCATCGTTTTCATCGGAGAGCGTTTGTTCGGATCGGGCTACATCGCGCGCGGCTGGGCGTCGACGATCGTCGTCGTTCTTTTCCTCGGCGGCGTGCAGCTCATTTGTCTCGGTGTGATCGGCGAGTTCGTCGGGCGGATCTACGATGAGGTGAAACAGCGGCCGCTCTATGTTGTTGGCAGGTCGACCGGCTTCTAACTCGATGGAACTCTGTCTGGCGGGGCCTTTCGGTCAGCAGTCGAAAGCTGGAGTGGAGTAGCTGCCCTCCTGGTCTCGGTGAAGAATGATCACTCTCGTAAACCCTTTCTGCTTCGCCTTGGCGCACAACGCCAGCGGCGTTATTTCAGCGGCCGATTGGGGTTGTGTGCGGCGATGGTATGCGGGCATCCCATACTGGTCAGTCAAGTCGCACGACGCGGGGGGCATGCCGTCGAGCAGCGCGTGTCCGGACGTTGCAGGGCCCACAAACGATGCAAAGCTGCATCGGTCGGGTTCTCTGTAAACGTTCCAGAAAGCCGAATCAGACTGGGGTATGAACAACAGTGTTCGGCGTTTCGTGGCCCGCGGCTCCCCGTCGAGTGCGCGGAGCGCAGATATCATGGCGTAGTCCGGCGCCTTGCGCAGACCGGTCTCGAGAACCCGGGAGTCACCTACAATTCCGTTACCTGTGTGCAAGCCGGAATAGCTCGCCAGCGTGTTTCGAAGTCCGATGTTCATCAGAGCCGCGTTGCGGACTGCTCTGGATACGTTGAAGAAAATCGTCAGGGTGATTGGGATTGCGATGAAGGCCACGACGACGGTGCTCATCCGTACCGATGAAAGGAACCTTCCAGGTCTGCGGTCGGGACGAGCAATCGATCTAGCGGCGATTGCCATCGTAAGCGGAGCAGCCAACCACCGTTGCACGTCGGAGAAATAGACAGCCGATCCGCCATGAATCGCGATGAGCTCCCCCGGAAGCAGTCCGCATATCGCGATAACAGCAACGATTTCGACGTCGATCAGGCGCCCGGCCCGGACTGCAGTCCACAAGTCCCCAAGAGTGGGAGTCTTTTCCTCGTGAATGCGAAGCGCGATGTACGCGCACGACCAGAAAAAATGGCCGAGTAGGAAGTAGGGCCACCAGCTGGGGTTGACGGACTCGCGCATAAACGACAACGGCGCGAAACCCTGATTCTGCGCGTGCACAGAGACAAGCCGGAACGTCACAGCTGACACGAGAAGAGCGACGGCAGAAGAAAGAAGAAAACCGCGATCGCGAAAAAGCCCCGAACGAGTCAATATCCATATCAGCCCGGCGAGGGAAAGGAGCATCAGGGACACCTTGAGGAATCCGAGGCAGGCGAGCAGGGCCGGGACAACCAGGAACAGGAACGCCGCGTCGCTTCGCGATGTGTGTTTATCCCGGCAAATCCACCAATCGATTGACAACGCGCAACACAAAAGGAACACCGCCAATCCGGTGAGATACGATTCGGATATCAGCACGTGGCGGTTCCATATTGCAAGCGCGTCCAATGCGCTGCCTGGAATGACGCCAATCGCCGCGGCGACGAGAACAAGCCACGGAAGCCAGTCGCGTTCCAGCGGCAATTCGGTCGCAACGTTCGGCCGCTCGAGGCGCCAGGCAGACCGGGCTTCACCCGCGAGAAGCAGCAAAGCGAAAAAGAAAACGGGGGCGACGAACACTGTGGGCCCCAGGCTGTAAAACGTTAGAACGTCTACGCCGGCCAGATCAGCCCACTGTGAGTTGAGCCACGCAGATCCATAGTGATACGGGGTGTACGGAACGCCATCCAGCGCCGTGCTGGGCACCCCGTACGCGCGCATCGAGTTGGCCATGCTCACGTAGTAAAGCGGGTCGTGATGAACATTGCCGCGATCTGATATCAGCTCCCAGAACAACGGAGTCTTGTATCGCGTTCCCCACGCGGTGCCACCGATCCAGGCGGCGAAAATGAAGGCCACTCCAACCACCAGTGTAGCGGACGTAAATCGAGCACCACGTGCCCAGCGCCCGATGACTACGAGAAAGGCCGCAAGGCCGACGGAGGCTATCGGAACCCCCATGTTTACACCGAGCGGATAAACCAGAGTGCCCGCGACCGCCGTGAGCAACAGCGATGCGATCGCGAGAAAAGGCGTCATTCGCCACCACTTTGCTCCCTTTCGCAATTCAGCGGTGTCTGAACGCGTTGCAATGATTGCCGGTCCGCATACAACGAAGAGTGCAAGCCCCGCCGTGACAATCACCGGCCTCGCCGGGTTCGCGAAACCAATACGAGAGACCCAGTACATTACCCCCAGGGCGCACGCCGCCACTCCTCCGAAAACGCTGGCCGTAAGCCGGTCCCTTGTGCGGACCGATACCGCGTGGCTCTCCGTCACGAGCCTCGAGCGGCCGCGCATGGCACTCTGCGGAGAATTGCGGAATCGCCGGGGAATCGCATAACGACGACGGTGTCAGCCCCGATCCGCCGAGCTCTCTCGCAAAGCACTGCTGTCGTCGTGTCAGACGGTAGCTGAGCTCGCCTCCGCGGCGGAAAGGAACCCAGCCCATAGTATCTGGTCAGCTCACACCCCGACGGTGGCATCCCATCGACCAACGCGAGCCCCGAGAGCGCAGGGCCCAGCAGGGACTGGAAAGTACAAGCGCCCGGCCGGGTGAGACTGTTCCAGAAATGGAAATCGTCCTGCGGTATGAACAGGGCGAGATGCCGGCGCGCGGCGGGGGTGAGCTTCTGAATATCTTCGAGCCCGCGGACCATCGTGTAGTTCGGCGCAGCCCGAAGCCCCGTCGCAAGAATTGCCGGATCGCGGCGGTTCAGGAATTCACGCATGTGCTGCCCACCAAGCTTCTGCCCTGCTGCCGCGTACACCTCATCGCGCACCGCAATATTCTGCTGAAGCATCATGACGGGCCAATGCAGCGCGTTCGACAATACGGAGCCCGCCGCGGGAACTATGAGGAGGGCGCCGAGCAGCACACGAGTGGGGAGCGCACCGATCCGCGATGCGGGCGGCTTGTGCTGAGCCACCGAGCGTTGGGCAAGGGGGCGTACCGCACCGAGCCACGACAGCAGACACGCAGCCGCTAACCATCGCTGCACGTCTGAAAAGTAGAACGCAGACCCGCCGTCGATGTGCACAATGAGTCCGGGAACAACACCAACCAACGCCAACCCGACAATCACCTCCACGTCGAGCAGCCGATGCTCGGAAACCGCCGTCCACAAGTCACCGAGAGTCTGGATGTTCTCCTGGCGGCAGCGGTATGCGGCGTACACCCATGTCCACAAGAGGTGGATCAGCGGGAAAAAAGGCCACCATGGCGGTGGCACGAATGACCGCATGTAATCGAAAAGTACAAAGCCCTCGCGGTGCGCCGGCAGAACGACGCGCTTGTACGTCGCGTAAA
>JBBQYO010000130.1:0-8335 GCA_038208605.1 Gemmatimonadales bacterium | reverse complement strand
GTTGAAGCTCGACAAATACCCGCGCGTATTGATCTCGCGCTTCCCAACCTGAATCGTGTCGAGCCCGCCACTCACTTCAGCGTATACGGTCTTCGACGAATCGAGATCACGACCCTGGTCCACATACGCGAGCTGCACGGTCTCACCAACCTTCAATGATCCACCATCAGCTTTCTCTTCTCCAACGATCAGCCGAAACAAGGTAGTCTTACCCGCACCGTTCGGTCCGATCACTCCAACGATTCCACCACGCGGCAGCGCGAACGACAAATCATCGAACAGCACCTTGTCGCCGTACGCTTTCTGAAGATTCTTCGCGATCACGACATCGTTGCCAAGCCGCGGAGCCGGAGGAATCACGATCTCGTTCTGTGTGATCTTCTCGTCCTGCTTTTCACTTGCTAAATCTTCATACGACTGAAGACGTGCCTTCGACTTCGACTGCCGCGCACGCGGGGACATCCTCACCCACTCGAGCTCATGCTCAAGCGTACGCTGTCTCGCCGACGCCTGCTTCTCTTCCGTCGCCAATCGATTCTTCTTCTGCTCGAGCCACGACGTGTAATTGCCCTCCCACGGAATACCCGCCCCGCGGTCGAGCTCGAGAATCCACTTCGCAACGTTGTCGAGGAAATAACGATCGTGCGTAACAGCGACGACGGTCCCCGGAAACTCGGCGAGATATCTCTCCAGCCACGCTACTGATTCAGCATCGAGGTGGTTCGTCGGCTCATCCAGTAACAACATGTCGGGCTCTTCCAGCAGCGTACGGCACAACGCAACACGCCTCTTCTCACCACCTGACAGATTCGTCACCTCCGCATCGGCTGGCGGAAGACGCAGCGCATCCATTGCGATCTCGATCTTCCGGTCGAGCTCCCACAGGTTGTGCGCGTCGATCTGCTCCTGCACACGCCCCTGTTTCTCCAGCAGCTTCTCCATCTGCCCGTCCGTCATTGGCTCGGCGAATTGCATCGAGATGTCCTCGAACTGCTTGAGCAATGCGCGCTGTTCCTTGACGGCATCTTCGACATTCTGCTGAACGTTCTTCGCCGGATCGAGCTCGGGCACCTGCGACAGATAGCCGATCTTCGTTCCCTGGTGCGGCCACGCCTCACCCTGAAAATCCTGATCGACACCAGCCATGATCTTGAGCAACGTCGACTTTCCCGCGCCGTTGCCGCCGAGCACGCCGATCTTGGCGCCGGGATAAAATGAGAGCCAGATCCCTCGCAAAATCTCGCGCGACGGCGGGACAACCTTGCGAAGATCCTTCATGACGTAGATGAATTGCGGGGCCACGACTATTCTCTTTCGTTAGATGTGGTTTTTTACCGGATACCGGTTGGTCACCGGGTACCCGGTGAACGTCCGGTTTCCGGTAACTACAAAACTAACGCCACCATTGGAGGTCTTCGTGTCCCTGACTGTTCGCCGCATTCTGCCCGAGGACGTTGCGCTAATGGAACCGTTTCTCGACATGTTCGCCCAGGCGTTCGACGACCTCGATGCGTACTCTGCAAAGCGGCCGAGCGTGGATTACCAGCAAGGGCTTCTCGCTAGTGATTACTTCATCGCGCTAGCCGCATTCAGGAACAATGAGATTGTCGGTGGCATTGCTGCATACGAGCTGAAAAAATTCGAGCAGGAGCGCAGCGAGATCTACATCTACGACCTCGCAGTTGCTGCGTCGTTCCGCCGCGAGGGAATCGCAACCGCCATGATCGAAGAATTGAAAAGGATCAGTGCAGAGCGCGGGGCTTACGTCATCTTCGTTCAAGCGGACACCGGCATTGAAGATGAGCCGGCAATCGCGCTGTACAGCAAGATGGGAGAGCGCGAGGACGTTCTGCACTTCGATATCGCGGTCCCACGTTCCTGACGAGCGGTAGAATGTGCGGGCGCTGGAGCTTCGCGGTTGTTTTTATTTCGGAGAGGAAGCGTTCGCTTCCGAGCGCAGCACCAAGGTCTGGGTGGAGGACTTTAATTGCGACGTCGCGCTCGGGTCTGACGTCGTGGGCGAGTCCCGGTCGTGAAAATTGCGCTCGCACGCCGTGGACAGTACCATATCCCTTCGCGTGAACCACCTCGAACCGCCGCAATGACCGAATTCGAGCAGCAACTTAAGGACGTCCTCTCCCAGGCTTACGACATTGAGCGCGAGCTCGGCGGCGGCGGGATGAGCCGCGTGTTCGTGGCAACCGACCGGGTACTCGGACGGAAAATCGTCATTAAGCTCCTCTCGCCGGAGCTATTGGCGGACGTGAACCGCGGCCGGTTCCGCCGCGAGATCAAGGTCGCTGCGCAGCTTCAGCACCCGCACATCGTCCCGCTTCTCTCGGCCGGTGAGCACGAGGATCTCGTCTACTATACGATGCCGTTCATTGCGGGTGAGTCCCTGAAGCAATCGCTCGAGCGGAACGGACCCATGCTGGCCCCCGACGTCATTCGGGTTCTGTACCATGTCGGCGAAGCGCTCGAATATGCGCATGGCGAGGGGGTAGTTCACCGCGACATCAAACCGGCGAACATTCTCAGATCCGGTACCTATGCCCTGGTCACCGATTTCGGCGTTGCCAAGGCACTCAATGCGGCGACGACGTCGTCGGGGATGACTTCCACCGGCATGGCGATCGGCACGCCGGCTTACATGGCCCCCGAACAGCTGGCCGGCGATCCGGCCGCTGATCATCGCATCGACATCTACGCGCTCGGACTCCTTGCCTATGAGCTCCTGAACGGGAGGTCGCCATTCGCAGCGAGTACTCCGCAGCGAGTTCTCGCAGCGGTACTGACTCAGGACGTGCCGCCACTGATCGACGTGCGGCCGGACGTTCCGCGATGGCTGTCGGATATAGTGATGATCTGCCTATCAAAGGACCCGGCTGACCGACCAGAGTCTGCCAACGCAGTACTGGCCGCGCTCGAGGGATTCTCGATTACCTCGGGCGAGATCAGGACCCAGGAGCGCCGGGCTTTCGTCCGCGTCCCAACGCCAGAATCCTCTCGCCGGGTGTCTTCCACGCCGGTGTTTAACACGCCGGTCTCGAATACGCCGGTCTCGAATATGCCGGTCTCGAATACGCCGGTGTCGAATACGCCGGTCTCGAATACCCCCGTATCAAATACGCCCGTACCAAATACGCCCGTATCAAACGCGCCGGTGACCGCCACTCCGGCTGGCGAGCAGCTTGCCCTCGCCGGAGAACCGACCCCAACCAACCAGGGCGAGGCCGTCGGATATGATCCTCCGAAAAAGAAATCGAACAAACCGCTCGTGGGCTGGATTGTCTTAGGTCTGGCGGTGGCGGCAGGCGCAGTCTTCGTGTTGACACGTCCGAGCGGATCTCCGAATGGCGCTGTTCCCCCGGGGCCCGTCGCTGCCTTCGCCGACTCTGCCGCGATGCAGCCCGTGTCACCGGCTGTCGCACCTGCGACAGCTGAAAGCCTTGCCGTCGCTCCGATGCTCGATTCGCAGGCAATTGCCGACTCCGTCAAGCGAGTTGCCACGGCGAAGCGGGTCGCCGCCAAAGCCGATTCACTGAAACGTGTCGTAGCGGATTCGTTGAAGCGGGTCGCCGCCAAAGGCGATTCGCTGAACCGGGTTCGAGACACGAACCTGGCCAAGGCTCGAAGCGCTCGAAGCGCGGTCGCTGCGCTGCTGTCAAATGCGGGCGCGCGCCAATTACTCTCGGACGGCGCCACTCACATGGGCGGCGTTCTCGGCAAGAAAAGAATGGGCGATCTGCAGACGCAGATTAACGCGCTGCAACCGTTCCTCAAGCAGGCAGGTGTCACATACGAACAGTTCAAGGGTACCGTGGGAGAGTCAGGCATCAAGGTATTCGATGAGTTCGGGCGCATGGTGCCGGACTCGCTGCGCCGGTTCGCGGGTGTTAGCCGCTAGTCGGAGGCCGCTGACTAACCTCTGGCCAGCGCCGCCGTACTTGATGCGGTGCCAGACGACTTCCAATAAATGTTTTCCGGACACCGGTTGTTCACCGGGTACCAGGTACCAGACACCGGGTAACGCAGTTTCTGACAGGACAGCCCCCAACGCGGAAGAAAGGGCGTTCTCCAGTTCCGGACACCGGTTGTTCACCGCGTACCAGGTACCAGACGCCAGGTAACGCAGTTTCTGACAGGACAGCCCCCAACGCGGAAGAAAGGGCGTTCTCCAGTTCCGGACACCGGTTGTTCACCGGCTACCAGCTACCAGACACCGGGTAACGCAGTTTCTGACAGGACAGCCCCCGGACGCGGGCGAAAGGGCGCGTTCCCCGGTATCGGGTGCCGGGTACCCGGTGAAAAGCCGGTGTCCGGAAAACAACTAATCAGAGACTGCGTAACCCGGTGTCTGGTACCTGGTACCCGGTGAACAACCGGCATCCGGGAAGTGCCTCCAGTCGCCAATAATATCAGGGGATCGGCGGCGGAGCGCGCGGCAAGCCTTTTTCAGGCAGGCGTCTTGCTGCTCACAGTCGCTGCTCACTGTCGTGCCCGGCCACGGATAGCTCTGGCAAAACGCAAAAGACTCATGAACATGCTCTCTTCAATTGCTAGTACGTTCACACTCGGCGACCGCCTCGTGAACCGCATGGGTTATGGCGCAATGCGGCTGGCGGGTCCCGGCATCTTCGGGCCGCCAGCGGATCGCAACGGTGCACTCGCTGTACTGCGCGCGGCGGTTGCGAGTGGCGTTAATCATATCGACACGAGCGACTACTACGGTCCGCACACCACCAACCAGTTGATCCGCGAGGCGCTGCACCCTTATCCGGGTGACCTCACGATCGTGACCAAAGTCGGCGCGGTGCGCGGCAAGGATGCGTCGTGGAACGCGGCGCAGCGCCCAGCCGAGCTGACCCGGGCGGTCCACGACAACATGCAGAACCTGGGGGTCGACGCGATCGATGTCGTCAACCTGCGCGTGATGGGCGATGGCCACGGGCCGGGCGAGGGGTCGATCGCGGAACGATTCATCGCGCTCGCCGGGCTCCAGCGGCAGGGGCTGATCCGGCACCTCGGTCTGAGCAACGTGACGGCCGCACAGGTCGAGGAAGCGGGCGCGATCGCGCCCGTGGCCTGCGTGCAGAATCAGTACAATCTCGCGCACCGCGACGACGACACTCTGATCGACGACCTCGCAGCAAAGGGCATCGCCTATGTGCCCTTCTTCCCGCTCGGCGGATTCAGTCCGCTTCAGTCCTCAACTCTGTCGGATGTCGCCGCGCGACTTGGCGCGACGCCGATGCAGGTGGCGCTTGCCTGGCTGATGCATCGCGCGCCCAACATCCTGTTGATTCCGGGCACATCGTCGCTCGGGCACCTGCACGAGAACCTTGCGGCAGCCGATCTCGCGCTGCCGGACGACGCGATCGCCGAGCTCGATTCAATGAGCAGCCATAAATCGAACAAGGAATCCTGAACCGGACGCCGGTTGTGACGGGTAAAAGGTAAACGACTGGTATCCGTAACACCATGTAACTGATTACCGCGTGGCGCTCGAAGGTTGAGGCTTCAGCTCGACGACAATGAGGCGGATGGTCGTCTTGCCGATGTTCTCGTTCCAATGCGTAATCGGATCCCGATAGAGAGTCTGTCCGGCGGTTAGAGTCGCTTCGGAGGTTGTTCCGTCGGGGAGATGGTTACGGACCGTTCCCCCGACGATGACATATACTATAGAAGTGGGATGTGAGTGCATGTTCTCCTTCCATCCCGGCGTGAGCGTCGCCTCGAAAACGCGAGCGTGCTCATTGTCGAGCGTCACGTGGATGGTCTTCGGGTTCGCGACTGCGGCATCCTGAGCGCGAAGCGAGCCGGCGAAAATGAGCATTATCCCTGCAGTCATCGCGAGCGATTTTCGCACGATACCTCCTATAGGCAATGTGACATGTGTACCTGCCGGCTACTTCGAGGAAATCAATCGCTGGTATCGCGGATTTTCCTTCAGGTCCGCGAAAGTCGCGAGACCTGCGAGCACTTTTCGCTGGGCATCGTGCGGCGCATCGCGCATCCACACTGCATTTTCCGAGGCGAGGTAGACGACGGCCATTCCGCCGTGTCCCAGCTCACGCTCGATTGTGTAGGTGGTGCCGACTGCTCCAGTGAATTGATTTTGCGGATCTGTCAGGCGATCGAATCCGGGTTTGCGACGCGGGAGAATCTAGCACTTTCTGCAGGCGAGTCGCATAGCAGGAGAGTTGTTACTGGATATCGTTGTTACGGCCATCCTTGTACCCGACACCGGGCAACGCGATTAACGAAGCCGGCTGACGATGGAAGGGCGTTCCCCGGTTGGCGGTACCTGGTACCTGGTAAACGACCGGTGTCCGTAACAGCTACGAGCTAACGTTTACCGCGTTACGGGCGAAAGGTTTCAGCCCGTTCCCGCGCGGGGTTCCCAATGCTGTTGTATCTTCGCGGCTGGCAAACTCCCTCAACCGGCCCCCGTCGTCATGCGAAACCCCATCGGCTGCTGTGCTCTCTTCGCGATTGCCTCGGCCTGCTCCTCGCCAGAACCCGAACGGGCACCGGCTGCCGCCACTGCTGCGACTGTATCGACCGCCGATGCGGCCGCACGTGATGCCGGTGCCCACAAGGCTCATGAGAACTACGTGCGAGTCATCAACTCCAACAACATCGACTCGCTCACATCGATGTTCACGGACGATGTGATCTTCCTGGCTGCGAACGCAAAGCCGCTCGTTGGCAAGAAAGCCGTGCGCGAATGGGCGGATGGATATTACAAGGCCTACCACACGCACTGGGACAAGCCGGTCCGGGAATTCACGGTGTCGGGTGACTATGCGTTCGAGCGCTATGACTACACGTCAACCGACACGCCGGTTGCAGGCGGCAAGGATGTGGTAGACACCGGGTGGGGATTGGTCGTGTATCACCGCGACCCTGACGGCATGTGGCGCGTCGCGCGCGACGCGTTCGGCCCCGATCACCCTCCAAGGTAGTACAGACACCCGGTCGAAGGTGCCACTCTAAATAGTATGAGCGACCAGCTCGAACGTCTCACCGCGGCACTCGCTGATCGATACCGCATCGACCGCGAGCTCGGCGCCGGCGGTATGGCCACCGTCTATCTTGCCGAGGACCTGAAGCACAATCGAAAGGTCGCGGTGAAAGTGCTGAAGCCCGAGCTGGCCGTTGCCATCGGGGCTGAGCGTTTTCTGGCGGAAATAAAGACGACGGCGAACCTGCAGCATCCGCACATCCTCGCCCTTCATGACTCGGGAGAAGTGAACGGTACGGTCTTCTACGTGATGCCGTACGTCGAGGGCGAATCGCTGCGCGACAGATTGGATCGTGAGAAGCAGCTACCGATCGACGATGCCCTGCGAATTGCCGGCGAAGTCGCGGACGCGCTCCAGTACGCGCACGAGCGCGGCGTGATCCACCGCGATATCAAACCCGAGAACATTCTGCTCCAGCGAGGACACGCAGTCGTCGCTGATTTCGGAATTGCTCTCGCTGCATCGAAGACCGGCGGCGCGCGCATGACCGAGACCGGAATGTCGCTTGGCACCCCGACGTACATGAGTCCTGAGCAGGCGATGGGCTCCCGCGAAGTCGATGCCCGCACCGACATCTACTCACTTGGCTGCGTCTTGTACGAAATGCTGGCGGGTGAGCCGCCGTTTGTCGGACCGACGGCGCAGTCGATTGTTGCGAAGGTGATTACCGAAACTCCGAAGAGCCTCACCGCGCAGCGTCACACCGTACCGCCGCATGTCGACGCGACTGTCCAGAAGTCGCTCGAGAAGCTTGCGGCCGATCGATTTGCATCCGCTGCTGCGTTTGCCGAATCGCTGCGTGACGGTGGATCCTCATTGCAACCGTCGGGACATCAATCGGCGCGCGCGACTTCGGCCACACGTTCACTCGCAGGCAATGCGGCCCTGTGGGGAGCCGCAGCGTTTCTTTGCGCGGTGATCGCCGCAACAGCTTACCTGGCCGGCCGGCGCTCGGCTTCTCACGAGGCGACGGATGGCCTCTCGATGCAGCAGAAGACATATACCAAGCAATCCATATTCTCAGCCCGTTACACGACCGGTGGCGAATCGATCGTGTACAGTGCCGCCGAGAGCGGCAGCTCACCTCGCATCTATACACTGACTTTGGCTTATCCGCAGCCACGCGCGCTTAGCGATTCGGCAACACATCTCCTTTCCGTTTCGTCGAAGGACGAGATGGCCGTGCTCGTCGGGGCGGTCTTCAATCATCATCGAGTGTTGACAGGCACACTCGCGCGAATGCCTGTGGGGGGCGGCATGCCGCGCGAGCTGCTCGCAGGCGTACACGATGCAGATTGGTCGCCCGA
>JBBQYO010000129.1:0-8363 GCA_038208605.1 Gemmatimonadales bacterium | reverse complement strand
ACGCTCTCTCTCGTCGCGCGGTAGCGGGGAAGCCGCTTCCATCGACTCCCGAAGACATGCTGCCGCTGATGTCCGGAAAGATCAGTGCGAGGGAGATCGAAAGCGCGGTGCGCATTTTGTCCCAATCGGGCGCCGTGGTTGGAGCATCGGGATCCGGCTCGTCCGTCTTCGTGAGACTTCTTGCAACGCCGGAAAGAATTCGCGAAGAGATCACGGGAACGGCGAACCCGGAGCTTGGACTGCTGCGCGCACTGTGGAAAATCGGCGGAGACAGATTTCAAACGGGAATCTCTGTCGATCTCGATGCACTTCCGCCCGGGCTCGCCGGTCGTTCCGGAGCGACGGCTCTCCTCGAAGCGATGCAGTCACGGCAGATTCTCGTCTGGGAGCGAGCAGATTCGGGAATTCGGCTGGCCGATTCGCGCGCGCCGCTCGGGGTTTTCAAAATCGATTGGGACACGATCGACCGCCGGCGTGCCGCAGAGCTGTCGAAGCTCGATGCCGTTCAGAAATACGCTTATACCAAAGCGTGCAGACGAGGTTTTGTGCTGCGCTATTTCGGCGATCCGGCAGCTACAAGTCGCTGTTCCGGTTGCGACAACTGCCTCGGCACATCGAAGCCGCGAGATACCGCTGCGACACCTTCACCGGCCCGATCAGGATCTTCGGGGCGGCGCGGGATGACCAGACCCGCGCCTCGGTCTCGCGCAATTCCCGTCACCGCAGAAATGGATAGCGAGCTCGACGCGTCGCAGGAAATACTGCTTGCCGCGCTTCGCAAGAAACGCATCGAGATCGCGCGCGAGGAGAAAGTTCCAGCGTATATTGTATTCTCAGACCGCACGCTGACGGACATGGCAATGCGGAGACCCCCTTCGCTCGAATCGCTCGCTCAGGTCAAAGGCGTCGGCGAAATGAAGCTGTCACGATACGGCGAAATGTTCCTCGCCGTGATTCGCAACTCCGAAGAGACGGAAGCCGCCTAAATCAAATGGACGATTCACTTTACTTCACCGAACAGCACATCGCCGTTCGAGACATGGTTCGTGAGTTTGCGCGCGATGAAGTTGCGCCTGTCGCATCACGGTTTGATGCCTCCCAGGAATTTCCGTGGGAGAACGTTCAGAAGATGGGTGAGCTTGGACTGCTTGGCGTGCCGTGGCCGGAAGAGATGGGCGGAGCGGGACTCGATACCCTCAGCTTCATGATCACGATTCAGGAGATGGCGAAGGTCGACGCCTCGCATGGTATCACGATTTCCGCTCACACCACTCTGGGCACGTCACCGATCGTGAACTTCGGCTCGAGCGCGCAAAAAAATCTTTACATCCCGCTGCTCGCCTCAGGTAAAGTCCTCGGCGGATTCGGCCTGACGGAACCAACCGCGGGAAGCGACGCCGCCGGCACTCGTACGACTGCGGTGAAGAAAGACGGCCGCTACATCATCAACGGATCGAAGGTTTTTATCACGCACGGCGGCGTGGGCGAGATCTTCGTCGTCACAGCTGTGACCGACTCGAAAGCCGGGACGAAAGGCATCACGTCATTCATCATGACGAAGGAAGCCGACCTGTCGCACCGCGGCACGGCGACGATTGGCGACGAGCCATCCCTGCCGAGGATGTCAGGGTTCCGTGCTGGCAAGAAGGAAGACAAGCTTGGCTGGAGAGCGTCGGATACCCGCGAGCTGATCTTCGAGGACGTCGAAGTCCCGGAAGAAAACCGGCTCGGCGATGAGGGCCTTGGTTTCATCAACTTTATGCAGACGCTCGACGCGGGACGAATCGGTATTGCAGCTCTTTCACTCGGAATTGCCGAGGGTGCCTTTGATCTCGCGCTTCGTTATGCCAGTGAGCGCAAACAATTCGGCAAAGCGATCGCGCAATTCCAGGGGGTGCAATTCCAGCTCTCGGACATGGCGACAGAGATCGAAGCCGGTAAGCATCTCATGTTTCATGCTGCATGGCTCGCCCAGAACAAGCGGCCGTTTGGAAAAGAGGCGGCGATTGCGAAGCTGTATTGTTCGGAGCTTGCAATGCGAACCACGATCAAGGCCATTCAGATCCATGGCGGTTACGGGTACACCAAGGATTATCCGGTCGAGCGAATGATGCGCGATGCGAAGATCTGCGAGATCGGGGAAGGGACGTCCGAGATTCAGCGCATCGTCATTGCCCGCCACCTGCTGCGCGGACTGCTGGATTGACCTATTCCGAAACGGCCAAGAAGCTCCGGCTTCCACTTGGTTTCGCATTCGGAATTGGATATCTGATCTGGGCGCGGCCGACGCCAGTCACTCTGCCTGTCGGAGCGGCGATCGCATTTGTGGGTGTGCTGATCAGGGCGTGGGCCTCGGGCCATATCATCAAGAACAAGCGCCTTGCCGTGACCGGACCTTACGCGCACACACGCAATCCGCTCTACTTCGGAAGTTTTTTGATCGGAGCGGGGTTCGCGATAGCCGCTCACTGGTCGCTCCTCTTTATTGTCGTCGGTTTCTGGCTTCTCGTTTATGCGCCGACGATGGAGCGCGAAAAGGCCAACATTCGCGAGCGCTTCCCGGAAGCGTATGACCGCTATTCGGCCAACGTTCCTGCATTCGTTCCCCGGGTCACTCCCTGGAGGGACGGGGATGCGGACGAAGACGGCTTCAGCCTCGACCTGTACATGAGGCACGGCGAATGGAAGGCCGGGATCACTTACCTGTTCTTCATGGGATGGCTCGTCCTGAGGATGACAAGAGGGCTGTAAGTCGTTGTCGCTATTGCATGAACGGCGTTTGCACCAGTACATTTTGTGATCCGAATAAAGCCGGGCCAGCATGTGGGTGCGCGCGCGACTCGCGCCGCCCGTCAACATGCCTGGCCGGGCGATCGAGAAGCAGGTTCGCTGACCAAAAGGTGTCGTCCTGTGACGCACCCACACTAAGGGATTATCCGCCGGCCTGAGCCGTGACGCCGAGTCGCCGTCCTGGGGAAGCTGGTGGGTCACGATGAAAAGAGAACTCCTCATCAACGCCGGCGCGCGCGAAACGCGCGTGGCGATTCTGGAGGACGGGAAGCTCGTTGAGCTCCTCGTCGATCGTCCAGACAACCGGCGCATGGTCGGTGACATATACCTCGGCAAAGTTGAGGCGGTGCTTCCCGGCATCCAGGCCGCCTTTGTCGACATCGGCACCGAGAAGAGCGCTTTCCTTCATGCCTCCGATCTCGTTCGCGAATCAGCCGAAGATGCGGAAGACGACGACGAGGTAGACGATGAGGACGAGGATTCGACCGATCAGCCCGATACGGTCGCCAAATCCAACGGTGCACCGAAGGGCAACACCGGAGGCGGCCGCGGTGGCCATCGCGGAAAAATCCCTGCTCCCCCGATTCAGGATGCACTGAAGCGCGGCCAGGAGATCATGGTGCAGGTGTCGAAGGAGCCGATCTCGACGAAGGGACCGCGCGTTACTGCCCAGATCTCCCTGGCTGGCCGATTCCTCGTCTACATCCCGGATTCTTCGCGAGTCGGCGTCAGCCGAAAGATCGGCGCAGGCCCCGAGAGGCAACGGTTGAAGGAACAGGTCGCTGCGATTCTTCCCGACAGGTCGGGCGGCGTCATTGTCCGAACCGTCAGCGAGGACGTGACTCCCGAGGCGCTCAAACGCGATCTCGAAACTCTCATGGCGCAGTGGAAGAAGATCAAGCGCAAGGGTCAGTTCACACGCGCTCCAGCGCTTCTTCACCGCGAGACGGGTCTCACACGCGGTCTCGTGCGCGATCTCTTCAGCGCGAAGATCGACAGCCTTTCGATCGACTCCAAGCCCGTTCACGCCGAGGTCACCGAGTATCTGAAGACCGTGGCGCCGGATTTGATTCCGCGAGTGAAGTTGTATGAGGAGCGCATACCGCTGTTCGACACCGCAGGTATCGAGGCGGAAATTCGCGACGCGTTCAAGCGGCGCTGCGAGCTCCCGTCGGGTGGCTACCTGATCATCGAGCCGACGGAAGCACTGGTATCGATCGATGTCAACTCCGGCAGGTACACCGGGAAGAAGGATCCTGAGAAGACGGTTCTTCGCACCAACATGGAAGCAGCTGCGGAAATCGCGCGACAGCTCCGCCTGCGCGACGTAGGCGGAATCATCGTCTGCGATTTCATCGACATGGAGACAAAGCAGTCCCGCGAGAAGGTTCTGCAGGAGCTGAGGAATCATCTCACTCGCGACCGCGCACGGACGAAAGCGTTTGCAGTGAGCGACCTTGGCTTGATCGAGATGACACGCCAGCGAGTGCGGCAGAGTCATTACCAGAGCATGACCGAGCCTTGCCCCACGTGCCTCGGAACGGGAAGAGTATTCACGCCCGAGACAATTGTTCGAAGAATGGAGCGCTCGGTCCGCCGCATGGTTGTGGAGGGTCGCAAGGACAATCTCCTCGTGAAGCTGCATCCGGACGTTGCGATGTACGTGCTGGAGCAGGAGCGGGAGCTGGTCCAGAGGCTTCAAAAGACTGCGGCGTTCTCGCTCGAGCTGAGGGATGATCCGCTGCTCAAGCCGGATGAGTTCAAGCTCGTTGTGAAGGGGCAGGGGCGAGACGTTACTCAGCAATACGCGGTCGCTTGAGGAGTGCGATTGCGGATCCAGGGCCAAAAGCAATCGACGATCGACGACTAATTGAGAACTGGGGATGAGCGCGAAAGCGTCTGCGCGTGGCAATCGGGGACCTGCCACGCGCCGTCCTCGGGTCCGCACACTTATCGTCGATCGTCGATGCCGTTAGTCTGGGATACGCAATCCTCACGCGCGCCAGAAAAATTGACATGTAGTTCTCCGCCACTTAAGTTGAAAGGCTGTAACAGTTTCCCTCTCCTGTAGTTAACAAATGGCATACGCGATCATCCGCACTGGCGGCAAGCAGTTCCGCGCCGAGTCGGGCAAGACAATTCGAATTCCCAGCCTGCCGGGTGAAGCAGGCGCCAAAGTGACGTTCAGCGACGTCATCCTCGGGTCCGACGGCGACAAGACTCACGTCGGCATCCCCACCTTGAGCGGCGCATCCGTTGCCGGCGAGATCGTTCGCCATGGGCGCGACAAGAAGATCGTCGTTTTCAAGATGAAGCGCCGCAAGAATTACGCGAAGAAGCAGGGACACCGGCAGGGCTTCACTGAAGTCCGCATCGGCGACATCACGCTCGGATAAGAGGCATTTCAGATGGCACATAAAAAGGGCGTCGGTTCTTCCAGAAACGGACGCGACAGCAATCCACAGTACCGCGGCGTGAAGAAGTTCGGCGGAGAGAAAGTCATCGCCGGCAACATCATCGTTCGCCAGTGCGGCACCAAATGGCATCCCGGCCGCAACGTCGGTCTCGGCACTGATTTCACGATTTACGCGCTCATCGACGGCGTCGTGAAGTTCGAGCACAAGAACCGCACACGGTTCAAGATCAGCGTCTATCCCGATCAGAAGGCGACCGAAACCGCCGCCTGATTTCGCCGGGCTCGCTCTCCTTCCGCTCTAAAGGCCCTCCTTTTCGAGGGCTTTTTTGCGTAGGGGGCCCGGCAGGCAAAACAGCAATGGTGGAGAAGTGCGGGAGACAAAACGGAGTTCGGGAGTCCCAATCCTGACAACCGCGTTGGGCGTTCTCTGTTTAATTGGAGTGGGGGGAAAACTCCGGAGGGCAAACCGGAGTCTTTGGGAAGACTTGGCGAAAGTTGAAACGCTTTCCGAGTTTGGCGTTTCATCATCGGCGCCGCCGCCTTTCGATCGGACAAGAAGACGTTCAACCATGGCCAGGATTTCGGCTCTCCCAAACTCCGTTGTACCCCCGCCGTCCTCCACCATTGCTGTTGCCCCAGTGCCCCAATAGCCGCTGCCATTTACATGGATATCGAAACCGGCGGCTGCGGATTTGCGTATTCTCCGGAGTGCACGGTCACTTCAACAAGAGACGAAAATGGCGCTACTCGATAAACTGAAAGAAGAGCTGGACAAGGCGGGACGTGCCGCGCAGGGCGCGCTCGATGAGGGAAAGATCAGGCTCGAGGCGTTCCGGACGCGACAGCTTGCCGATAAGGCTGCCCAGGCGCTTGGATACGCCGTCTTCAGGTCCGGCCAGTCCGGCAACGATCTCGACACCGACACCAGGACGCGGCTCACCGCAACGCTGGCTACGCATGACGCTGAAGCCGCGAAGTACGAGGCAGAGCTGGAAGAGCTGAAGAAACAGAACCGGAATTGGGGTGGGGGCCCGTCGGCGCCCTCGACCTCGTCGGCCTCTTCGAGCTCGTCGAACACCTCTTCTTCGGCGTCAGATCCAGCGGCCGCCACGTACCCCGACACCCAGTCATCCGGGATGGCCGATGGCCCGAGCGGTCAGGATATTGGTGGTTGAAATTTCAATTGTAAAAAAAGGCCGGGCGCTTAGCCCGGCCTTTCTTTGTAACGCGTCTATCTGATCGGCGTCCCCTGGCCAGGCGGCAGCCTCCTGTAGCGCTCGGTCAGAAGCTGCTGGCGATCCGGAGCCAGGTACTCCCGGCCCCTGATGTACACGTGCTCGGCGATGCTGGTGAACTCGAATGGATCGCCGCTCCAGATCACGACGTTGCCATCGCGACCAGCCTGCAGCGAGCCAACGCGATCCGACACGCCGAATACTTCTGCAGGAGTAAGCGTCACTGCGCGAAGGGCATCGGTCCAGGTCATTCCATACGCGACGGCATTGCCCGCTTCCTGTTTGATGTTGCGGATGTTGAACGCCTCTTCATCACCACCGCCCGCGTTACCGACGATGATCACCTGAACTCCAGCCTTGCGAAGAAGTCCGGCATTCTCCTGCACCTGTCCGAGCTGATTGAACGACGACGGAATGTTGTTCATCGCGCCGGTGAAAACGGGGACTTTCGCCGCCGCCAGCTTGTCGGCGACGAGCCACGCTTCGGCGCCTCCGCCGATCATGAGCTTCAGCCCATTCTCCTTCGCAATCCGAAGCGCTGCATCGATGTCGGTCGCCTTGTCTGCAACGACCAGTAACGGAAGTCTTCCTTCGACGACGGGAATCATCGCCTGCAGATCGAGTCTGCTCGCGATGTAGTCGCGAGTCTCGGCTTTTTCGTAAGCTGCGCGATTGCGCATGAATGCGCGTGTGTCTTCGATCAGCTCGCGCAATCTCACGAGCAGCTCGCCGCGCGCGCCGACTCCGGCGTCACCGGAATTCTGAACCTGCGCGATCATCGCGATTGGAGTTTTTAAAACCATGTCGCTCGGCATGCCATCCACTAGGGTGAGAATGGCCGCCTGTCCGGATACCAGCTGATCGCCTGTGGGGACCACCACGACGTTCGTCACACCGTCGCGTCGCGCCGGTGCAATGAGAACCGATTGAGTGTTGAGTCCCTCCCATACGGTGAATGCAGCGGCGATGTTGTCCTTGCCCTTCGCTGCATCATCGCGAGTTGATTGCACCGCTCCGATCTCGACCAGGCCAAGTTGCGTCGATGCGTTGATGAGGCCGGGCGTGACCCACTTTCCAGTCGCGTCGACGCGCTGCGCTCCGCTCGGAATGGAGACGTTCGATCCAACGGCGACGATCTTTCCGTCGCGGATAAGCACTGTTCCGTTGTCGATCGGCGAGCCGCTGACGGGATAGACTTTTCCGCCAGTTATCGCGATCGTCTGTGCCGACAGGGAAGCGGACAGGATTGTAAGCGCGGCGCACACAACTGCTGCGCGTTTCGAGAAGTTGGTTGTATCGGTCATCGGTTCATCGCCGCTGGTGTCTTTACGAATCCAAGCTCGAAGTCAGTGCGCCACTGTTCTCGCGCATCGAGCCGGTCGAAATACATGGAGCCGTCGATCCATACTTTTTCCGGCTTGGAGTAGACGCTGAACGGATCTCCCGTCCACAGAATGAGGTCGGCGTCCTTACCCGGCTCGATCGACCCGATCTTGTCGTCGAGTCCGAGCTGCCATGCCGGATTGATGGTGAGCCACTTGATCGCGATATCTTCGGTGATCGGAATTCCAGCGGCGATCCCGGCCGCCATTGCCTTTGCGGCTTCCTGATTCAGACGCTGCGACCCTGAGGGATCGTCTGAGTGCACAGCGACGCGAACGCCTGCATTCGAAGTGAGAGCGATGTTCGCCTTGATCGCGTCGATCGCCTCCATCTTGAACGATCCCCAATCTGCCCACAGCGATCCGCCAATGCCTTCTCTCGCGAGAAGATCAGCGACTTTGTAGGCCTCTACGCCGTGATGGAACGCGCGGATCTTGTAGCCGAATTCCTTTGAGATGTCGATCATCTGAGCCATCTCATCGGCGCGGTAGCAGTGGTTGTGGACGAGAATGTTTCCGCGCAGAACCTCTGCGAGCGTC
>JBBQYO010000128.1:0-8423 GCA_038208605.1 Gemmatimonadales bacterium | reverse complement strand
GGGCGAACTGGCCTTCGAACTGCGCCAAGATGCGCGGGGACAGAAGCACAGGAATTAGTGCGGAGGTTGGCCGTGGGCATCGGGCGTTGTTTCGACGCTACGCCTCGATGAACGGTGACCTCTCACGTTCGTCGCTGACCTAGCGTGCGTCATGGCTGACTTCAAACTCCTGAAGGTCTGGCAAAAGGCGCATGCACTATCGCTGAAAGTGGATCGCGCCGCCAGCGGGATGCGCAGTGGAGGGAATGCGGCGCTTCGCAATCAAATGGTGAGAGCGGCGCAATCGATGCCAACGAACATCGTCGAGGGTTGCGGCCAGGAAAGCGCAAAGGAATACGCCCGATTTCTGCGGATCGCGTTAAACTCGTCACGCGAGTTGGAATACCATCTGATCGTGGCAGCAGATCTCGAAGCCATCGACAAAAGCCCATGCCTCGCCCTGACCGCTCAAACAATTGAGATCAGAAAGATGCTATACGGCTTGATTCGATATTTGAGGGGCAAAATCGATGAGGAGGGCGATGCCGAGGCGGACGCAGCGGCGAAAAGCAAGGCGGCGAGACGGAAGGCACCTAAAAAGAAGCCGCCTAAACCTCCGCTCTAAATCCTGTACCTCTAACCCTTCGCATCTTGACGCAGTTCGAAGGTCAGTTGAGTGGTTATTTACTCAACAGGTGCCGGCGTCGGAAACGGTGCTGCCAGCATCTGGCTCGCTGCCTTGTCGGCAAACCGAAGGACTTTCCCCGAGTACGTATGGCAGCGCGGCGTATTGGTTCCTCGAACGCACCCGTTGTAATTCAACAGTGCCTTCTCGAGCGACGGTGCCCGCTTGATGTAGTTCGCCAGAATCGCCGTCCCGTAGCAGATATTCGAGGCGATATCAGCAAGATCGTTCGAGGTGCAGCCTTTCCACTTGCCGGCGTGAAACGGCATGACCTGCATCAGTCCGCGGGCGCTGACGTTGCTCCGTGCCTGAGGGTCGAGCTTCGCGTTCTCGGTTAGCAATATTCCGATGAGGAGAGACGGAGAGAGGTCCTTTTTCCTTCCTTCGTCTACCAGCGCCTGAGCGATCGTGTTGGCTCGCGTCGTGTCCTTCGTGTAGCGGCGTAGCACGGCGCTGACCCTGAATACCTGCTCGCTGAGCGGAGGAGCAGCCGCGACGAGGGACGGCGGGAGCTGAAGAAGCTCTCCCGGATTTACGTACTTCGGCTTTTGCTGCTTCAGGGTCCACACCGTGCCTGCAACCAGCAGAACCGATGCGGCAAGGCCATGCCCAATCGTCCTGAGGGCCCGTTGCCAGGCCTTGAGGGCCGGCCGCTCGACCGAACGGCGCCTGACATTGGTATAGATGTTCCCCGAGGTGTGGCGGCGATCGTCGGGAGCCTGACTGACATCATCATCCTCTCGCCGATCGTGGTCCGCGGGGTTGGTCATAATCACCTGTCTCTGCACCCTATGTGCCACGTGAGGGTACGGAGATTGCCCCTGCCCATGACAAACGCTGCACAAATCGGCGGCAATCTGCTGCCCTTCGAGCGCTTTGTTTGTAAAGTTCCCGAGTTCGACATTCGACAGTTTCCCCGAATCCAATTCCGCGAACCAAATGAGAGAGTCGGAAGGACTTTACAGATCGTTCCGCTTTATCAAGCGCGCCATCATCGGCTTTTTTGTCGTCGTGATCGGGATCATGGTTATCGGCTACGGTGTGTTCATGCGGCACGTCGATGCGCGCGGCGCCTGGCAGTCCGCAGCGCGCGAGCTAAATGCCGGCATGCTTCACTACGGTGAGCACGTCGAGAGCTATGCGAAGGCGTTCCAGCGACGGCCAAGCGACTACTACAGATCGTCGAACGGTCTTCTCGTCGCCACCAATGACCGCGTGATATTCGTTGGCATCGCTCCCAGCGACAAGCTCGAGAACGAGGATGCCCCGCCGACGATCCTTCAGTACGAGTTTCCGAATGATACCATGCTTACGATCAAACAGAGGCGGCTTTATTTTCTCACCGCCCACGGGGTAGTCATTTCACACGGTCCCGGAACACAGCAGGAATTCGGCGCGTCGCGCGGCGATGAGGCGTCGCTCGACAGCCTTCTTGACCACGTGAACCGAAAACTCGACGCGCAGCGTGTTGAGTCGATCAGGGAACGGCGGATTCGGGCTGACGTGGCTAAGCTCGTCAACGAGCCGATCTACTATGTAGTTCGCCGCGGCGATGCCATCTCGACTATTGCGACTCGTTTCGATACGACGCCGGACATCATCAAGAAGCTCAACAATCTGCCCAACGACAAAGTCAGAATCAACGCGAAGCTGCTCGTGAAGGCGCCGGGGCCGCGACCCAAGCTTCCGCCTCCCCCGCCCCCGCGGGCGCCGCGGCGCAAGCTGCCGGCTGGACCGAAGATTTAGGTTTGGCTCTGCTGCCGGGTGTGAGTACGCAACCGACGAGCGTCAACTAAGGCCGAGTTTAAACCCGGTGTTCGTTACCCGGTTGCTGGTACCCGGTACCAGAAACTAGCGCGATCCGTAACAGCTCAACTACGCCTGCAGACGGTAGCCCGCCTTCCAGACAGTGAGAATGTGCTTCGGCGTCGACGGATCCTTCTCCAGCTTTCGCCTCAGCTCTGCAATATGGATGTCGACGGTGCGCGTCATCACTTCGGCCTGGTGACCCCAGACTTCCTTGAGCAGCTCGAGCCGCGAGGCGACTGCGCCACGCCTTCTCACCAGCGCAAGCAGCAAATCGAACTCCTTGGGAGTCAGAGCAACCTCTCCGTTTGCTTTCTTCACCGATCGTGCGAGCGTGTTGATGCTCACTTCACCGAACTCCTCTACCGCCGAACCTTCCTCGTGTTTTTCGGGTCCCTTGGCGCGACGAAGAATTGCCTGGACGCGGGCAAGGAGCTCTGAAAGACTAAAGGGTTTCGTCACATAGTCGTCGGCGCCGAGGCGAAAGCCGAAAACCTTGTCGGCCTCCTCGCCGCGGGCGGTGAGAATCAGCACCGGAACATCTTTCCCCTCGGCACGAAGCTTCTTCAGAATCGTGTAACCGTCCATGCCCGGAAGCATCAAATCGAGGACGACCAGATCAGGATTGCCTGACTTCGCCAGCTCGAATCCGCTGAGCCCATCCTCTGCCGACTCGACTTCGTAACCCTCCGACTCCAGGCTGCGGGTGAGCCCGAACGCAAGATTTGCGTTGTCTTCCACGACGAGAACTTTTGTCATGCGACGACTCCGGCTGATTGGCGATGGAACGCAGGGGTTGAATCAGCAGTGCGGGCCGACTCACGCGGAAATTCAACGACGAAGCGAGCCCCGCCGCCCGGGGCGTCGTCTACCCACGCACGGCCGAAATGCAGCCGGACCAGCTCACGCACGATTGAAAGTCCAATCCCGCTTCCGCCGGCGGCCGATTCGGTCTCGCGCGTGAGGCGAACGTAGGGATCCCATACTTTTTCGCGATCTGCTTTCGGAACGCCCGGGCCCTGATCTTCGACCGATATCTGAACCTTGTCGTCGGCACCCTCGAGGGCGATCGTCACGGTCTGGCCGAGCGGGCCGTATTTCACCGCATTGTCGAGCAGGTTCAGCACGATTTGCCTGAGCGCGCGCGGATCGACGCGAGCGACGAGACCGGGCTGAACCGTGGACCTGATCTTCGCCCGGCGAACGCGAGCGAGCGGCGCAAATGCGTCGATCGCAGCTTCCATCTCGCGATCCATTTCGACCGGCTCGACAACTACAGTATTGCGGCCGTGCTCCGACCGCGAGAAGGCGAGCACATTTTCGACCAGATACGTCAGCCGCTGCGCCTCTTCGTCGATAATGCTGAACGAACGCTCTCGTTCCTGCTCGGAGCGCAGCTGTCCGTTTCTCAGCAGCTCAGCGAACAACCGGATCTGAGCGAGCGGAGTTCGAAGCTCGTGCGAGACTCCGGACACGAAGTCAACCCGAAGCTGCGCGAGCTGCTGCTGCCGCCTCAATTGAATCACCGCTGCCGCAACCAGTCCAACCGTCAACAAAAACAGGCCGGCAAGCATTGGCAGACGCGACCGTGGCAAACCGCCGACGACCAGCCTCGACGCAATCTCCGGACGAAGCGACACCGCGAGGCGCATGCGACCGAACCTCTCGTCAAGAGTGTCGACCGCCATGTAATCCTTTGGGAAAGACTTCGATGCCGACTGGAAAATCTTTCCGGACATCGGCGCCCAGGCAGTCACCGCCAGCACTGAGTCGCGCGATACTCCTCGCAGCAATGACGGTGGAAGCAGCATGCTGCGTGCGATGACAGAATCGATGAGCGGCTGCACGAATCGCCGCGCATCTGTCTCGAAACCGTACGTGACGAGCGGCTTCCCTTCATAGTCGCGCGAGATGACGTAGCACACGACGCGCAGGCTGCCGTCGATGCTGTCCACGCTCGCGACGTATGAATCATTCGTGACGATGATGCCAAGACGGGCGGCCGGATTTCTGTCGGCGGATCCGAATGCCTGCGTGCGAATGGACGGAGTGCCGAAGCGCTTTGGTGCGCTCGACACTGTGTCCTTCACCCATTTGAGGACTGCAGCCGACGGCTGCTGCCCAGCGATCGTTACCGCGCTGTCCTTCCAGTCAAACCGGAAAAAGAAACGCACTCCGTCGAGATACTTTGCCGGCGCTGGCGGCTGAAGCGAAGCCGCCATGAACTCCGCGGGCGACGGCCATGCTTCAGGCTTCGTCGGCTGAACGCGGGTGAGCGGAACGATGAATGTGGATATCATCGCGCCGAGTATTTCCTGTGCGGCTTGTTGATTGAGCTGCCATGCTGCAAACGACGCGTAATCGTTCAGCGCACGCTGTGCCGCGGCACGATGCGTTCGCTCGGCGTCCAGTGCCTGGTAGGCGAGGATGCCGGTGAGTACGAGGGCAAATGTGAGGAGGGTCACCAGCAACGTAGAGCGCGACCCGTTAGAAGATCGTCGCTTCACGTGCCAGTGCCCCACCCGCAATTCGTCACCTTCGGTTACCGAACCTTGTTACCATCGATATCCCAGACTTCGACGGGCCCAAGGTTGAGCGCGCGAACCGGTGCTTCGATTGTCTTGAGATCTCCCACCACGACAATCGTTAGACCGTCGGGCTTGAGGATCGAAGAGCCAACCTGCGACACATCGGCTGGCGTGATGGCTGCCAGTCGCTCACGAAAAGTCGAGTAATAATCGAGCGGCAATCCGTACACGACGACGTCGTTGAGACGGCCCATCAGTGCCTGCACTGTCTGCACCGACGACGGGAAGCTGGAGACAATGCTTCCGACCTGGTCGTTGAGCTCCGTCCCGGGAACCGGCTCGGTCGCGATGCGCTTGAACTCGCGAACCGCTTCCGAAAGCGCCGAGTCGGTGGCGTTCGACCGCACCGACGACGACATGGAGTACGACCCGACGCCGCTGTACGGGCTATAGCTCGAGAAAGCACCGTACGTCCAGCCGTGCTTCTCGCGCAGGTTCATGTTGAGCCTTGCGCTACCGCTTCCGCCGAACACTCTCGCCGACGCCATCAATGGCATGACGCTCGGAGTGCCGTAGCCCGGAGCTCCCTGTCCAACGATGATCGCCGACTGAACCGAGCCGGGCCTGTCGACGAGAACGACACGCGTGGACTGACTCGGAAGTGTCTTGCCTACGAACGGCTGAAGCGCAGGTCCGGGAGTGTTCCACTTTCCAACAGCTTGCTCAGCCGCCGAACGCGCAGCGGCTGGCGTCAAGTCACCGATGACAATGAGTGTGGTGTTCTTCGGCGAGTACATCGTCTTGTGCCAGTTCACGACGTCATCGCGCGTGATCGTCGCAAGCGAGGCGCTCGTGCCGCCGGACAGTCGTGAATACGCGGTAGACGGATCGAACGTCGCGCGATAGAAAACTTTCGAAGCGATACCGTTGACGGTTGACTGGCTCTGCTGATAAGAGGCTACGGCGGTGCTGCGCATGCGCGTGAAATCGTCGTCGCTGAAAGTCGGGCTGACAAGCGCCGTTGCAGCGAGCGTGAGCGCACGCGGAAATACGTCTGGCAAGGAAGTGACTGCCACATATGCCGAGCCGTTGTTCCCACTCGTAGCGAACGATGCGCCGAGGTCGGCCATTTTTTCGGCGATCTGCGCGCCGGTGAGGCCGGCGGCGCCCTCAGAGAGAAGATCAGCGGTGAGAAATGCGACTCCGTTCTTGTCGGCTGGCTCGCGAATGGCGCCTGCGTCGACGACAAAACGTGCGGAAACGATTGGAAGCGAGTGCCGCTCGACGAGCAGAACTTTCATTCCATTCGCGAGTGTGAACGACTCGATCGCAGGACTCGCGTAGGGGCGAAGCGTCCCAGGTACTGGCGGCTTCGTGCCCGCAGGCATCTGCGCCCCTATGGTGGAGCTTGCGGCCAGCGTGCTGAGCGCGATGAGATTAGCGATACGGCGCATTACTTCGATCCTCCGGATGCGGGCTTTGGCGCGGGAACGTAGACGAGCCGCACGCGGTTGTTAGGTACGAGGCGCTCCTTCGCGAGTGCGCGAAGCTGCGCTACGGTGACCGCGTCATATTCCGCGAGCGTCTTGTTGACGTGATTGGGATCGCGATAGTAGGTGTAGCCTTCGGCGAGCTGGTCTGCGATGCCGCCGAATCCGCCCGTCGTCTGAAGGCCGTTCACAAACTGGAAACGCTGTCCCGCGCGAACGCGGTCGAGGCCTTGCTGATCGATCATCGTTCCCGCCTTGTCGAGCTCGGCGATCAGATCCGACTCGAGCTTCTGCGGATCGCTTCCCTGCTTGCCCTGTGCGATAAAGACCAGCATGTCTGCTCCGTCGACGAGCCCGATATTGAAGCCTCCGACGCTGACCGCGGCCTGCTTCTCACGAACGAGCGACTTGTAGATCGGGCTCGCTGATCCGCCGGCGAGCAGCCCGCTGAGCAGCGTCACTGCAGCTCCCTGGGAAGATTTCGCAGAAGGGACGCGGTACGCGACATAAACCTGCGGCGCGGGCGCGAGCGGATCGTTCACGACCTCGCGAACTTCCTTTCCGATGATCGCCGGTGCAACCATGCTGCGCTGTACAGGCACGGCTGGTCCGCGCGGAATAGTTGCGAAGTATTTCCTGACCATCTGCTTCGTGTTCGCGAGATCGAAGTCGCCGGCCACGACCATCACCGCGTTGTTCGGTGCATAGTACGTCTTGAAGAAGCTCTTCACATCATCGATCGAAGCGTTTGTGAGATCGGTCATCGACCCGATCACAGAGTGCTGGTATGGATGATTGGCGGGATAGACAGCGAGCAATGCTTTCTCGATCCACGACCCATACGGCTGGTTGTCGTAGCTCTGGCGGCGCTCGTTCTTTACGACTTCGCGCTGGTTGTCGAGCTTTTCCTGCGTCAGCGTCTCGGTCAGGGTGGCCATGCGGTCAGACTCGAGAAACAGCGCGAGCTCGAGTTGGTTCGAGGGAAGCTGCTCGAAGTAGTTGGTACGGTCCCAGGACGTCGTGCCGTTGTAGTCGGCTCCCGTGCGAGCGCCCGCCTTGTCGAGCAGTGCGCCGTGCTGGCCGTCCGGCACATTGCGGGACCCCTTGAACATCATGTGCTCGAAGAGGTGAGCGAACCCCGTCTTGCCGACCTGCTCGCTCTTTGATCCGACGTTGTACATCATCTCGACGGCAATGACGGGCGTCGTGCGATTGACGGCGTAAATGACGTGGAGGCCGTTCGGAAGAGTTTCCTCCGTGAACGGAATGCGAACCTGCGGCGCGCTCTGCGCAGACACCGCCCGTGTGCCGGCGAACGCGAGAGCAATCATCGGCAGCAAATGCCGTGCTCCGCGCCGGGCAGACAGAAAACCTGCTGGAAGCAATTGACGATCCTTGTCTTTAGGAGAGAGTGAAAAACGAGGCGCGGCCGAAGCGGGCCGACCAGCATTCGGGGCGAATTCCGCAATGGAACTCGCACGACCCGAAGAATATAGGTTGCCCGTTACACGCGAGGCGTCAGGGAGACGTATTCGCTTCGTAAGGAAGATGTAAACTGCGGATTGCGGACTGGATCACCCTGTTATGAGGTTGTTGAACATTCGTTGTCCGTTACCCGGTGTCGGGTGCCTGGTACCCGGTGAAGCGAAGTCCGGTACCGACGAGTTATGAAGCCTCGGCTCGCAGCAACGGATACCGGACGTCGCCGGGTACCCGGTACCGGGTACCGGGTAACCCATTAGTTACGCGGTGTCGCACATGCGTTGTCCGTTACCCGGTGTCGGGTACCCGGTACCCGGTGAAGCGAAGTCCGGTACCTACGAGTTATGAAGCCGCGGCTCGCAGCAACGGATACCGGACCGTGCCGGGTACCCGGTACCCGGTGAAGCGAAGTCCGGTACCGACGAGTTATGAAGCCGCGGCGCGCAGCAACGG
>JBBQYO010000127.1:0-8503 GCA_038208605.1 Gemmatimonadales bacterium | reverse complement strand
ACTACGCTCACTGACGGTGGATTGGCCGGTGGCTCTGCGGCTTCGTCGTCCAGTGATGTCGAGTTGCGAACCCTGATCGCGGTGACGATCGGTGTGATGATCCAGGGAAGAGCAGCAATTCCGGCGATGGTTGTGGCGTTCACTTCAGAAAGCTACGCGTGAGCGGCCAATCCAGACCCGGCGCTCAGCTGCGAAACCAGAAGCTGGTATCCTTCCCGAACGCTCGGCACGCGGGGAACCCAGCCCGACGCCTGGCGAAATCGCGCATTCGACAATCGGTGAGACCGGCCAAGTGTGTCCCCGACGGAACCGGTAAGCCTGGTAAGCCATTTCGGTGGAATTCGCGGCGGCTTGACGCCGAGCGCGTGAGCGAGATGGTCGAATACCTCGCGACGGCGCATGGGCACATTGTCAGTGACGTTGTAAACACCGGACGGAACGCGAAGTGATGCGAACACCGCCGCCGCTGCGTCGTCAGTCCAGAGCGATGACATGAATCCGTCGCCTCCTCCGAAAACCGGCGCGATCCCCTTCTTCACGAAATCGATCATGTCGAGAGTCAGTGACGAATCGGGTCCGTACAGCATCGAGAATCTCAAAACCACTCCCGCGCCGCCGCTCCGCGTGAACACGCTTGCCGCCGATTCTGCTTCGCGCACTGACTCGATATAGCTGCCTGGCATGATCGGAACGTCTTCGTCGATCCACTCATCACCGCGGTCTGGATATGCCGGAGCGAAAGACTCCTGAACGAAACGCTGCGCCCTCGTAGCAATTGCCGCATTCGCAAGATTTTTCGATGCCTCGCGGCGAATGCGGATATTCTCTGAGAATGCTCCCGGCAGGAGAATCCGGAGGCCGGAGGGTATTCGAGTCGTGACATTGATCACCGTGTTGTGGCCGGCGACAGCTGCCTTCAACGCCTCCGCATCGAACAAGCTCACCGAAACTGGAGTTGCTCCCTGCTTCGTGAGCAGCTCCGCCTTTGCTTTCGATCTGGCGACCGCGGTCACCTCACTGCCGGCGTCGATTAGCAGCGGTAGCAACCGGCGCCCGATGACGCCGGTGGCTCCCGCGACAAAGATTTTCATCGGCCCCCCCGACGCGGCCAAGTCGCGCCGGGTCAGCTGCCGCCGCCGCCGGTTCCTTCTACCCCACCGGGCCCAGGCTTGTCGTCGGCGGACGTCTTTCCAAGGGGCGTCGTTCCACTGCTCGCCGGATTCTGCTTGCCGAACGCGTCCTCGTCCGCGCCTGCAGCGCTTTCTTCACGATTTCCAGACGTCTGGTTCGTGCTGTCGTCGGAGCGAGTTACTGTTTTGTTCGATTTATCGTCGCGCGGGCTGTTCACTTTCAATTCCTTGTTTCGGTAATTGGACGGGGCGCAATGCATGTGCCAAAGGTCTCGCATTGACGCTGCAAATCCTGTCCAATACGTTGCGACCTCCTCATGAAATCGAAAATGTTCGGCGCGATCAAGCCGCTTGCGCCGGAATCGCGCATTGCCCTCGTCGCCCCATCCGGAGTTCTGCGCGACGCTTCGCACGTTGAGCAGGCGATGGACAATGTCCGTTTGCTCGGCTGGATTCCGGTCACCGGCGAACACGTCAGGTCGCTTCACGGATACCTCGCCGGCACTGACGAAGAGAGACTCTCTGATTTCAACGGAGCGATCCGCGATGAGTCGATCGACGCCATCTGGTGCGTCCGAGGCGGATACGGCGCGATGCGGGTGCTCTGCTCCATCGACTACGAAACCCTTCGCAAGAATCCTCGTCCGGTAATCGGCTTTTCGGACATCACTGCGCTGCACGCAGCCATCGGGCGCAAGTCCGGCATCGTGACCTTTCATGGTCCGACCGCGCGCGGTGCGTTGAGCCAGTTTTCGAAAGCTTCGCTGCTCCGCGCTGTTGTCGATCAGGGTGACTCATGCGGTATCGCGCAAAACGCACGCGTTCTCCGGCCAGGCCGTGCACAGGGTCGCCTTGCGGGCGGAAATCTCGCGCTCATTGCCGCCCTCAGCGGCACTCCCTATGCGTTCGATCTGGACGGCGCCATTCTCGTCATCGAAGACATCGACGAAGCAGTCTACAGGGTGGACCGGATGCTCACTCAGCTGCTGCTTTCCGGAGCGCTGCAGCGCTGCAAGGGAATCGTGGCGGGAGATTTTCGGCTCCCGACCGGCGACAGAGACGTTGACAACCGGACCCTCGATGAAGTGATCGCCGAGGCGGCAGACGCAGCGGGTGTTCCGTGCATGGCGGGTGCGCCTTTTGGACACATTGCCGACCAATGGACCATCCCCATCGGCGCGATGGCCGAGCTGAATACCAATGATCTCTCGTTACACGTGATGACGGGTGATACCCTGGACTAAAGTCCTTATCATTAGAGAACCCCAGCAGGAGAATCCGTGGGAATCAAGACGGGCGCGGACCTCATCATTGAGGCGAAGGAGAAGATCCGGGAAGTCACTCCCGCCGAAGCGATGAGCGACACGAATCCGAACCTTGTTCTTCTCGATGTTCGCGAGCGCAACGAGTGGAATCTGGGACATCTTCCGAACGCGATTCACATTCCGCGCGGGTCGATGGAAACGAAAGTTGAAGCGCTCATTCCGCGGGACAAGCACATCGTCATCTATTGTCAGAGCGGCAACCGCTCAGCATTCGCTGCGGAGACTTTGCAGGAAATGGGGTATGAGGACGTGGCTTCGATGTCCCAGGGAATCATCGGATGGGTCGACGCCGGAGGGGAAGTAGACTCGTGATAGAGCTGGAAGAATTCGAGCTGTGGCGGGACCGGGGTGAAGACAAGCCGTTGATCATCCGTGGTGAGGCGCGCCTGCCCCTGAATGCGAAGGGCGCCGTAGTTATCTGCCATGGCTTCAAGGGGTTCGCACATTTCTCATTTTTTCCGTACGTGGCCGGGCAGCTCGCGGAAGCTGGGTACCGCGCAATCACGTTCGATTTCTCGGGCAGCGGGATCGGCAAAGACCGCGAGAATTTCACAAATCCCGACGCCTTCACTCACAACACCTACCGGCAGGAGCTCGACGACCTCGAGGCAGTTGTGGCCGAGGCGCGAGTTCGTGACTGGATCGAGGCGGATTTTGGTTTGTTCGGGCATTCTCGCGGAGGGGGAGTCGCGATCCTGCACGCCTGCCGCGATTCGCATGTGAAGGCGCTTGTCACCTGGGCCGCGATCGCCAGCACCAATCGCTGGTCGCCAGAAGTGGTTGCGGCGTGGAGGAAGTCGGGCTTCATGGATATCGTGAACGCGCGGACGAAGCAGACGATTCCGGTGAGCACGAATCTGCTGCACGAGGTCGAGCAGTATGGCGACACAACGCTGAACATAGCGTTCGCTGCCTCTAGGATTCGGGCGCCGTGGCTGATCCTGCATGGCTTGGACGACGAGACGGTCCCGGTTAGTGAAGCAGAACGGCTCTCAGTTCTTTCGGAAGGTGTCAGCACGCTAAGGACAATCGAGGGTGCGAACCACTCGCTGGGCGGCAAGCATCCGCTGGAAGAGATCACACCGATTCTGGAAAGTGTGACGAGGGAGACTGTCGAATTTTTTGCTGCGAGGCTGGCTCCGCCGGCCGTTTGACTTCGGTCGAGGCGCTCCGGCGCAAGCCGCGAATTGCGAGACTCGTCGGGCAGCTCGCCGCCCTGACCCCATTAGAAGTGGACGACCCCGACGCTCGCCGAGCAGCCGTGGCGATCCTCATCCGACTCGGCCCCGATGGGGAACCGGAGATTTTCTTCATTCAGCGCGCAGTCTATGAAGGAGATCCGTGGAGTGGTCAGATCGCGTTTCCCGGAGGTCGCGCGGAGGAAGGCGATGCCGGTCTTGCCGAGACGGCGATTCGGGAGACGTTCGAGGAGACGGGAATAGACATGCGCTCGTGCGCGGAGCTGATAGGTGTGCTGGATGATCTTCATCCGCGAGCCGTGCGACTGCCAGCGATAGTGGTCCGGCCGTTCGTTTTTCTGGCTGCGGATGCGAATGCGGCCGAGCTCAGCTCTGAGGTAGCCGATTGTTTCTGGGTCCCGTTGTCGGCGCTGATGGACCGGTCGGTGTGGAGGGACGCGAATGTGAGGGCCGGCGGGATGGAGATGAGCCGGTTCGCGTTTCATCATGGTGACCATGTCATCTGGGGCATGACGGAGCGAATCCTTTCAGGCATGCTGGCTTTATTCGGATGAGTTCACCGGTCTAAGCGCCGTTTGGGCCGGTTTTCTCAACTTTGCGCCTTTATAGCTTCCGCCTCTGATCAGCTGGAATCCGTCAAATCCATGCTAAATTCCTGAAAGCCGGAGACTGAACCGCCTCTTGCATTAAAGTTAGTCTATCCTAACTTGAACTTATTGAAATAGCATAGTTCACAATTCCGACACACGAACATAAGCAGTGGCCACACTACTGAGACCCCCAGCACGACCGGACAAACCGCCCCCCCAACCCGAAAAAGGCTGGCGCCGAGCGCGGGTAAGTCCTTCGTTGGCAGAGGTTTACAGGTCCGTTCCGCTCACCGGGCGAACATGGTGGCGAAAAATGCTTGCCTTTGCGGGCCCCGGTTATCTCGTCGCAGTCGGATACATGGACCCAGGCAACTGGGCCACCGATCTCGCCGGCGGATCGCAGTTCGGGTACACGCTTCTCAGCGTAATCCTGATTTCCAACCTGATGGCGATTCTACTTCAGGGGCTCTCATTGAAGCTCGGAATCGTCACCGGCCGGGATCTCGCCCAGGCCTGCCGGGATCACTACTCGACCCCGGTCGCGTGGTTCCTGTGGGTGATCTGCGAGCTCGCCATCGCTGCTTGCGATCTCGCCGAGGTCATTGGATCGGCGATCGCTCTGAACCTGCTCTTTCACATACCTCTCTCGATCGGCATCGGACTCACAGTCCTCGACGTGATGGTTGTCCTTTACCTCCAGAACAAGGGCTTTCGCGTTCTGGAGGCGCTCGTCATCACCCTGGTTGCGACAGTCGGTGTCTGCTTCCTGTTCGAGATCGTGCTGTCGCACCCTCCGTTCGCAGCCGTAATGTCCGGCTTCATCCCGAGAACCCAGGTCATCGCCAACCCGGCCATGCTCTACGTCGCGGTCGGGATTCTTGGCGCAACCGTGATGCCCAATAATCTCTACCTGCACTCGTCCATCGTGCAGACTCGGCGGTACGAGGAGACATCGGAAGGAAAGAAGGAAGCGGTGCGATTCGCCTTCATTGATTCGACGCTCGCGCTGTCCTTCGCGCTCTTCATCAATGCCGCGATTCTCATTGTTGCGGCGGCGACGTTTCATACCAGCGGTCACACAGGTGTGGCGGAGATTCAGGACGCCTACAAGCTGCTGACCCCTCTGCTCGGTGCAGGCGCCAGCACGATGTTCGCGCTCGCGCTCCTCGCGTCAGGCCAGAACTCCACTCTCACGGGGACCCTCGCGGGACAGATCGTGATGGAGGGATTCCTCAACATCAGATTGCGGCCCTGGGTGAGACGGCTGATCACTCGCGGTATCGCGATCGTTCCCGCCGCGGTGGTGGCGGTCATGTACGGAGAGAGCGGCACCGCGAAACTTCTCGTTCTGAGCCAGGTGATTCTCAGCATGCAGCTCCCGTTCGCCGTGTTTCCACTTGTGGCGTTCACATCGGACAAGGTGAAGATGGGTGAGTTCACGAATCCGATCTGGCTCAAGTCGCTTGCTTATCTGGTTGCGGTGGTGATAGCGGTGCTGAATGTTTGGCTTCTCGTACAGTTCTTCGGCGGAGCGTAGACTATGTACAAGAAGATTCTGATGCCCGTGGAGAACTCACCTTTCGACGACGCGATCGTCGATCACGTCCGTGAGCTGGCTCGCGTGTGCAAGTCGGCGATCGTCCTGATTCACGTCGCTGACGGCTGGGCGGCCCGCAACATCTCTCAACTCGAGCTCCGCGAGAGCGACGAGATGAAAAAGGATCGCGACTACATCGAGAAGCTGTCCGCTATGCTGGAGTCGGATGGACTCGATGCGGAAGCTCTTCTCGCCTCGGGTGACCCCGCGTCGGAAATCGCGCAGGCAGCATTGCGCGAAGGGTGCGACCTGATAGCGATGTCCACCCATGGCCACAAGTTCATCGGCGACATCGTGCACGGCAGCGTGTCGCACAGCGTTCGTCATTCGTCGACAATTCCGGTTCTGCTGGTGCGCGGCAACTCGCGCGGACGCGTCGGTCCTCATAAGTGAAGGGCAACAAGCGCGCTCACTTGAGCATAGCCAAATCCTCATTTGAGGAAGAGGCGCTCACCGGCCCGGTCGAGGATTATCTCAAGGCTATTTACGCCCTCGGCCGCGGGAGCGTGTCGGTTGCGACGAACGACCTCGCTCAGAAACTCGATCTCGCGCCTGCCTCCGTGAGCGGGATGGTGCGCCGCCTCGCGGGGCAGGGACTTCTGTCATACGAGCGCTATCGCGGCGTGACCCTCACCGAGGCCGGACGGCGGGCCGCTCTCAGAACACTTCGGCGCCATCGGGTGATCGAAGCCTACCTGTCAGGTGCATTGGATTACCCATGGGACCGTGTGCATGACGAAGCGGAGCGTCTCGAGCACGCTGCGTCAGATGAGCTGGTGGACAGGATGGCCGCTGCGGTCGGCGAGCCTGTGACCGATCCGCACGGTGCGCCCATTCCATCGCGCGAAGGCGACATGGACGAGACCGAGTATTTGTCTCTGGCCGAGCTCGGCGCGGGATACGGTGCTCGTGTCGTGCGCGTGAGTGACGAGGATCCGGAGATGCTCAGGTATCTTGGTGAGCTGGAGATCATGCCCGGGGCGGAGCTGGTCGTGATCTCGAAAGCGCCGTATGAAGGGCCGATCACGCTGACGGTATCAGGCACCATGCTCGCGATCGGACCTCAGCTGGCTTCGCAAGTAATGGTCGAGCCGCTCATCGATCTCGAAGCGCCCGCGCACTAGAAAGGGCCGTTTCCTAAATGACAAGAAATCGACAGAGAGTGACGAAGCATTGAAACGACCTGCTTTCACAATTGCCCTGATTCTCGCGATCGCCGGCGCCGCGCGCGGCCAGGATTCAACGGACGTGGCGGGCATCGAAAACGCTGCAGCGACCTACATCGCCCGATTCCTGCTCACACCGGGCAAAACCGTTGCCTTCGATTCATACGCGCGTGCGAACAACGGTGTTCAGCGTGTAATGCGTCCTCAAGCTCGAACATCAGAGTTGGCCAAGAAGCTGGGCGCGAACCGCACCGGCAAGAAAGATGAATTCTTCGGGTGCGCCAGTTCGGTGCCGTCAACTTGCAGAGTCCGGGGCGTCTCTACCCTGGTTACGATTGGCCAGCCTGTTTTCCAGTCGGGAGCAGCCTTCATAACTATCGACATGCTAACGGCGATGGAAAATTTGCCGCGCGTTCCGGTCCTGTTTCGGGGCACAACGCTCCAGGTTGAAAAGCGCGGGGCCAACTGGGTTGTTATCAGAACGGCGGGACAGAGTATCTCTTAGCAGTCACCATGTCTCGGCAGTGATCATCTAGTTTGTCGCGACAAGAAGAATCAATTATTGCGATTGGCTGCATCGCCGGATCAAAGCTCTTTTCACTTTCTCGAAGATGTGACCAGCTAACTTTAGCTGGGTGTTCACGCCACTCCTTGTAGCGCTGTTCCTGTTTCAACAGCCGACTCAGCGCACGATCGCGATCGACGAACGGCTCGCGGCAGACGCGCACATTGCAATTGGCGACCGCGTTGTGGTTTCCGCCGCACCCAATGCAAAGTCAGGCGACACAGTCATCGTCTCGGCCATCATCAAGCGCGGGGCCGATCCGGCCGAGATAGCTCGGAGCGAGTATCGCGTTCGCATGCATCTCGATCAGCTCCAGACGCTCGCCGGTTACGGCGACCGCGTCGATCGCTTTGCCGTCTCCACTCGCGGTCCCGAGGCTACTGAAAAGGCACTTGCCGCGATCAACGCATCGGCGTTTGGATTCGAGGCGCACCGGTCACGCGACATTGCCGTTGAAACATCGAAGACATTTCAGGTAGTCAGCCGCTTTCACAAAGCGATCGGTTTCATCACCATCGTCGCGAGCGCGATTTTTCTCCTCTGCATCATGCTTTTAAAAGTGGAGGAGCGACGGCGTGACGTCGCCGCTCTCCGCCTGATGGGAATCTCCCGCTATACAGTCGTGCTCGCGGTCGTCGCTGAAGCCGCGCTTCTCTCGTTCGTCGGAAGCGCACTTGGCATCGCGCTCGGTTACATCGCCTCAGCCTTCATCAACTGGTATTACCAAGGCGTCTATAGAACACCGCTTTACTTTTCGCTCATCACTCCGCCGATCATCACGCTGGCAGTTGTCCTGTCGATCGTGCTCGGTGTGGGCGCCGGTCTGATCGCATCGCTCCGTCTCGCGCGCACACCGCCCATTTCTCTCTTCGGCCGCTGATGAGATTTGCACTCGCATGGTCATCACTGCGCCGGCATGCAACGCGAACAA
>JBBQYO010000126.1:0-8590 GCA_038208605.1 Gemmatimonadales bacterium | reverse complement strand
GCCAGCACGTTGTCGATGAGCCACTTGGAGCTTCCGGGAAGCACGAGTCCGGAGAGGCGGTTCACAAGCATCAGGAGCAAGCCGATAACGAGCGACCGCCGGTGCCGCCAGATCAACTCGCGAGCCTCAGCCCATGCGCGCTGGTAGTTTATTCCCTTCTTTTTAGGCTTATCAGTCACGATCGTCGGTGAACGGTATCCGGGTTGATGAGGTGTAATTTTTCGTCTCCCGGGCTTCAATAACGATAACCGCAGGAGCGGACGTGCGTAAAACCTTGCTGATCTCTGTCGCAATAGGCGCTGCGCTTTTCCCGCGGGCAGCCTTCGCTCAAACGTTGACACCCGCCGAGCAGAAGATGCGCGGGTACGTGAGAGATCATCTCCAGGAGGAGACCGCGTTCCTTGCCAAAGTGGTCAACATCAACTCCGGAACGTTGAATCAGGCGGGAGTTAAAGCAGCGGGCGACGAATTTGCAAAAGAGCTTCAGCCACTCGGCTTCGAGACGCGATGGATCTCCATGCCGCCGGAGATGAAGCGCGCGGGTCATCTGTTCGCCGAACACAAGCCAAGGAAAGGAAAGGCGGGCGGAAAAACCGTGCTGTTGATCGGTCACCTCGATACGGTGTTCGAGGGCGAGGGACAAAAGTGGACGCTGCTGGACGACTCGACCGCAAAGGGCGCGGGCTCGGGCGACATGAAGGGCGGAGACGTCGCCTTTCTTTATGCGCTCAAGGCGATGAAGGCCGCCGGCAAGCTCGACGATACGCACATCATCGTCGCGCTGATGGGCGATGAAGAGGCGGGCGGCGATCCGGATAGTATCTCGAGGCGTGATCTCGTGGAGGCTGCAAAACGAAGCGACGCGATCCTCGCTTTCGAGGAAGACGCAGGCAAAGCGACGATCGCGAGACGGGGCTTCAGCTCATGGCAGGTGAACGTCACTGCAAGGCAGTCACATTCCTCCGGGGTGTTTTCGAATGGCGCGGGCTTTGGCGCAATCTACGAAGTGTCGAGAATCCTGAACGGCTTCAGGGAAGCGCTCAGTCACGAGCAATACCTGACGTTGAACCCGGGAGCGATTGTCGGCGGAACGACAGTGACGTTCGACAGCTCGGTGACATCCGGAACGGCGGCCGGCAAGCTGAACATCATCGCACCGTCGGCTTACGTTCAGGGAGATCTTCGGTTCATGACACCCGGGCAGCTCGCCGCGGCGCGCGACAAAATGCGGGCGATCGTCTCACAGAGTCTGCCCGGAACGTCAGCGACGATCAGCTTCGCTGACGGCAATCCTTCGATGCCGCCGACGAAAGGCAATTACGCACTGATGGGCGTGCTCGACGGGGTGACGCAAGCACTGGGACTGGGACCGACCGTAGCGCTCGATCCGGGACAGCGAGGGGGCGGAGACATATCGTATGTGTCGCAATACGCCGACGCGATCGACGGGCTTGGTGTGGACGGAAGCCGCTCGCACACACCCGACGAGACGGTGAATCTCAAGTCTCTCCCGATCGCAACGGAGCGGGCCGCAGTCTACATCTCGCGTCTGACGCACACAAAGAAGTAGGAGCGGTGCGCCACAAAAAAGGAAGGGGCTCGAAAGCCCCTTCCTTTTTTTCAGGCGTAAAAGTTCGACTAGCCGCCGATGCTGGTGATGATTCGCTGAGCCGCCGCGATCAACGCGTCTCCCTGCGCCTTCGTTAAATCGCCCGATTTGACCTTTGCGCTAACCTGGTTTGTGAAAGCACCGAGCTGATTAGCAGCTGCTCCATTGTTGCCTTTGGAGATCGACTTGGCCGCGTTGTCGAGCAGCGACGTCAGTGCGTTCGTCTTACCCTTGCCGAGTGACGACGACAGTGCGTTGACATCATTCTGCAGATTGTCGATCGCCTGGCTCGGGCTCAACACCGTGACTGTCGCCGTCGATACTCCATTTCCTCCATCGTCGTCCGTTACCGATACTGTGACGGTATATGTACCCGGGGTGGTATAGAGGTGAGAGAGCGAGAAACCGAAGCCGGTGAGCCCAAAGGTGTTGGTGCCTGTGCCGTCCCCGTAGTTCACTGTCGCACTCCACGTGTCAGCGCCCGGATCCGTGAACGAACCGCTCGTTGAATACGGCTCGCCTGGAAGAAGTGTCGCACCTGCAAAGGCCGAAACGGCCGGCGCAACGTTCGACACCGCAGCCGACGCCACGGCAGTGTCAGCTGCGCCGTATGGATCGGTGACGATCAGCGTAACCGCGTACGAACCGTTGTCAGCGTACGTGTGTGACGGCGTAGCTCCGGTTCCAGTGCCGCCATCACCAAAGGTCCAGGTGTACGTCAGTAAGTCGTTATCAGGATCTGTCGACCCGGTCCCATTGAAGGTGAGTGACGAACCTTCTGCGGAGCTGTACGGACCGCCGGCGCTGGCGACTGGATAGCGGTCGTTCGCTTCGACGATGCGCTCGATGTTATCAGGCAGCGCCGCGAGGAAATCGTAACCCGTTTGCAGCTCGATCTGATCGACTGTCGTGATGAACTGCTGCCACGGAGCATTGCGGATCGTCGCCGCAGTTGACAACAGGTTCGGTATCCTGACCGCGATTACCTGCAGATCGCTCGTCGAAGTGACGTTGGCGAGTCCCTGCCCTGCCCCGACGATGACCGCAATTTTCCAGGTGTAGTCTGGAATCGCGACCTTGCCCTCGTTCTTCAGCGTTGTCGGCGACGGAGCGTAGATACCGCCGGCGATAACGTAAACTTCCTTGCCCTGCGACCGAACCAGGTCGTTGAGCGCATTCTCGAGCAGCGCCCACGGACCCTGATTGTTGTTGCCAGCCTGCGGGAGAATGTTCGTCAGAAGGAACGTCGTGGCGTTCTCCTGATCGGTCGTCGTTCTGCTCTCCGACTGTACCATGTGACCGCGATCGTAGCCGCCGTTGCGATAGTCAAAATCGACGACGTGGTACACATCGGGCGGAAGTGTCTGATCCGCGCTGAAGCAGTCACAACGCGGAGCCGCGCCAAACTGCGTCGCGTTCAGATCCCAGCTCACCCAGTTAGGACCACCGCGTGTCGCATTGTACGACTCGACATACTGAGTCTTCGTGAGAAGGATTCCGGCATCGCCGCCAAGCGGTGTTCCGAACTCCAGGTGATTCCGGTAAACCGCAGTAGTTGGCGCGGTCGCTGGAATCACGGTGAAATTCGCGGAGCCAATGATCCCGTTGGCAGTGGTTGCGCGAACCACCGTCGTGCCGACGCTGACGGCCGTGATGTAGCCGAGCGTGTCGACCGTTGCGACAGCTGGATTGGTGCTCGACCACGTCAGCCGTGGCGGCGGAGACATGATCGCACCAACTCCATCGCGTACAGTAGCGAATGCCGGTTTGGTGTATCCGACCGGTGCCTGAGCCGGCGTGTTGATCGAAATGCTCACCGCCGCCGGAACTCCAGGCGACCCGCTCGGCACCGAGGTGTTCGCGGCACCCGGGGTTCCCTTGTCACCGTTGCCGTAGAGCGTCGTCGAGTTGAACCACGCAGCGCCGAGCATGTCGGTGTTATCGGTGTTCGCGTCATTGAGCGAACGCGACACGCCGGCGGAGACGGTTCCGCTCCATGCAACCGAGTCGATTGTCGCGCCAGTGCCGTCGCGAAGCGCGAGGTAGTCGGTGCTGTTTGCAAGAACGATCGATCCGAACGACGGATAGCTGTAGTTCTCGATGAGGCCGCCGTTCTCGCTCGCGTCGCCATCACGTCCGATGACTGCAAAACCTCCCGCCGGAACGACAACGCTCGATGCAATTACGTGCGACGGATCGCCGTTCGATGCGATTGTCCAGCCTTGAAGATCGATTGGAGACGCCGTGCGGTTGATTACTTCAAACCATTCGCCAAGTGAATCCAGAACGGCTGACGGATTGGCCATGATCTCGTTGATGACGATCGCGCCGACCGGCGGCGGTGGCGGCGGGGGTGGCGGAGGCGGAACGTTGCTGGCGCCGTCGTTGGCAGCTCCTGGAGTTCCCTTGTCGCCGAGCCCGTAAGTGCTGGTCGCTGTGGCCCAGTTGGGCCCTGAGACCACGGTGTTGTCGGCGTTGAGATTGATGACGCCGCGCGACGCGCCGGCGGGAGGCACGTAAGGGCCCGGTGCGGCTGGAAGAACACGCGCAACGTAGGCAACCGAGTCGAGCGTGACGTTACTCGGATCGCGAAGAGCTAGCCACTCATTGGCGCTCGTCGTGCTGCCGTTGTTGAGCGCGATCGATCCGCCATACGAATAGGCTTCGGTCACACCGCCATTCGTGGCCGTGTTCGCGTTGTTCCCGATTACGAGGTACTGGCCCGACCTGATCAAGACATCCGATGCGATCGTATGCGACTCGCTCGCCGTGAGGCCCGCTGCCGAGACGATCTTGTAATTCTTGAGGTTGATATCGTCTGTTCCGGCGTTGTAGAGCTCGAACCATTCGCCAGCGGCGTCGAGAACTTTTGTCGGATCGGGCATCACCTCAGTGATGATGATTCCCCCGCCTGCGACGACGTCTGCGCGCGGAGTGGCCACCGGAGCAGCAGGCCCGGTAATGCTTTCTCCCATGCAGGAGACGAGGACGAATGCCGAGAGCACGAGCAGCGAAGTTCTGAGACGGGATATGCGCATCATTACCGGGAGGGGAAGGGGCAAGAACAAAATGATCGCCGCGGCGACGACCTGCACGTGACACAATAACGACTGTTTACGGAACTCGGGAGCGTTGTGACCGCGGCGTTACCGAACTGGAATATTCATAAACATTCCTTAAGTCTCGATCGCGATTGTCTCGAGTCCGGCGAGATTACCTGAGCTGTCGGCGCCCACAATCCAGCATCTGATTTCGATCTTCCCGGCGCGAAACACTTTCGCACTCGACAGCTCCGAATCCAGCAAATCCCGCAACGCTTCATATCTCGGACGAATGCGCTGCGTCTCGACGTCATACGGATCGGTGTTCTCGATGTGCCGGGAAAAAAAATCGTGGAGGGTGCGCTCTTCAAGCACAGCGTTATCTGCGAGATTCATCCGGCGGGCGAACTCCGAAGCAGCGTATGGCCAGCCGTCGCCGCCGCCCTCGAGAAAGAAAGGCTTGAATGGCCGGTCGGATTCGCTCGAGTAAACGAGATTACCCGCAGCCTGCTCGATCGACTGAATTATCTGGTCCGTTTCACGCTTCACTGATTAACGCCTCCATCATTTGCCGAACGTTGGCGATCTCGTCGTCACTGATGGTGTGTCCCATACCGGGATAAAGCCGCATCGTGACGTCCGCAGCCATCCGCGTCAGAACCGCAGCCGTCTCTTCTACACGTGCTGCCGGGATGTGAAAATCGATGTCGCTGCATCCGAGAAAAACCGGCGTGCGATCGAACGTTCCATGATAGTCACGCGGTGTCTCGACGGGACCGATCAGGCCGCCGCTCAATCCGGCAATTCCACCGAAGCGGTGCGCGTGGCGCGCGGCATACTCGAGCGACAAACACGCGCCCTGCGAAAATCCGAGCAGCATTATCCTCTTGTCACTCAATCCTGCAGCGCGTACCGAGGAGACGACGTCATCGATTGCCTGAAGTCCCGACGTGATGCCGGGCTCGTTCGTTGGGATCGGAGCGAGAAACGAATTGGGGTACCACGTTCCTCCGTTTGCCTGCGGAGCCAGGTACGCGAATCCCGCCGTGTCGATCGCATCGACGAGAGTCAGGATGTTGTCCGCCGAGGCACCGCGGCCGTGGACCATGATAAGCGCGGCCTTTGCGCTTTCGATCGAAGCGCCAGCGATTCGAACTGGCTGGTGCTGGTGTGGTCCGTCAGTAAGAGAACCGCCCCGGTCAAATGATGGAATCGACATCCCTTTTCTGGTTCAGGTTCCAGTCACCTCCGCAGCCGAAGCCTGAAGCGTCGCCGCAAGCGATCTGGGAATCGAGACGACAGCACCGCTGCTCAACCGGACCGTCGCCGGCAAGCCGACGGGTGACTTTCCATAAAGCTTCGCATAGATGACGGCCGCCGCTAGGTAAGTCGCAGTTACGCTCGGGTGAAGACCGTCAGGCGCGTAAAGCGCAATCGACGGATCGCGCTTCCAAACTGCAAGCCACGCTGCGCCCACCGGGAACAGTATTCCATCGACGTCCGATGCAGCGAGTGTATAGCTATTGATCACGTTGGTGAAATCGAACTGCCGGTCCGATTGCGGCCAAACCATGTATAGGCCCGGCCGCGCGCTGACCCTGCGGATCTCTGCAGAAAATTTCGCGGTCCAGTCGCGAAGGCTCGCGCGATTCTCCGGCAGAGCCGACGATCCCTGCTGCATGATCACGACTTCCCAGCCGCCTTTGCGAATTGCTTTCAGTGCGCTGCCTTCTGCCCAGTGATCTTCGAGCGCGTAGTCGGGAAATGCGACTGACGCGACAGATAGTTTCTGTCCGCCCGCGGAATCAGCGAGCGCCGCGAGCAGGCCCGGCAGGTCGTTGGTATAAGTGAGGCTGTTCCCGACAAACAGGACTGGACGTCCATCGCCGGGCCGAGCTGTTGGGATTGTCGCGGTGTCGAGAGAGCAGGCACCGATGACGAACACCGCCATCGCGACGAGGAGTGAACCGGTTCGAAGTTTACGCATCGCGTAATGTCTGTGGCGCGTAAGAGGCCTGCAACGATCCGGGGACGAGCCGTTACCGGAACATCACGACTCGTTGACTCTACTCGGTGCTGTTGAAACCGCCTGCGGAAGGTGACGGAACGCTCGAGACATTCACGTCGATCGGAAGCTGCACTCCGTTGTGCGTCTGCACGATGTCGAGCACACCCTGCCAGACCTGCGCGAAGTCATGACCTACTTCGTGCGGCTCCTTGTCTTCGGAGAAGCCCCTTCCGCTCGCGATCCAGAACGGAGGCTGCTCAAGCCGTCCTGCATTCACGAAGACGCTCGCGACGTCGCGATAGATGAGCTTCGCATTGAAGTCATGCGTGTAGTAACCGGGACGATAGCGACCATCGTCGAGCACGCGCTTCGTCCACGCCTTGTAGTAATCGCGCATCGCGTCGGGAACTCGATCCATGCGCTCGATGTCGAGAAAGACGACGGTGTTGCGCGGAAATCCTTCTGCAGCCGCGGTGTTGATCGCGTCCTCTGCATCGCGCGTCCCGCGCTCACCGCTCACGAGATGCGTCGAACACGATTGTCCCGGCTCGGCGCGAGCGTATGTCACGAACTTCACCGGCACTTTCTTGTTCACGAATCGAGCGACGCGGCGGCCTTTGACCTTTCGCACTTCCTTCACACGCTTCGTGACCCAGCGCGTCACGGTGATCTTCTGTCGCGGAGTTCCGCTCCAGACCTGCTGGCCAACATAGATGACGGCGAGCCCCCATCCCATGTCGGTGAGGCGCTGCCGTTTTCCAGACCACGTGTCGCCCTTGTGGCACGGCGCAGACGGGAGATAGTAGCCGACCCACTCGTAAGGCGCACCTTCCTGCCGCCACGCGAGCATCGCGTTGTCGCCCGGATAAGCGTAGGTGTCGAAACCGAGATGCCTGCCCGCGCGAAGATTGCCGGTAATGGCTTCCGATGCGCTCGCGACCGCCGCTCCGATCTCGTCGACGGGATTCGCGAACGCACGCGAGCGGTCGTAGCTCACAACGAGCGGCGACAGCAGCGCTAACAGGGCGGCAGTCTTGAGCCTGGACATGCTATAGAGTACCTGAGCCGGCCGATCGAAGTTCCTCCTGAATCGAATCCCCCCGAGAGAGTGTCCAAGGTGAAAGCGACAAAATCCGCGACGCGAACACCAACGGCGACATCGTCCTGCGCAGGAGCCGCTGAGCGGAGCGGGCCTCGTAAGTTGAATTGGAGGACTGCTTCTTGCGCCTTCCCGGACTCCGGAACTCTCTCGGAGTCTGGATCTGACAAGCCACATTCTGCGCTGCACAACTAGAGTCATTTCAATCGGCATTGCCTCGGCCCTGTCTGGGTGCGGAGGCGGTGACAAAGCACCTGCTACCGTCGCTGCAGACAGCACTGCTGCCAGGCCCGCGGCAGCAAGCAAGACCTGCCCGGGTGACAACGCTGGTCTCACACTTCCTTCGGGATTCTGCGCTTCGATCTTTGCAGACAGTTTGGGTCACGCGCGTGATATTGTCGTTGCCTCAAATGGCGACGTATATGTAACGCTCGAGGGCAGCGATCCCTCGTTGAAGCCGAATGGTCGAGCGAAGGCGTCGTTCGTCGCTCTCAGGGACACGAGCCACGACGGACGCGCTGACGTCATTCAACGAATCGGAACCCTCGGCAACACCGGAATAGGCATCTTCGCCGGTCACCTTTACGTAGATGAAGGCGAGCGCATTGTGCGCTATGCGCGTCCCGACTCTCAGCTCGTTCCCACTGGGCGCGAAGTGATCGTGCAGGGATTGCCGCTCAATCCGGGTCACCTCGCCAGAAATTTCGTGTTCGGGAGTGACAGCGCCATATATGTCAATGTCGGCTCTGCGACGAACAGTTGTCAGGCGAAAGATCGACTGACTGAATCTCCCGGCGTCGATCCGTGTATCGAGCTCAACCGTCGTGCAGGCA
>JBBQYO010000125.1:0-8635 GCA_038208605.1 Gemmatimonadales bacterium | reverse complement strand
AGATGGAGCGCGAACGAACCATGGTAAGTGAAGCAATCGAGGGCAGAGCCGCTTGCCGATTCGCCGGCGAGCCTCCGACTATCGCGCTGATCGAGAAATGCCCCTGTTTTCTGCCCGGTCCATGGCGCGGCGAGGTACCTGATTCCGAACTCGTCGACCTCAATTTCGTGCGGGACTTCTCCGTGTAGAAGAACGGTCTCCCGCTCGAGCCCTTCCTTTGAGCGAAGCGGCGCGTCATTGCGAGCGAGAACACCATCAACGCGCGTGACGTGGACGATCGCCTCGAGAATCTCGTTTCGAAACGACTCGAGACCGGCACTCATCAGCTGGACGACTGCCCAACGGCCGTACCGGTCCACAACGAGCGAGGGCAGTCCATCGCCCTCGCCGTGAACCACTCGATAAGCGTTCGTAACCGTGTCCAGTCCAACCCGCCGCTGAAACGCACGCTCGATCCGGTCACGCCACCACTCCGCATCGATCGTCGCGTCCGTATCCGAATCGAGAAGCCGCAACGATATCTCTGACCTCGGACTCCATAGTGCCCATCCAATCGGACGCTTACGATTGTCCTTGACGAGAACGACGCCGGCCTCGCTTGTTGGACGTTCCGCGACGTCACTCCGGTAAATCCACGGATGCCCGGCTTCCCAGCGGCGCATGCCCTTGGCCGTAACGACGGCGGTGTCGGTCATGCCTCAATGTAACGGGCCGCTTCACGTACGCTTCTTGCCCTGATTCCTCTCATGTTTCGCGACACACCTATACTGCTCGGCGTTGCCATTGGCGCGCTGTACATAAGAGAGCGCCGTGCGCGAGCCCGGCTGGAGCGGCTGGGAGCCGCCACACTCGAGACGCTCCTCGACGCCATCGAGGCGAACAACCCCGACACCGGCGCACATGTGCGTCGCGTCGCCGAGTACGCGTTGATTCTTGCCGATGCAGCCGATCTCGACGAGAAAATGCAGCGCAGCGTCGAGCGCGTGGCGCTGTTTCATGACATCGGAAAGATAGACGGAGCACTGACTGACATCATCAATGAAACCACCAAGCTCACGGCGAGTGAAAAGCGCGCGGTGAACACGCATCCACGAGTTGGCGCAGACGTTCTGCAGCCGCTCAGCGCCTTCTATCCAGACCTCGCCGAAGGCGTGCTGAGTCACCACGAAAAATGGGACGGAACAGGGTACCCGCGACACCTCAAAGGCACAAGGATTCCGGTCGTGGCGCGAATCGTCGCGATTGCCGACACATTCGATGCGATCACCCATTCGCGCTCATATAGTCACCCGCGATCCCTCAAGATAGCGACCGCCGTTATTCTGGAGGCGCGGGAGACTCAGTTCGACCCGGAGCTCGTTGACCTATTCCTGAGCCCGCCGGTAATCGCTCGGGTGTCGGCCGTAATGCACAAGATCAAAGGACCGGTGCGAGCAGCAAAGACGCGGCATCCGAAAAAAGGATCTCAGGGTGTTCCGGACATCACCTTCCGATGGCGGATACCAGCGCTCGCGCAGCAGCGGCGGGATCGATAGAACCGAACACAGAGGATATCACAGCCACTCCCGCGGCACCGTGCTCGATTGCCGACCGCGCGTTCTCGGCGGTTATTCCACCGATGGCAACTGCAGGAAGTCCAGTAGCGACTGATAACCGCGCAAATTCTGCGAGCCCGATCGGCGCTCCCGCATCTTTCTTCGACAAGGTCGCGAAGACCGGGCCGACGCCGACATAGTCTGCCCCGGCAGAGAGTGACACTTCGGCGTCGTTGCCGACCGATGCCCCAATGATGAATCCAGGCGGAGCGATCGATCTCACGGCAGAAACTGGAATATCGTCGGCGCCGAGATGAACGCCTGCTGCGCCCGCCGCGATCGCGACGTCGACGCGGTCGTTCACAAAGACCGGAACTCCGACGGATCTGATGAGCTCCCGCGCAACTCCAACGAGATCGCGCGCCGCAACGTCCTTGAGGCGAAGTTGCACGCACGTCGCTCCCCCATGAACTGCCGCTGAAGCCCGCGCGATGAGTCCGGCCTGTCCGTCGCGAACATTGTCAGTGATGGCGATCAGCCGAAGCATCGACGGATCGATCACGGCGCTTTCGCTCTCACAGCCTTCTTCGCCAGGTCGTGCTCGGCGAAGGTTTTCCGAAACTCATGATGACCATCCGGTGCCGCGACGAAGTAGAGGTAATCGACGTTCGCCGGATTCAGCGCGGCACGAATGCTTGCTCCGCCCGGCGACCCAATTGGTCCAGGCGGAAGGCCGGGAAACTTGTAGGTGTTGTAAGGCGAATCGACCTCGAGATCCTTGAACAGCACGCGAGGCTTGTGCTTGCCCAGCGCAAACTGAACCGTTGGGTCGGCTTGCAGCAACATTCCGGTGCGAAGGCGATTGAGATACACGGCCGCAATTACCGGACGCTCCTCCGGCCTGCGTGCTTCCCGCTCGACAATCGATGCCAGCGTCATCGCCTTGTTACGATCGAGGCCGATAGTCGCGAGACTCGCGTTCCATTCAGGCTTCCACTCGCGCTCGAATCGTTTGACCATCTCGAGGACCGCCGCGCGCGCCGTGGTACCGACCGGAAACGCGTAAGTATCAGGAAAAATGAATCCTTCGATTGTCGGTGCCGCGGCGCCGACGCGAGCGATCAAAGCGGGATCACGAACTGCAGCGTTGACTGAATCGACAGGCACGTGGAGCGTTGTCGCCAGCAGCGGAACAATCTGGATGAGACCGAACCCTTCTGGAATCGTGATCGTGTTCACCAGCCCGTGGCCCCCGTTCAGCGCGCTGACAATATCCGTCCACGGAGTGCCGCGCTTGAGCAGGTAGGTACCCGGTTTGATGTTTCGGTCTTCTTTTTTTACGCGCGCGTAAAGCTTGAAGAAGAACGGCGAGCTCACGAGTCCGGCGTGCTCCAGTGAGTCGGTCGCGGCACCGAACGTCGATCCCTGCGGAACGATCACTCTTATTGGCACGCCGCGAGGGGTCGGGCTGCACGCGCCGGCGAGCGCGAAAGCCAGAGCCGCACGCCTCTTCATTCGGAGCTGTTCAGCGCGTTCTGAAGAAGCACCGCAGCTGCCATCGCATCGACATCTCCCTTTCTGCCTCGTGTCGAGCCATCCATTTCACGGATGAACTTCAGAGACGCCGACGTGGTGTACCGCTCATCGATGAAACGGACAGGCAGACCAGTACGCTTGCCCAGCTCGTCTCCCACGCGTCGCACCTCGGCCGTCCACTCGGTTTCGTCACCACCGCCGTCGAGCGGAAGACCGAGGACAAAACCTCGCGCTTCGAGTGCTTCAGCTCTGCGAATAATCTCCGCAATTGGCGCGCGCTTTCCGGCGCGCCGAGCGATGAACCCAATCGGAGTCGCGATCATTCCAATCGGATCGGCGATCGCAAGACCGACACGTTTCCCGCCGTAATCTACGCCGAGGAATCGGGCGAGCACGGAGTTCACGCGCCGCCCTGCGCCATCTGCTGGAAGAATTCGGCGTTGTGCTTCGACTTTTTCATCTGCCGAAGAAGAAACTCGACCGCCTCGGCCTCGGGCATATCGGCAAGGAACTGTCGAAGAAGTGTCACCCGGTTGATCTCGGCCTGGCTCAACAGGAGCTCTTCCTTGCGTGTGCCTGACTTGAGAATATCAACCGCGGGGAACACGCGCCGGTCAGCGATCTTCCGGTCGAGCACCAGCTCCATGTTGCCGGTGCCCTTGAACTCCTCGAAGATCACGTCGTCCATGCGCGATCCAGTTTCCGTGAGAGCGGTGGCGATGATTGTGAGCGATCCGCCGCCGTCGATCTTTCGCGCGCTGCCGAAGAATCGTTTGGGCTTGTGCAAGCCGGCGGCGTCGACGCCGCCGGAGAGAATCTTTCCAGACTGCGGAGCGACGGCGTTGTGGGCGCGCGCGAAACGAGTAAGCGAGTCGAGAAGAATGACCACGTCTTTTCCACTTTCGACAAGACGCTTGGCTTTCTCGAGAACCATGTCGGCGACCTGTACGTGTCGTGCGGCTCCCTCGTCGAATGTCGAGCTGATGACTTCGGCCCGCTTCATGTTGCGAATCATCTCGGTCACTTCTTCGGGACGCTCATCGATCAGCAGGACGATGATCGTGACTTCGGGATGATTCTCGGAAATCGAATTGGCGATTTTCTCGAGGAGTATCGTCTTTCCTGCGCGCGGCGGCGACACAATGATTCCGCGCTGGCCTTTGCCGATCGGCGCGAAAATATCGACGACGCGCATCGACAGATCGCCGTCTTTCGATTCGAGCCGAAGACGTGTGTCGGGATAGCGGGGACGCAGATTGTCGAACGGAACGCGAGTCTTCGCAGCGTCCGGGTCTCCCTCGTTTACGCTCTCGACCTTGAGCAGCGCGAGGTAGCGCTCCCAAGCTTTCGGAGGACGAACCTGGCCGCGCACAAGATCACCCGTGAGCAGACCAAACCGCTTTATCTGTGAAGGCGAAACGTAGATGTCGTCCGGTCCGGCGAGGTAGCTGTAATCCTGGCTGCGGAGGAAACCGTAGCCTTCGGGCAGGATCTCGAGCACCCCTTCACCATGAAGCGCGACGTTCGAGTCGAGAAGATTCTGTTCGATCCGGAAGATCAGCTCAGGCTTCGCTGCAGCCGACATGTCGGGGATCTTGAGACCCTCGGCCATGTCCTGCAGCTCGCTGACTGATTTGCGCTTTAGTTCTGCAATATCCACGATGAACGCTTCGCTGGCGATTGGTGCTTCGAGGGGGGAGATGCGGCGACGCGCGCCGGTTGTTTCAGGGAGTGGCCAACGTCGCCGGAGAGGCGGCTCTTACTGATGAAAAGTTGGTGGGACGGCCGAAGCCGCTTAACAGGCGAACCTAACGGGAGCCGGAAAGTCGGTCAAGCACGGGACGTGTCCCGGATTCGTTACAAATATCTCAGCGGGTGTTTCTTGACGTCTTTCATCAATGAATCGAGCTGTGCCTTGACGCGTGCCAGCTCCGTCTTGAGCGCCGTGTCCGTGCGGGCGCGGGCGAGGCTACTGTTCGGGCTTCCCATCATTCCGCGAAGGGAATCGACTTCGCTCTGCATTCGTGCAATCGTCGGAGCGAGAGTGGAATCGCGGTGAAATCTGCCAAGGCTTCCGTTGCCGGAGCTCATCAAATACGTGAGGGAATCCTTGGCGGAAAGCACTCGGCGAAGCCGCATGCCGAAGTCGCCGCGAATGAGCATTCCCGAGCTGCCGTTGCCGTTTCGTGCCTGGTTCATGAGTCGCGACATCATGCCGGTGGCGCTGGCAATTCTCGGCAATCCATTGCGCGTGAACGCACCGACTGCTCCCGCTTCAGAGTTGAGAAGTGCGAGGGCCTTGCTGCCGGAGTCGGCGAGGACAGTCAATCGAGAAACCAGCTTCGTGACGCCGGCGCCCACGTCCTTGATCACTCCGACGGACTGGGTCGAGATGGTGTCGCCGTCTTTCACGGCCGGGGTGTTACTGGTCCCCGGTGATATGTAAACGATGGGACTTCCAATCAGATTTCCGCCCGGCCTGATGTCCGCGTGGGCGCCCTCGCGAACCTGCGGGAGGAAGTCCGTAAGAATCTCGGTATTGATTGCCACACGGCGGGACGTGTCGGTCGAAGCGGGCCTGAATTTGATCGCGCTTACCTGCCCGACTCGTTGTCCGGCGAGCCACACCTCGGTTCCGGGAAGCACTCCAGGCGCATGATCGGTGAGAACCACGAGCTTGCTCTTGTCACCATGAAGTGCGCCGACACGAGCGAAAAGCAGAATGCTCGCAGCGAGGGCGACAACTGCCGCCGCGCAAATCAATCCGAGTGTCAGTTCGCTCCAGCTGCGAGTCCGCGCCATTGGCTATAAAGTACGCTCAAGCGGTGGCCGAGAAACAGAGAGGATCTCCGAATTGCAACTGCACCAAAGCATTCGAGCCAGAGCCCGAGAGCCAGGGGAGCCATGAGTTGAAGAGAATGATATTGTGGCTCATTGCTCTTTGGCTCAGCGAGCTCAGGCTCGTGAGCTCTGTTTTGGTTTCGACGTTACCGGGACGGTAACTCACTCCGATACACGATTCCGTCCTTCATAACGAACCGCACGAGCCTTACCGTGGAAATGTTTACGGTGGGGTCGCCCGCGACAGCGACAAGGTCGGCTCTCATGCCGGCGGCCACTCTTCCGATCATCGTGTCCATGCCAAGCACCCTGGCGGTCTGCGACGTTGCGGTACGCAGAACTTCGGCGGGCGGCATTCCGTACTCGGCAAGAAGCTCCAGCTCGAGCGCATTGTTCCCGTGAGCGAAAACTCCGGCATCACTGCCATTGCAGAAAATCACGTGAGCTTCGCGCGCGGCAGCGAATGCGCGATGCTTGCGATTGACCGCCTCGGGCGTTGGACCGATGCCCTTATGCCAGCCCCGATACGATTGAACTGATTCGGTCGCTGCGAGCGTCGGACAGTAAGCAACGCCGGCGCTGGCCATCGCCCGAAAAACTTCCGGCGTGCCTTCATCGCCATGCTCGATCGTCTTCGCGCCCGCTGCAATCGCGCGCATCATTCCTTCTGGTGTGGCGGCATGCACTGCCATCTCACGTCCTGATGAGTGCGCCGTTGCCGCCGCAAGTTTCATTTCTTCCGCTGAGAATGTGGGCAACGCTTCGCCGTTCGGTCCCCAGCGGTAATCGCCGTAAAGTTTTACCCAGTCTGCGCCGTGTCCGATCTGATCGCGAACTGCGTGAACGAGATTCGGACCGTCGGCTTCCTCGGCGCCGAGTGGCGTGTCGTACGCGTAGGCAGTGCGCGAGGGTGCATATGAGCCGGTAGCGACAATCGCCTTCGACGATATGAGTAAACGCGGACCGGGAATAATTCCGGTGTTGATCGCCTGTTTGAGTCCCGCATCTGCGTAGCCCGCTCCTTCGGTGCCAAGGTCGCGAACGGTTGTGAATCCGGCGAGAAGCGTGTTGCGCGCGTGCACGGTGGCGCGTGCAACGCGAAGCGAGAGCGGCTCTTCGAGCACCTGCACGTTCCACGGTGTTTCGTTGTAAGGATGCAGGAAAAAATGGACGTGCGCGTCGATCAGTCCTGGAAGCAGAGTCATTCCCGGCATGACGAGCCGGCGAGCTCCGGCCGGAATCGATGCTGATGATTGGGGCCCCGCATACTCGATCGAATTGCCGTTGACGACTACAATCCATCCGCGGTGCGAAACGAGATTCGTTCCGTCAAACACCGCGTCCGGCGCGAGAACCGTGACCTCAGGTGATCGAGCGGCAGGAGTCTGCGCCAAGGCACCTGTCGCGAGGAAGAAACCGAACAGGCCAAGAAAGTGTCTCACGCGTAAACCTACCTCGACGGGAATTCGTCGCAACACGGGCGGTCACGCGAATTAATGAAAACGTAACTGTTGCCCAATGAGTTCAAGAGCATATGTTCGCCGTCGCTCCTTCACCGATCACCACGAGTTTTCTTCTGATGAGAATCCTGTCGGCGGTATTCGTATTTCTTCTGGCGGCTCTCGTTCCGGGAGACACGGTGTTCGCGCAGAAGTCGGCTGCATCGGGACGGGTTCGTGTTTTTCTGGATTGCAACGCATCCGGTTGCGACTTCGACTATCTGCGTACCGAGATACCGTATGTGGACTATGTCCGTGACCGAACCGATGCGTCGCTCCACGTTCTGGTTACGACTCAACCGACGGGAAGTGGTGGAACGGAGCATACGTTCAACTTCATCGGGCTTCGCGAGTTTGCTGGCGTTTCCGACACGCTCAAGTACATATCCCCGCAGTCGTCGACGCTTGACGACAGGCGAAAAGGAGTTGCCCGAACACTGAAGCTGGGATTGGTGAGATTCATCGCGCGGACACCGGCAGCCGATCTGCTTCAGATCTCGTTTGCAGCGCCCGCCGCGTCGTCGCCCACCGCGAAACCGCCGGAGCGGGACCGGTGGAACTTCTGGGTCTTCAAAACGCGCGCAAGCGGAAATTTCAACGGCGAGAGCTCGCAGCGCTTTGCGAATCTGAATGGATCGTTCTCCGCGAATCGCGTGACGAAGGATTGGAAGCTCAACAACTCTGTGAGCTTCAACTACTCCGAGAGCAAGTTCACATTCTCCGGAGGCGACGAGTTCTCGAGTTATTCGCGGTCAAACGCATTCAGTCACCTCGCCGTCAAGAGCCTGACCGATCACCTCTCGGCCGGGGAGCGCGCGTCGGTGTCGTCATCAACTTTTCTCAACATGCGGCGATCGATGCGGTTTGCGCCGGCCGTCGAGTATGACATCTTCCCATACTCGCAGAGCACTCGAAAGCAGTTGAGTTTCGTGTATTCTCTCGGGGTCAATTCGTATCGCTATCGTGATACGACAATCTTCGACAAGCTCTCCGAGGTGCGGCCGGATCAGTCGCTGACCGCATCGATCAGCACAACGCAGCCGTGGGGTTCGGTGTCGGGGTCGATCGAAGGCGCGAACTACCTCGACGACTTCAGCAAACGGCGGCTAGTGTTGTTCAACACGGTCAATGCGCGGCTGTTCAAGGGGTTCAGCCTGAACCTCTACGGAAGCCTGTCGTTGTTGCGCGATCAACTCTATCTGAGCAAGGGCGGCGCGACCGATG
>JBBQYO010000124.1:0-8642 GCA_038208605.1 Gemmatimonadales bacterium | reverse complement strand
AACTTCGCGGGACATTCAGCGTCATATCGGACTACGACACGATCACGTTCGTTCGCACTTCGACTTCACCGGGATTGACCCTGAATGCTGGTGGAAGATAGGTGAGTCCGGTATCACCGCATCGCAAGGCGATCGTACATCTGAAGAAAATCGATCCAGTAATGGCTGACGTGATCGACCGTGTCGGCAAGTGTACCCTTGTGCCGAGGGCCGAGTGGACGCACTTCGATGCGCTTGTGAGGTCGATCGTCTATCAGCAACTGTCTGTTAAAGCGGCCGCGACGATACATGGCAGAGTGCTGACGCTGATCGGTGATGGATCAGAAGCTCCCGGGAAAATAGTTGTGACCTCGCACGAAGCTCTGAGAGCGGCGGGACTATCGAATCAGAAAGCGAGCTACGTGCGAAATCTGGCCGAGCATGTACTCGACGGTTCGCTGCCGATCGACTCACTTCACGAGCTTACCGATGAAGAGATCATCACTGCGTTGACGCAGGTGAAAGGAATCGGGAAATGGAGTGCGCAGATGTTCCTGATGTTTCGCCTTGGCCGTCCGGATGTGCTGCCTGATCTGGATCTTGGAGTTCAGAAGGGAATTCAGAAAGCCTATCGACTGAGGAAGCTTCCCACCCCGCAGCAGGTTGTATCGCGCGGTGCGAAGTGGGCGCCGTATCGGACGATTGCTTCGTGGTACATGTGGAGAATTCTCGAGGTCGAGTAAGCCTCCGTGTCTCTTTTTCATTAACGTTAAGACATGCCAATTTCGACATTTGACTCTCTGCCCGACTCGGCACGTGTCTGGGTTTATGGATCGGAGCCCGCGGTAGGCCAGAAGGACTCGGAAGCGATGCTGCGCGAAGTCGACTCATTTCTCGACGGCTGGAAAGCGCATGGAGTTCCGCTTCACTCGGCGCGTGACTGGGCCGACAACCGCTTTCTCACGATTGCAGTCGACCAGGAACGCGAGGGTGCGTCAGGCTGCTCGATCGATGGACTGTTTCGCACGTTGAAAGCCCTCGAAAGCAAAGCAGGCGGCCAGCTCGTCACCAGCGGCATGGTCTACTATCGCGGACGGGATGGTAAAATCCGTGCAGTAACGCGCGACGAATTCTCCCGGTTGAGCGAAACCGGCGAGATCGACAAGGACACAGAAGTGTTCGACCTCTCGGTGACGAGTCTTGGAGAATGGCGCTCACGCTTCCGTTCGCGCGCCGCGGATTCGTGGCACTTATCGCTCATGTCGGCGAGTGCGTAGAGTGTGAAGACGCACACGGAATACCTGACCTTCAATACGAAGAAGCGTCAGGAGATCATCGACATAACCGAAAGCGTGGAAGCATGCCGCGCGAATGCCGGCATCACCGAGGGCTTCGTCCTCGTCTCGGCGATGCACATCTCGGCGTCAGTGTTCGTGAACGATCACGAGCCCGGATTGTGGAAGGACATTCTCGAATGGCTCGAGACCCGTGTCGCCCCATGGTCGCCGGACGACTACCGGCACAATACCGGAACGGGAGAAGACAACGCGGCCGCACATCTTCGATCGATTACAATCGGGCACGAAGTGATCGTGCCCGTTACGAAAGGGAAGCTGGATTTCGGACCGTGGCAGCGAGTGTTCTACGGTGAGTGGGACGGCCAGCGGTCCAAGCGCGTGATCATCAAGGCGATGGGCGAGTAACTACACGCGATGCGTGTCGGCTCGCCAGTTCCTCACCGCTTTCTTGATGTCGTTCTGTGACTTGAATTCACCGGTCATGGTGCGCTGCGCGAGATCGGGCGCTTCTTCGTCCGACGCGAACCGCAACGCGACGAGCTGGCCCGGCGTCAGGTCCCTGATCTTGTCGTGATGCTCGGACGGCATCAGCGACGCAAGCCGCTGCCGCTCCTCGAGGCGAATTACTCGATCCTGCGCCTTGAGTGCCATGCCGCGCGCGGCGAACGGAAGCAAGCCAAGCGCGATCGCGACCACAGCATTCCACGCCTGGGCGGTCGTCTGGTTGTTGATGAGTCTGGCGATCGCCACGCCGACATTAATGAGGAGGATAGGAGCGACGAAAAAATGAAACATTGGCACGTACTGGCGGTGCGATTTATAGTCCTGATCTGCCATGGGTGCTCCGATTTGAGTTCCGTTATGATAGCGGGGTGACGATCTCCGCGCCTTCCTGAGTCCGTGACGTGGTCGTCTGCTGTGCCTGCGCTGCGTAGCGCTTCAATCGATTGAGCATTGCATTGAGTCCGGATTCGCGTGCACCGAGTCCGATGCTTTCCATCAGAGTGCGCACAAAGTCGCCGGGTATGGCGAGAGTCGCGGAAGGAGGCTGTCCGTTCACCGCACCGAAGATAATCGCCAGAACAGCCGCGATCGTCGGCGATTGACGGGCATTGAGATCGGCGTGGAAGAACAGTTTTCCGTCGACGAGCTCCGGTACGATGTCGACACGCGTCTGACACTCCGGGACGGTAAACTCTGCGCGGTCGATGTCGTTGAAACGCTCCGGGAAGGGCGCCAGTTTTTTCGAATACGAGACGAGCGCCTGCATCTTCTCTTCGCGGGCCATCGACCGGAACTGCCGGAGGACGCGATCGATCGATGGAGGAAGTGCAGATGATGCCGAATCCGTCATGCTGCGAAATCTAAGCGGCTACTCCGACGTCTTCGCGTATTGACGGATTGCGAGAGTCAAGACGAGGACACCCGACACGGCGAGGATCGAAAGCGGCCGCATTATGTCGGCCAGCCCCGCTCCCTTCAGCAGCACGGCCCTCATGATCTCGATGAAATGCTTAACCGGATTCACTTCCGCCATCCATTGCGCCCAGCGTGGCATCGAACGGATCGGAGTGAAGAGCCCGCTCATCAACAAATAGATCAGGATCATGAAGAAGGAGATGAACATCGCCTGCTGCTGTGTCTGAACTGCGGTCGAGATGTACAGTCCGATTCCCAGCGCGACGATCAGGTAGATGCATGCGGCAAAGAAAACGAGAACCAGACTGCCCCTCATCGGCACATCAAACAACCAGCGCGCAACGATCAACCCCCAAAGCAAGCTCGAGAAGTGCGATCGTCCATAACGGAATGAGCTTGGCTGCGATGAACGCGCTGCGCGGAACGGGCGTGACGTTCAGCTGGTCGAGCGTACCCAGCTCTTTCTCGCGGACGATGTTCATTGCCGTCAACAGAGTGCCAACGAGGGTCAGAAGCTGCACCAGAATGCCGGGAATCATGTAATCCTTGTAATCGAGATCCTGGTTGTACCAACCCCGGCTCCGAATCTCGATTCGAGGAGACGATGCAACGATCGGGACGAGGTTCGCGCCCAGCTCTCGTGCATAGGACGCGATTATTTGCTGGGCATAAGAGTTGGTGACTCCCGCCAGGGCGCCGTCTTCAGCGTTATACACGAGCTGAAGACGAGTCGTACGCGTGCGCACGTCGAGCTGCGCAGCGCGCGGGTCCTGACCGAGTGCTGCCGCACGCAGTGTCGGCAGATGAAGCGAGTCCGGCACAGCCTGCGCTTCAAGCGCGTTGGCAAGCGCAATCGCAAATGAAGTGATGAAGATGAGTTGTCGGATCATGGTGCGATGGCGCTCCGTATGTAGATCGGAAGCTCCTTGCGTCGCTGCTCGATGAATTTCGCGAAGTCATCATCGTCGAAGCCGAGTGCGGCACGGAGCATCGGTCGGGCTGCGAAGGGAAAGACACAGAGTGAAAGCAGGTTCACAAAGAACTGTGCGGCGCTGATCCGCCGCATCCGTCCCGCCCGCGCCTCGGCGGCAAGCTGTTTCTCCAGTTTCTCAAAGGCGGGGCGGGTCAGCGTGAAGATGTCTCCGCCGGCGACTTCGCCGAGGAGCTGGGGAATTCGCTGGGGGTGGTGGTGTAGCTCGGAGATGATGTAGCCGGGGAGAAATGGCGTGCGCGACATCGTGGTCAGGTATGTGTCGACGATACGGTCGATTTTTTCGTAGATGGAAAGGTCGGACCCAACGAGCTGGATGAGAGCGGGGAACATGCGGCCGGCTGTTTCGCGGAAGACGGCGTCGCTGAGCTTGTCTTTTGTCCGGAAGTAGTAGTGGAGGAGCGCCTGATTGACTCCTGCTTCCTCGGCGATCTCCTGCATGCGTGCGCCGGCGGTTCCGCTGCGAATGAATACGGCTTTGGAGGCTTCGAGTATTCGTTGTTCGGTTTCGCCGTCTCGTTTTGGGGCGGGCGCCTTTTTCATGGTCATAGTTTTAATTAACTAGTTAAACAAATACCGGGCAAGGTGTTTTTGGAGATGAGCTGGCACGAATCTCTCTCCCTGACTGGTGACGCGAGCTCCGTATCGGAGCGGACGTCTCACTTCAATTACATAAAGGATTACGAAATGCCCACGCGGAAATCGAGTGCACGATGGGAAGGCGGTCTCAAGGGCGGGAAAGGAACCTTCAAGGGAGAAAGCGGCGCGATCAGCGGGCAGTACAATTTCAGCTCGCGGTTCGAGGACGGCCTGGGATCCAATCCTGAGGAGCTGCTAGCCGCCGCCGAGGCTGCATGCTTCAGCATGGCTCTGGGAGGAGGTCTAGAGGGAAACGGAACGCCGCCCACTTACGTCGAAACTCAGGCCGCCTGCACAGTTCGTCCGCAGCCAGAAGGTGGATTCAAGATCACGACGATGGCGCTCACCGTTTCCGCAGCGGTTCCCGGAATCGAGGACGCCAGGTTTCAGGAGATCGTTCAAGCGACGCTAACTGGATGCCCGGTATCGAAGACGTTTCATGGGAACGTCGATATCACCGTCGATGCGAAGCTCGTCGCTTGACTGTATTGCGAATCGCGGACTAACCGCAATGTGTTCGCCCTAAGCGATGCGGAATTCTCCCGATTCCCAGACCACGCGCGCATCGCACGCATCGCAGTTTCCGCAGCTCCACGTCTCTGAAACTTCCTCTCCAAAGTGCTCGAGGATGAACTTCGTCCTGCACCGTGTCGTCTGGCAGAAATCGACGATCGTCTGAAGCTTCCTCTGATCGTTCGCGCGCCGCTCTTCGTAGTCGGTCAGATCATGACTGAGATCGCACGAAGTGAGATTCCCGTGCAGACGCTGCCATTTGCCTCCGCGATGCTCGCGCACGAGGCCGTGCCTCTTCAATAGCGCGAACACGATCTTCGCTTTCCGTTGCGGAACTTCAGTGATCCCGCTGATATCGCTCAGCGCCACCGGGGTCTCGAGCGGATATTTCTCGAGAGCAAGCGCGACCTTCGCGGCTTCCTCGACCTCGGGATATTTACCTCCAAGGAAATAGGACTGGATCCGGCGGTCCTCGACACGATAGAGCATCGTACATGTCGCCGGCTTACCATCGCGGCCCGCTCGCCCTGCCTCCTGGTAGTACGACTCGATCGAGCCAGGAAAGTGATAGTGCACAACGAACCGAATCTCCTGCTTGTCGACACCGAGGCCAAAGGCATTTGTCGCGATGATCGCCTTCAACCCGCCGGTCATGAAAGCTTCCTGAACCTGTTTTCGATCTGCCGCAGAACGCTTTCCATGATACAACCCGATGTTATGCCGGTCCTTGAGCTGATCATACAATCGCCCGGCCTCTTTCACCGTCGCTACATAGATCACTCCCGTGCCTTCAGTTTCGTTCAGGATCTGCTCGACGATAGTGTCCTTCAACCCGTCATTGACCGTGCGCCGAACCTCGAAACGAAGATTGGGGCGCGCGAACCCTGTGATCGTGACGTGAGGATCGACCATGCCGAGCTGACGGACGATATCGTCCTGAACTTCCTGGGTCGCGGTCGCAGTGAGAGCCAGGATTGGCGGACGGCCGAGCCGCTTCGCAATCGATCCAAGGCTTAGATAATCCGGACGAAAGTCGTGCCCCCACTGGCTGACACAGTGTGCCTCGTCGATTACGAAGAGCGAGATGTGCCGTCCAAGAAGCCGCTCGAAAAAGTCACGATCCTTGAACCGCTCGGGCGTGAGATAGAGCATGTCGCCTTCGCCTGCGGTGATCTGCCGGTGCGCTTCACGGGCTTCTCCGCTCGAAAGATGCGAATGCATTGCGACAGCATCGACGCCCTGTGCCGACAGCTTGTCCTTCTGGTCCTTCATGAGCGCGATGAGCGGGCTTACGACGACGGTAAGCCCAGGAAGAGTCAGCGCGGCCAGTTGATAGATGAGAGACTTTCCACTCCCAGTCGGCATCACGACGAGCGCATCGCGTCCCTCGAGCAACGCATTGATGGGCTCCCATTGACCTTTCCTGAAATCACCGTGGCCGAACCGCCCGCGCAGCATCTCGCGGACTTCAGCTTTGGGATACTTCATCACAGTGAACCGTTCGCATGATCTATTCCCCGGCGACACTCATTGCCTACGTTTCGGTGTGACAGAGAACTCGCGCACAACCAGAACTCGACCATCGAGAAAGCCCGGTGGTTTTTTTGCGATGACCGCTCCTGGTCTCGAGGCCATGCTCGAAGAGGAAATTCTTCGCCTCACCGGAAAGCGCGGAGAATCTTCTGCCGGCGGAGTGAGTTTCACGGGCGGAATGAAAGACATGCGCCGGGTGAATCTCTGTTCTCGTATCGCGAACCGCGTGCTGGCTCGCCTCGACGAATTCCATGGGTCGAGCTTTCACGAGCTCGAGCGAAAAGCGAAGCACGTCGAGTGGGAGCGCTTCGTGAAAAAAGGACAGGCGGTGAGGTTTCGCGTGACCTGCCGAAAATCACGACTCTACCATTCGGATGCTGTAGCGGAGCGACTCGCTGCAGCGGTAAAGTCGAAGGTGGGGGGAACCAGGCACGTCGTGACAGACGGCGAATCTGACGATGAAACTGATGCAGCGGAGCCACTGGACGCCCAGCTTTTTGTCGTGCGCATTGTGGATGACGTCTGCTCGATCAGCGCAGACAGCTCGGGAGATCTGCTTCACCGCCGGGGTTACCGGCAAGCGGTGGCGAGGGCTCCGCTTCGCGAGACAATCGCTGCGGCAATGCTGACTGGCAGCGGGTGGGACACGAAGTCTCCCCTTGTCGATCCAATGTGCGGAGCTGGAACAATAGCCATCGAAGCAGCGATGATGGCCAGGCGAATGGCGCCCGGGTTGAATCGCAAGTTCGCCTTCGAAGACTGGCCCCGGCACGATGCCGACGTCTGGAAATCCGAAGTCGATGCTGCAAAGGGCGAAGCCATCTCGAAATCCCCCGCGCGAATCATCGCATCGGACCGGGATGAAGGAGCCATCGAGGCCGCGCGCAGCAACGCCGAACGCGCCGGCGTCTCGAACGACATCGAGTTTGATTCCCGATCCCTCTCCGCAGCAGAGTATCCTGCCGGGGGCGGTTGGATCGTCACCAACCCGCCTTACGGAATGCGGTTGGGCGAGTCGTCGTCGCTTAGAAATCTTTATGCTCAGCTCGGCACGGTTCTCAGGTCGAGAGCGGCTGGATACCGGATCGCACTCCTATCCGCCGATTCAGAGCTCGAAGATCAAATGAAAGCAGATCTGCACGAGGTCTTTCGGACGACGAACGGAGGAATACCCATTCATCTCGTCACGGGCGAGGCAAGGCGGGATGAGTGAAAGCGGGATTGTTTTTTCGATCAATACTTCGCCGGGCGGAGTTCCGAAATTCCCTGTCAGCGAAGCAATCGTGACGGTGCTCGGTGTTGACGGCGACCGTCAGCGAAATCTCAAGTACCATGGCGGACCCGACCGCGCGGTGTGCCTCTTTTCAGTCGAACGAATACGGGCACTCCAGCAGGAAGGACACCCCATTGGGACCGGAACGACCGGCGAGAATCTGACTCTTACCGGGATCGACTGGGATCTCGTTACGCCGGGCTCCCTGTTAGAGGTCGGCGAGGCTCTCCTGGAGATCGTTTCCTTCACGCCCCCGTGCCGGACGATTCGAGGCTCTTTTCTGGGTGAAAAGTTCTCGAGGCTGTCGCAGAAGCATCACCCGGGCTGGAGCCGGGTCTATGCCCGGGTTCTTCGGGAAGCAGTCGTCCGGGCTGGGGATTCCGTGGTTCTTACGGCAGGTGAGGCGGCAGCTCACGGGTGGTTTGGGGATTTGTTCTCCTGAGCTCCAGGGGCCGTCGCCCGTTGCCCGTCGCCTGACGCCGGCTTCCCGTGCGCGTGCCTGACGAACCGTTACCCGTGCAAAATCTCCTGGAGTAACTCGGGGAGCCGACCAACCGGCACGCGCACGGGCAACACGCGTCAGTTAACGGGCAACGTACCGCAACGGACCGGGGATTCCGTGGTTCTTGCCGCAGGTGAGGCGGCAGCTCATGGGTGGTTTGGGGATTTGTTCTCCTGAGGTCCGGGGGCCGTCGCCCGTCGCCCGACGCCGGCTCCCCGTGCGCGTACCCGACGAACCGTTACCCGTGCAAAATCTCTGAAGTAACTCGGGGAGCCGACCAACCGGCACGCGCACGGGCAACACGCGTCAGTTAACGGGCAACGTACCGCAACGGACCGGGGATTCCGTGGTTCTTGCCGCAGGTGAGGCGGCAGCTCACGGGTGGTTTGGGGATTTGTTCTCCTGAGCTCCAGGGGCCGTCGCCCGTTGCCCGTCGCCTGACGCCGGCTTCCCGTGCGCGTGCCTGACGAACCGTTACCCGTGCAAAATCTCCTG
>JBBQYO010000123.1:0-8651 GCA_038208605.1 Gemmatimonadales bacterium | reverse complement strand
AGATACTGTATTCCGGCAATGCGAGCGTCATTGGCGGAATCGGCAAGAGAACGCGAATAGCTTGCGAGAACCTGTGGGACGTCGACGGCGCGCGGGTGTTGCGCAAGATTGCCCAGCACAGTCGCGCGCACGAAGAAGTCGCGATCCGCGAGCCCCGAAATGAGCGCCTCGTGAACGCTCGGCGCGAATGCAGACGTGTCGTTCCCGGCGATAATTCCGTACGCGGTGGCGCGGACCCTTCCATCACTATCGTGAATCATTGCTCTGGCGGACCGCGACGCCATTGCAGTATCGACCGCGCCGCCGGCAGCAGTCAGAGCAGCAGCGCGATAGTGCCAGTCGCTATTCGTCATCCACTGATCGAGCTCAGGCATCTTTACACCAGCGTGCGTCGCCGAAGCGAGCAGGCTCGCTCGATACATCTCGCTGGTGTCCGACTGCCACAGCGGCTGCCAGGCAGCGAGCGTCGAGTCGAGCGCAGTACCGAGCGATTGCGCCGCGGCGATCCTTACGTTCGCATCAGCATCGCGTGTTGCGGCAACGACTGGCGCACGGCCCCTGATGCCATATGTCGCAAGCGACCGAACTGCATTGATGCGGACGTGTGGATGGGGATCGCTGGCGAGACGAAGAAGAACCGCGACTGCAGCATCGCCGAGCGAATCGCCGGCAGCCTGCTTCGCGAGACCGCGGGCAATGTCGGCCCTGGCTCGCTGTCTCCCCGCTCTTTCGAGCACATACGCATCTGCGGTTCGATTGACGCTCGGCGACAAGGAAGTTGGCGCTCCGATGCCGGCTTTTGCTTCGCTCGCCGAAAGCGAAACGAACGAAGGGTTGGTCGCCAGTGCGATCAGATCGCGGACTCCAGCGGGCGACCGAACTCGAGCAATCGCGTACGTAGCCGCATACATGACCGACGGACGCGCAGACATCGCGAGGTAACGTCTCAGCTCCGCAACAGGAACCGGCCGAAGTTTCGCGGCGGCGAACAGAAGCTGAATCATGCGCGCTTCGTCACTGCCGGGAGTCGCGAGACCGATAACGATCGCTCCGCGCGCCGGTGCGCCAATTTCACCAAGAGCCCAGGCAGCCTCGCGGGCAACCTTCGGATTTCCGTTAAGGGCGGCAGACAAGGCAGGGATCGCCAACGAATCACGCAGCAGGCCGAGCGCATACGCCGCGTTTGAAGCGACGGTAAGATCGCGATCTGCGAGAAGGGACTTGAGCAACGGCGCGCCGGAGATTCCGTGCACCGGTCCGACCTGCCCGACTCCGAGTGCGGCTGCGGCTCGGAGCGGTGCCCATGCCGACGCAAGTGCGCTGTCGATGAGCCCGGGATTGAATGTCCTTGCATCAGTCATCGCCATGAGCCTCGCGTACGTGCGAACCTCCGCAGAGCTTGGAGAGCGGACAGGCTGTGCGCTTGCGATGGCAGTCGTTGCTGCGAGCGCGAGAACCGCGACGGCGGGGCTAACCGACTGCAAGTTCAATTGCCTGACGAAGATGAGCCGGAAGTGCAATTAATTTTCCCTCTGCGTTGAGCGATGCAAGTGTGGTTTTCGCGGATGCCAGTCGTGCTCGAGTGACCGCGTTCTCGATTCGGTATTCGAAAGTCACGGTTCGAGAACGCACGTCCGTAATGATCGTCGTGACCTTGATCTTGTCGTCGTATTTCGCCGATTGATGGTAGCGCACACTCAAGTCGATGACCGCGAGCATGACGCCCTGCGCCTCGAGCTCGGCGTACGAAGATCCGAGCTGCTTTATCAGATCGGTGCGACCCATCTCGCACCAGACAAGGTAGTTGGCATGATACACAACCTGCATCTTGTCTGTCTCGGAATAACGAACGAGAAATTCGATCTCACTCGTGGCCGGCTGTCGCGTTCGGTCGGTCATGCGCAAAAGATACGGGTTCGCGAATGCGGCCGCCCGTTTGTTTTGTCCTGTCGCGTGGCTACAATTGGCGTGTGCTCACGTCTCCCTGCTATGTGATTTCCGACGCTCACCTCGGTGTGGCGCCGATGGACATCGAGCGATCGCTCGTTCGTTTTCTGAGGGAGCTGGAAGGTCGCGCGGGATCGCTGCTGATCAATGGAGATCTGTTCGACTTCTGGTTCGAATGGAAATCGGTCATTCCCAGAAACAGCTTTCGCGCGCTCGCGGCACTGGCGCATCTGCGCGACGCCGGCTTGCCCATTCTCTGGATTGCTGGAAATCACGACTGCTGGGGTGACGACGTGCTGCGCGATGATATCGGTGTTGAATATCACGTCGGCGCGTGGGAAGGAAATCTTGGCGGATGGCGCGCGCGAGTCGAGCACGGCGACGGCCTGCGTGAGAAAGAAGATCGCGGGTATCGACTTGTCCGTCCGATCATGCGGAATGCAACCGCCATTCGCGCATTTCGCGCGCTTCATCCCGACTGGGCCAGCTGGCTCGCGAATGGAAGCTCGGGTGCGAGCAGAGTGCATCGAGCACGCGACGAGGGCCGCGGTCTCCGCCAGATCGCGATGGCGGAGCTAGGTGCCCGTCCCGACATCGATCTGTTGATTTACGGACACTCACACGTTGCCGCGTTGGAGAAATCAGAAAGTCGCGGTGTGTTTGCAAACGCGGGATCGTGGCTCGACGCTCCGACCTTTCTGAAAATCACCGAGGAAAAGGTCGAGCTTCGGAGTGCCCGCGACGATTCAACCGAGGGTGACTGTCTCCACTCGATCGATCGAGGCGCCGAGAAACCGCTGGCCAACGCGTAGGAACTGTTCCGGCGCGTCGGACGCGATGAAGCGGTAGCGGGCGTCGTGCGTCTCTTCATGCGCGAGACCCATCTTCCGAAGGACAGACGCAGTTTCAGCGGCGGTTTCTTCCGCGCTGTCGATGAGGCGAACGTCGCGGCCGACAGTAGCGCCGATGACGCGCTTGAGAAGCGGATAGTGCGTGCAACCCAGGACGAGCGTGTCGATGTTGGCAACGACCATCGGAGAGAGATACTCCTGCGCGATGAGCTCGGTGGCCTGCGTGTCGAGCCAACCTTCTTCTGCCAGTGGCACGAACAGCGGGCATGCGAGTGCCGTGATCATCGCGTCCGGCGACATTCCGGCAATCGCTTTTTCATACGCACGCGAATTGATCGTTCCGTACGTGCCGATGACACCGACGCGACCGCCAGTCGTTGCCTTCGCTGCCGCGCGGGAACCGGGCTCGATCACGCCAACGATTGGGAGGTCATTTTCTTGGCGCAATGCGGCGAGTGCGTGGGCGGTTGCGGTGTTGCACGCGATGACCATCGCTTTCACTCCCTGCGCTTTCAGGAATCCAGTGATCTCGCGGCTGTATCTGAGAACCGTGTCCGGACTTTTGGGTCCGTAAGGGACGCGGGCAGTATCGCCAAAATAAATGATGCTTTCATTTGGGAGCTGTCGGATCAGCTCACGAACAACCGTAAGTCCGCCGATACCCGAATCGAAAACCCCGATCGGGGCGGAGCGATCGTTCACCAGGAGACGCTGGCGAGAATTCCGACGCTTCGTCCTGTCGAGGTCACGCGAACGTTCGTGTTGAAATCGGCGAGATTCGCGGCGACGAATGCATCGGCGCCGGCAAATAGATGATTGAATACCAGAGCCGCGATCCAGTCTTCGAAATGGGTGCGACGCGCAGTCAGGCGGTCAGCGATGTTCTTGTTCCTGAGCGCTGCAGTGGTCCTGGGCTTTCCCGTGGCCGAGTCGATGACAGGCTTGCCAAGATTGTCTAAAACGGGAGTGAAAACGGAGTCGAGCTTCGCCGCCTTTGCAATGTTCAGATCGTGCTTCGACTTTACACTCATACCGAGAGTTGCGGCTTCGGCGACGAGAAAAATCGTTGCGGCTTTCGGCCGGTCGAATTTGAACTGCATGTATCCCGGCGCGACCAGCGACGTGAGAAAAGCGCGGCGTGGCGAGATCTTGACCCAGGCTACTGTATCGGCCACCGCACTGTCCGATTCGGGTCCGCGTATCACCACGCTGGGTCCCTTCGGCCGGATCTTCGTGGTGTCGGGCCTCTGCGCTCTCGACGCGGTTGGGAGCGCCAGAAGCCCGCAAACGAGAAGCGCGTAGAACGCGGCCGTGGCGGGAGAGTGTGGGAATCGAACCCACCAGTCCCGGCCAAGCCGGGTCACACCAGTTTTGAAGACTGGGGAAGCCACCAGGCCCCATCCACCCCCGTTGTCAGTCAACCACAATCCCAAATTCGCCTTGTTCCAGTATTTCGCCGATCTCGAGAGAGCCTTCAACTCTCGAAAGATAGTTGGCGACACGCTCTGGAGGCACGGCGACGAGCAGCCCGCCTGACGTTTGAGGATCGCACAGCAACGCCTTCAACAAGTCGGATGTCGCGTTCCACGCGACCATCGGCTCCAGGTACTCGGCGTTTCGCCTGAGACCATCGCTCGATGCGCCTGCTGCAAATGCGTCCGAGCTTCCCGGCAACAACGGCACTGAGACGGCGTGAATTCTCACTGTGACGTTGCTCGCACGCGCGATATGCGACGCGTGACCGAGCAATCCGAAGCCGGTGACATCGGTCGCGCATGTTGCTCCAACAGCGAGGGCGGCACGACTCGCGGTACCGTTAAGCGCCTTCATTCCCTCCCTCAGGGAAAGCGTGACGCGCTCTGTCATGATTTGCCTGAACGTCTCATCGCCGGCCGACGCCTTATTCAATGCCGTTGCGAGAATTCCGTTTCCTATTGCCTTCGTCAGGACGAGCCTGTCGCCCGGTTTCGCTGAAGCATTGGTGAGAAGAAATCCCGGATGAGCGCGGCCGGTGACAGACAATCCATACTTGAGCTCGCTGTCGATGATCGTGTGACCTCCGACAATGTGAGCACCGGCTTCGTGGACCTTGTCCTGACCGCCGCGAAGAATATCCGTTAGCACGCTGAGCGGCAGCTCGCCTGTCGGAAACGCGACGATATTGAGGGCGGTCACCGGCTGGCCCCCCATCGCGAACACATCTGATAGTGCGTTCGCCGCCGCGATCTGGCCGAAGTCGTACGGGTCGTCGACGATGGGCGCGAAGAAGTCCACTGTCTGAACGAGCGCAATGTCGTCAGACAGCAGATACACGCCGGCATCGTCGAACGTCTCGCGGCCTACGAGCAGCCGGGGATCTTTCGACGATGGGAGCGGACCGAGCACCTCTGACAGGTCACCCGGACCCATCTTGGACGCTCAACCAGCACATCTTGCGAACGCGGTAAGACGGAAGAGTTCTTCGCGCGTCTTTGACGTGCTGTTCATTGTAACTCCGTTGTGATGTCTATTTCGTGGCCGCAATGAGATCGATCTCGACGAGACTCCCGCGCGGCAGCGCGGTAACCTGCACCGTCGATCGTGCGGGGCGTGCGTCACCGATCACGCGACCGTAAATCTCGTTGACGGTGGGAAAGTGAGCCATGTCGTGAAGATAGACCGTCGTGCGCACGACATCACCCCAACCAAGACCCGCCGCCGCGAGAACAGCAGCGAGATTCTCCATCACTCGCTCGGTCTGGCGCGAAATATCTCCGTCGACCATGTGACCGGTCGCAGGGTCGAGCGCAATCTGTCCTGCAGAAAAGAAAAATCCGTTGGCAATGATTCCCTGCGAATATGGACCAATCGCCGCTGGCGCCTTGTCAGTCTTTACGTGCTCCACGGTATTCCTCGCTAATGCAAAAGATGTGAACCCGCGCAATCTTACTCACTTGCAAGCGCTTCACGCCAGCATGAACAGCCGGCGAGTGTTGTCGGCGGTGATCGTCGCCATCCTCGAAGCGTTTTCACCGCGCGCCTCCGCAATTCTCGCGACAGTGTGTGCAACCCACGCCGGCTCGTTTCTCTGTCCCCGATTCGGAACGGGAGCGAGATGGGGTGAATCGGACTCGGCGAGAATTCTGTCTTGTGGTAGGAGCCGGATGAGATCGTCGTCCGCCCATTTCCGGAACGTCACGATCCCGCTGAACGACACATACCACCCTGCCGCAACAGCCGTCTCCGCGAGCTCATGACTTCCGGTGAAGCAGTGAAGAACGCCCATCACACCGCCCGCTGCAGCTTCGGCGATCATCGAGCGAGTGTCATCTTCCGCATCGCGCGTATGCACGATGACAGGCAGACTCAGCTCTGCGCCAAGTGCAAGCTGCTCTGCAAATGCGCGGCGCTGCTCCGTGCGGGGCGAATTGTCGTAATGGTAGTCGAGGCCGCACTCGCCGATTGCAACCGCGCCTGACGCCGCCAGCTCGCGAATACCGGCGATGTCGCGCGAAGAATCGAAGCCGTCCGCATCATGCGGATGAACGCCGGCCGAAAACCACACGAACCCCGGATTCTCAGCCGCGACAGCCCCGGACGCACGAGCGGCGCCGAGGGGATCCCCGGCGCCGCTTCCGGAGCCGATGCAGACGATGGCTGCGGCTCCCGAGCTCCGTGCGCGATCGATTACCTCGCCGCGGTCACGGGCGAACGCCTCGTCGGCGAGGTGCGCGTGGCTGTCGATGAACCCTTCGATATTCCCAGCTTCCGCGGCCATTTGCGTTCGATCCAGAGCAGTACCGGGCTTGCAACGTAGATGGAGCTGAACGTTCCGGTAAAGATACCGAACGCCATCACCCACGCGAACGGCCTGATCACTTCACCGGCAAAGAACAACAGCGCAAGCGTCGCCGCAAAGGCAGTTGCGTGCGTCAGGATGGATCGTGGCAGCGTCTCGTTTATCGATCGGTTGAGAGTGTCGTAAAGGCTTTCCTTTCGTCCCTTCCTCAGATTCTCGCGAACGCGATCGAAGATGATGATCGTGTCGTTGAGAGAATACCCGATGACTGTGAGAATACCGGCGACGACCGTCAGCGATACTTCCAGATGCAGCAGCTTGATGAACGCGAGGGTCGTGAGAACGTCGTGACTGGTAGCGATGAGCGCCGCAACTCCAAAGCGCCACTCGAACCTGATCGCCAGGTACACGGTCGTTACGAAGAAAGAGAGAAGCATTGCGAGCACCGCGTCACGCCGCAGCTCGTCGCCGACGCGGGGGCCGACAGCCTCGGTACGAACGACGCGAACCTGGCTTGCGCCGTATTTCTGAGTCAGGACGTTGCCGATCTGCCTGGAGACAGATTCTGCCCCTGACGTCGCCGCGCCGCGCTGCTCTGCCCCCTGAGCCCGGACGGTGTATTCCCGAGCGTTGCCGAACTGCTGGATTTCCGCGCCCCGTATGCCGGCCTGATCGAGCGAAGCTCTGAGCGATCCCACATCCACCGGCCGAGCGAACTGGAGCTGCATCAGGGTGCCGCCGGTGAATTCGATGCTGTAGTTGACTCCCTTCACCGCGAGAGAGCCAAGGCCTATCAGAATGAAGGCGGCGGTGAGACCCGCTGCCCACTTCCACCAGCGGATGAAGTCATAGTTGGTGCCATGAAGTATGCGAAGCATCAGATGCTCAGTGTCTGTGCGCTCTCAGAGCGGTTGAGCCAGATCATATAGAAAGTGCGCACAACGAAGATCGACGTGACCATCGAGGCGGCGATACCGGCAAGGAGTGTTACTGCAAAGCCGCGAACCGGACCAGTACCGTACTGGTAGAGAACTGCTGCCGTCAGCGCGGTAGAGACGTTGGAATCAATGATCGCGCTCATGGCGTGACGAAATCCTTCGTCAACGGCGGTGCGCACCGTTTTTCCATGATCGAGCTCTTCGCGTATACGCTCGAAGATCAGCACGTTCGCGTCCACGGCAATACCGATCGACAGAACGAAACCGGCCAGACCAGGCAGCGTCAGCACCGCGCCAAAGCCAGCGAGTGCGGCAAGCGTGAACAGCACGTAAAGCGTGAGGCCGATGATCGAGAGCACTCCAGAAAATCTGTAGTAGCCGATCATGATCACGACGACGAGCATGATCGCGATGAGACCTGCCGTGATTCCGGCCTGAACCGAATCCTTGCCAAGGCTCGCGCCGATATTCCTGACCTCCGCGATCTTCAGCGGAGCTGGGAGCGATCCTGCGCGAAGAACGAGGGCGAGGTCTGACGCGGCCTGAAGATCCTTGCCGCCCATCGTGATCTGTCCGCGGTTTCCGATGACACCGTTGATGATCGGAGGGCGGCCCATCACGCGGTCGTCCAGGACGATCGCCATGTAGTCCTTCAAATGCTTCGACGTCTCGCTGCGGAAGCGGCGTCCACCTTCGTTACTGAATTGAAACTCGACGATCGTGCCTTCGGTCGGCGATGTGTTCGGTTTCGCACCGGTGAGATACTCGCCAGTTATGATCGGGCGCTGATCGAGAACGTACATGGAGCGGTAGCTGCGATTGGCCAGCGTCGCTGAATCGCTGCCAAAGCGAATGACTTTGCCTGGAGGAAGCGCAGCCTGAACTTCGGGACGCGACAGGTAGCTCTCGATGGTGGGGACATCGGTCTCCGACACGAAATATTCGCCAGGCATCTGGCCCTGTTGAATCAGCTTCGAGAATTGTCCGGACGTCGGGGTCGCTGCCGCGCTGTCAGTCTTCGCCGAGTCGGTCGCTTTCTTCGATGTGTCTTTCGTGAAGAGGCCGTTGACGCCGCCGGCAGATCCAGTGTCGGTCTTCGTCGCCGCCGGAGTCGCTCCACCAGCCGTCGTCGCAACC
>JBBQYO010000122.1:0-8662 GCA_038208605.1 Gemmatimonadales bacterium | reverse complement strand
CGCGGATTTACACTGTCGGGTGCTCGCTGACCCGCGGTTGTCGACGTATCGCTCGACATCGAGCGCACAACCAATCCATCAGGCGCTACGATGTCGATCGTGACGGCACCTGAGCTCGAGGCCAGCCAATAGTCGATCATCGCGCCGGGCCGCGGATACTGCGGGTCGGACCACGACTCTCGATTCGACTCCGCGCCGCCGAAACCGGGATCATAACGCATGCGATACGCGTTTCGCGGAGCAATCAGATGGTCGGCTGCAGTAACCGATGCTGACATCTGGCGCAGCGGCGCAAGGTCATCGAGGATCCAGAACGCGCGGCCCTGTGTCGACAACACGAGGTCACCCCGATGCACTTTCATGTCAGTCACTGGCGTCACAGGAAGGTTGAGCTGCAGAGAGCTCCAGTTTGAACCGTTGTCGAACGATACGAACGCCCCGAACTCGGTGCCGGCGTAAAGCAGGCCTTCGCGCTCCGGATCCTCGCGCACTACACGCGTCGGAAAATCAGATGGGATCCCATTGAGTCCCGTCGTGAGCAGGCTCCACGATGCACCGTAGTCCTCGGTACGCCAGATATACGGCTTGAAGTTGCCGAGCTGGTAGCAGAGCACGGCGTAGTAGGCAGAGGCCCTGCGGTGGGGTGACGGCTCGATGTTCTGGACTCTGCATCCGCGCGGCTGAAGGGCGGGGGTGACGTTCTTCCACGTAACTCCGTTGTCACGCGTGACGTAAAACGGACCGTCGTTCGAGCCCGTCCAGATCAAGCCTGCCTTCAGCGGCGATTCGCGGATTGCGTACAGGGTGCTGTAAGTCTCTTCACCCGTAACGTCGATCGTGATCGGCTCTCCCGACGCGCGCTGCTGGTATTGCGGCGGGTTCCACGTGAGATCCGGGGAGATCTTTTCCCACGTCACGCCTTCGTCGCGCGTTCGATGCAGGTATTGAGAGCCGTAATACACCACGCGTGCGTCGTGCGGCGAAACTTCCATTGGGGATACCCGCTGGAACCGGTAGATGAGATCCTTGCCCGGGTTTCCATAAAGTGATTGCGAGCCAACCCAGTACTGTTTTTCCTGGCCCGTGTTCAGCGACAAGCGGGAGAACTGTCCCTTGCACCCGCCGTACACCGTGTCGGGATTGTTGATGTGAGGAATGATCGGACCTGTCTCGCATCCGGGACCGGTGCGCCACGTTTGAATCGGGTCATCGGGCGAACCAGAAGCCACCGGCAGGCTCGGCACGATCAGCGTTGTATTGTCCTGCTGCGCGCCGTAAACTCGATACGGAAACTGATTGTCCACGTAGACCTGATAGATCTCCGCCGTTGGCTGATTGTATTGACTGGACCATGAAAGGCCTCCGTCCATGGTGACATTGGCGCCTCCATCGTTGGACTGAATCATGATTTGCGAATTCTGCGGGTTGATCCACAGATCGTGATTGTCTCCATGCGGGGTCTCTACCGTTGACCAGGACTTACCGCCGTTCGTGCTCCTGTAAAAACCCTCAGTGCCGGAATAGACGATGTCCGCGTTGCTCGGGTCGGCGTCGAGGTTCGTGTAGTAAAAAGGCCTCGCGATGATCCCCCGGGTTGTCGTATCGACGGCAACGAACGACTGTCCCGCGTCGTCCGACCGATAGAGCCCTCCACCCGGACTGGCCTCTATCAGCACGTAGAGTCTGTCCGGCTTTGCGGCCGATACGGCAAAGTCCGACTTGCCGAAGAGTCCTGAAGGAAGACCGTTGGTCAGCTTCGTCCATGTGTCGCCGCCGTTCGTGCTTCGGTACACACCGCCCTCATGCGCACCGCTGATGATCGTCCACGGCTTTCGCTCCGCGCGCCACATCGCAGCGTAGATGACGCTCGGGTTGCCGGGCTGAAGTTCGATGTCCACGGCCCCGGTAGAGTCTGAGATGAACAGGACTTTCTCCCAGCTCTTTCCTCCATCTTTAGTTCTGTAGACGCCGCGGTCGGGAGTCGGTTTGAAGGGGTTGCCCATGACCGCAGCGAACACGATGTCGGGATTCGACGGGTGAATGTTGACGGAGCCGATCTGTCCCGCGTCGCGCAGCCCGATATGAGACCAGGTCTTTCCGGCGTCAGTCGATTTGTAGATGCCCTTGCCAATGGATACGTTGCTTCGAATCGCGTCCGATCCGGTGCCTGCGTAAATGATGTTGGGGTCGGAGTCTGCGACGTCGATCGATCCCATCGATGCGGACTCGAAAAAACCGTCGGAAATGTTTTTCCATGATGCGCCCGCATCGGTTGTCTTCCAGACGCCGCCGCCAGTCGAGCCCATGTAGAAAGTGCGTGGCTGTTGCGGCACCCCGGTCACCGTCGTGACGCGCCCGCCTCTCGCGGGACCGATCATTCTGTACCTGAGCGCGCGGAATTTTGTGGAATCGAACGAGATCGCGCGGCCGGTGACGGTTTCGGTTGTCGACTGGGCTTGTGCGGGATGCGCTGCTGCGACAAGACACAGCGAAATGGCGATACGTTTCATGTAGAGGCCACGGATGCGGGAGTGCTGGTTACCAATCCCCGTGAAATTGCCGCTTACGCGCGCGACTTTCCAGTTTGTCCGTACGATCCTGTTCTACGCCCGCTGGCGGAGTCTTCAATCGACGTGGCCAGCCGCTTCGCACGATCACTCAATGACCGTCCGCTGAAAACTCCGGACTGGCCAGGGTGTAATCCTACGAAGAATACTCCGTCTGGGGCAACTGCAGGACAACACGGTAAGCCTGCACATCATCCCTCTTCAGGCTGTTGTACGTGCCCCACAGGTAAACGCGAAACTTCCTGAAGTGTGACAGTCCCCACCGCCGCACTATCTCATCCTTCGCCGCATCGAAACGCTCAGCCCACGCTTTCGCGGTGAGCGCATAGCTATGCCTGTCGTCGTGCACCACTTCAACCTGGAAGGGCGACTCTGCAACCGCGCGCAGGTAGTCGTGCAGACACATCGGCGATCCGTTGCCCGGATAAATGTGCTTACGAAGAAAGCTCGAGATGTCATACTTCTGCCGTTTGGCGCACGCGTCGAGATAAACCTTGCCGCCGGGCTTGAGCAGCGACTTGTAGATCGCCAGCGACGCGTCGTAGTCCGGCAGATGTTCAGTTACGCCGAGTATGACGATTGCATCGTACAGCTCGGCCGGCTTGTGCTCGTGCAGATGCTGAAACCTGACTTCGCAAGGAAGATTTTCCTTCGCGATGATGTCGTTGATGAATTTTTCCGACTCTCTGGAAATTGTCAGCGATGTCACGCGAACGCCTTTCTTTCCCGCGAATTCGGTGAACGCGCCCCACCCGCCACCTACGTCGAGCACCCTGTCACCTGGTTTCGCTTCAACTGACGTCAAGGCGAAATCGATCTTGCGCGTGATGGCGTCCTCGAGTGGCTCATCGTCGCACTCGTAGACGCCCTGCGAATAGCAGCGATGGCGCGTGTCGAGCCACGAAAGGAAGAATTCGGGCTCGATGTCATAGTGATGCGAGATGTGCCTTGTGTCTGTCTCGACCTGTCCCCGCACTTTCGGCCAGTACATATGCCACGCCGTTATCAACGGGTGACGGTCGACAAAGAAATTCCTGTGCGTCATCACCGACTCGAAGTCGCCCTCCACATCGAGCCCGCCCGACATGTACGACTCGGCGATCACGAGCCGGTCGAGAGTCGCAAGAGCGTTCATGCAGCGCTGGTCTTTTGCCACCAGCGTGAAAACCGGTTCGCCGGTGCCGAGGACGTGCTGGCCACCATCTGGTCCTCGCAGCCCGATCGCGGGTCCGCCCTTCGGTCCGAAGAACTCCTGATAGCGTTTGTCGAAACTCGAAACGACGCCGTCGATTGCCGTCATCATTAACTCCATATGGTATCCGGAGGCGCTGCGCAGCACACCCGGCTTATTATCAAAACGGAATTCACTTCGCGCAATCCCCGTGATACTCAATGGGCGCTCGAATATGGGGCACAATATGCAGTGTCGCGCCCCCTGCGTGAAGCGGCAGCGCCCGGCCATTGCATGTCGTCGCTGGAGTCGGCATATTGATCGTTCAATATATACTAAACAAACGAAATAGATGCCCGTTCTTCGACCAGCAATCGCCCGGCGCAAGCCGGATTCCAGGACCTCGGCGGCGCTCGACGAATTCGTCGAGCGGCTTGCCGTCGCCATGGAAACAGATGGACTCCCCAGAATTGCAGGAAGAATATTCGCGCTCCTTCTGCTCAGCGAGCAGGCGCTTTCACTGGACGGAATCGCTCTCTCGATCGGCGCCAGCAAAGCAAGCGCCAGCGTCAACACGCGGCTGCTCGAGCAGAGAGGCCTCATCGAGCGGGTCAGTCATCAGGGCGACCGCCGCGACTACTACCGTTCAGTTTCCGACCTGTTCGTTCGGACGATGGAACAGAGACTTGCCAGATGGCAGCGGGTTCACGCGATCGTGGACGAGGCCATTGAAGGGCTCGACGTATCGCCCGTCATCCGTGCGCGCATGAAGAACTTCAAGACAGAGTATGAATCGGTGAGAGAGGTTTTAACCGCGGCACTTCAGCGCTGCCAGCTCAGGAGGCGCCGCTGATGCGCCGTTTTGTTTTTGTCAACGCGACGGTCGCGTCGCTGATGTTTCCGTTCGCGGCGGGCGCACAGACTTCCCCGTTGATCCTTACCCTCGGCGATGCCGCGCGTCTCGCTGCCCGACAGAGCGCTCCCGCAATTGCCGCCGAGCTTCGTACGCGAGAGGCTGAGGCGCGTGTTACGGAACGTCGCGCAGACCTGCTGCCATCGTTGAGCACGTCGGCGTTCGAGAGCGGGCACACGCTGAATTCGGCTACGTTCGGTTTTGATTTCCCGGCCGCGCCAGGCGAGAAGCCACTGCTCGATCCGAGTGGTCAAGTCATCGGACCGGTAAAAACGCTGGATGTCCGCGCAAAAGTGGCAGCACCCGTCATCGATTTCGCCGCGCGCGAACGACTTTCGACAGCAAGAGCGGGTGTTCGTGCAAGCGAGGCAGAGGCTCGTGCAGCGGGGGATCAGGCAGCGGCGGCCGCGGCCGTCGCATATCTCAGGGTTGCCCGCGCAGATGCACTCGTCACTGCTCGCGCAGCGGACTCGGTTCTCGCCGATACGCTGCTTTCGATCGCCCGCGACCAGCTTCACGCCGGGGTAGGGGTTGGACTCGACGTGACGCGAGCGCAGTCTCAGCTATCGGGAATTCACGCGCAGCTGATCTCCGCGCGAGGTGAACAGTCTCGATCCAGACTCGAGCTCATTCGCGAGATTGGCGCGCCACTCGATGCGAATATCGCGATCGCAACTCCGCTTCAGCGCGTTGAGCTCGGTCGTGACGTTCCGGATGAGGCAGCAGCGATCGCGCTCGCACTGAGCAAACGAGCGGACATCGCCGCCGCTTCTCGACAGATCGACGTTGGCCGTCAAGGCTCGCGGGCAATTCGCGCGGAGCGTCTGCCGAGCCTCGGGCTTTTTGCGGATGACGGCGCGATCGGGAAGAACGGCTCTCATTTTCTCAACACGTACATATGGGGAGTCGAGCTTTCTATACCGGTGTTCGACGGATTCCGGAGATCCGGAAAGTTGTCCGAGCAGGACGCAGTCAATGCCGGGCTCGAGCTGAGAAAAAGGGATCTCGAGCGGCAGGTTTCAGTCGAGGTCCGGTCCGCGATTTTGAATCTCGCCACGGCGCGAGACCAGGTCGTCGCGGCCCGCGAACGGCTGGCACTCGCTCAGCAGGAGTATTCGCAGGCGCAGGACCGCTTTCGCGCGGGAGTTGCAAGCAATGCCGATGTGGTAGCGGCCTCGCTCTCCCTCAACGGTGCGCGGAATCTCGAGATCGACGCCCTGGCGGCGTATCAGTCGGCGAGAGTCGATCTGGCCCGTGCTGAAGGAACTGCCACAGAGCTTCCGTGAACGCGTACGTATCGCAATAATCGTAAATCACTCAGAACAAGATCATGGCAACGACAGCAGAACGCGAAGCAATCAGCAAAGCCCGCATCCAGGCGGTTGAAACGACCGAATCGAAGCCAAGAAGCATGCGGAGCAAACTGACATTGGGAATCGGCGGCCTTGTCATCCTGCTGGCGCTTGTATGGGGAACGCAGAAATATCTCTACGCCCGCGGGCATGAATCGACCGACGATGCGGCAATCGACGGCCACATCGTCCCGGTTGTGGCGAAAGTCGGCGGCTACGTGCAGAAAGTGGGTGTGAGCGAGAACGACCGCGTCACCGAGGGTCAGGTTCTCGTTCAGCTCGATAGTTCGGAGCTGGCTGTGCGCCTGTCGCAAGCCAACGCCGACTATTCGGCCGCACGTGCAGCCGCAGGCGGCGACGGTCAGGCGGAGGCGCAGGTGCAGACGGCATCGGGACAGCGCGGCGCACTCGAAGCACAGGTCTCGCTCGCTCGAGCGAATGCGTCGCGCGCGCATGCCGATCTCAGACGAATGCAGGAGCTGGCGGCGAAGCAGATCATCTCGCTGCAGCAGCTCGATGCTGCTCGCGCGTCGGCGTCAGTCGCTGACGCAGCGGTATCCGCCGCAGAGCGCCAGGCTTCCGCAGCCGGTGGAACCGTATCAGGGGCGCAGGCAGGCACGCGTCTGGCCGAGGCGCGCCTTCAGGCTGCGGATGCGATGAAATCCAATGCTGCGCTGCAGCTCTCTTATACAAAAATGATTGCGCCTGCGAGTGGAACCGTATCACGAAAGACAGTCGAAGTAGGACAGCTTCTTCAGCCGGCACAACAAGTCATGTCGATCGTCGCCGATACAGGCGCGTGGGTGACCGCGAACTTCAAGGAGACGCAGCTTGCCCGGATGAAAGTTGGACAGACCGTCGACATCGCTGTCGATGCGTACTCGGGATGTATCGCGACCGGGAAAATTCAGAGCATCAGCGGCGCTACCGGATCGAAGTTCTCGCTTCTCCCACCGGAGAACGCGACCGGCAACTTCACGAAAGTAGTCCAGCGGATACCAGTCAGGATCGCGATCGCGAAAGATTGCGGCGATGGCCGGCCTCTGCGCCCTGGAATGTCAGTCTCCGCCCACGTGAGTACCGGGTGATTTGAGCGAGATGGCGAACGAAACAGGAGCGCCTGCTCATAAGTGGTTGATCGCCGGATCGGTGATGACCGGTACCATCATGGCCGTTCTCGATTCGAGCATCGTCAACGTTGCGCTGCCGAGCATGAGCGGCACGCTTGGAGCAACGATCGAGCAGATCACGTGGGTCGTCACGGGCTACATCCTGGCGAACGTGATCATCATGCCGCTCGTTGCGCTGCTGAGTGAGAGATTCGGCCGGAAGAATTTCTATCTCTCAAGTGTAATTCTTTTCACGGTTGCATCGATGGCCTGCGGGCTTGCTCGATCGCTCCCGATGATGGTTTTCTTCAGAGCTCTGCAGGGCATTGGCGGAGGCGTGCTGCTCACTGTCTCGCAAGCGATTTTGCGCGAGACCTTCCCGCCGGAAGAGCAAGGCACTGCGATGGGCATCTTCGGCCTCGGCGTCGTGCTTGCGCCGGCATTCGGTCCAACACTCGGCGGATGGCTTACCGACCAATACTCATGGCCGTGGATTTTCTACATCAATGTGCCGATTGGAATCATCAACCTGATTCTTGTCAGCCGGTTCGTCGAGGATCCGACGTACCTCATTCGGCGCAAGGGCCAGATCGACTGGCTCGGCCTCGGCTTGATGATTCTTGGATTGGGGTCGCTGCAGCTGATGCTCGAATCGGGCGAGCGCAACGATTGGTTTCAATCGGGTTACGTGATCCGGCTGGCCGCGATTGCAGTTTCAGGACTCGCATTCTTCATCTGGCGCGAGCTCACGACCGAGAGACCGGCGGTCGACCTGCGCATTCTCCGCAACGTGTCGTTCAGCTCTGCGACGGCACTCGGCGGCGTGCTTGGAATGGCGCTCAATGGGAGCCTCTTTCTTCTCCCGCTATTCCTGCAGAATCTTCTCGGGTACACCGCGCTCAAGTCGGGTGTGGCGATGATGCCCCGGAGTCTCGCGATGGCAGTCATCATGCCAATCGGCGGACGGTTTTATAACCGGCTTGGTCCGCGCCTTCTCGTTGGGTCAGGGCTCGCTGTGACCGGAATTTCGTTTTTCCTGCTCTCGCATCTAACGAGTCAGATCGGGTATTGGGACATATTCTGGCCACAGGTAATGCAGGGTGTTGGATTCAGTCTGATCTTCGTTGCGCTGAGCACCGCAGCGCTTGCAACGATCGCAAAGCCAGATGTCACTGCAGCGACTGGATTGTACAATGTCTCGAGGCAGGTCTTCGGCAGTATCGGAATTGCCATTGCGGCAACTCAGCTGACGTCTGGAGTGACGAAAAATCACGCGATTCTCGCCGAAAGCGCCGGTCAGGCGAACGCCGCTGCGGTTGCATGGCTGTCGCGTGTAACGGCGGCAATGATGGCGAGATCGGGCGGAGACATCGCCGTGGCGCGCGAGCAGGCGCTCAAGCTCCTCGACCTGACCGTGACCAAACAGGCCGCAGTCCTATCCTATAATCACGTGTTCGTTCTCGTGTCGCTGCTCTTTCTGTTCGCGTTGCCTCTCGTATTCTTTCTCAAACGCGGACACGCGGCCGAAGGCGATGAGATGATGGCCGATT
>JBBQYO010000121.1:0-8675 GCA_038208605.1 Gemmatimonadales bacterium | reverse complement strand
CAACGACGATCTCGATCCAGATGCCTGCGACGAGTGCCCCCGGGGTGACTCGAACACCCGGCCAACGGTTTAGGAAACCGCTGCTCTATCCACCTGAGCTACGGGGGCGCGACACATGCCAACTTAAACGCCGCCGACCTGTCAGGCAAAAAATCCCGCGAGCGCTGCGATCTATTTCTTCATCGCAAAAGGATATTCTACTTCCGCATTGCCGCCTTCTACTTCAACAACGTCTTCGACCTGTGCGCCATCAGGTCCCTGTGAGACGAGCTTTCTCAACTCGCTCAGCCTGTCATCTGCGCCCGATGCCACTACTTCGACCGAGCCGTCGCTGCGATTTCTCACCCAGCCCGACAGTTGAAGCCTGCGCGCAGCCACTCTCACGAACCACCGGAAGCCAACACCCTGAACTCTGCCGGTGATCCGCAAATGCATGGTCGCCATGTGCTCAGCCGCGCATCCGAAGCAATGCCGCGAGCGCCGCTGCCATCGCGGCCTCGGGCGGAGTGACGTCCTGCCGGTCGATCACCAGCTCTCCTGAACGGATGCGTTCGGCAATTCGATCGAGTGCTCCGGCGACTTCGTCAGCCGTTGGCGGCACACCCTCGCTGTGTCGTCTCGGCGACGGCGCCTCTCGCCCTCGAGCGGATCTCGGCATTTCGCCTTGAGCTCGCGAGGAACCGCCGCCGCCGGCATTTCCCATTTGTCGCGGCAACCCGGAAGCGGGACCTCCAGTTTCACGAATGCCCAGCGTCGCGGCCCCGCTCCAGTTGAAAGACTGCCAGCCCGTGACCGCCCATCCGTCTGCATCGTATTCCACCACTTCGGACGCTGAATTCATCAATCGATGATCGAGTTCAGCCGCACCATCATGCACGTAATCATCGATCGACGGCAGATCGGCTTGGCTTTTCTGCTCCAGAAAATCGTCGACCGATGGTAGCTCATCGAGGAAATGCTGAATCGATGGGAGATTCTCGAGCGAAGCGCGCTCCGACTCGCGCGGTGCAGCGAGCGTCGCGCCTGGGTGCGCAAACGGCGGATGCGATCTCCGCGCGGGCCTGTCATTGTTTGCAGTTAAGTCAGCCATGGCGGTCAGTTCTCCCAGCTATGCTTTCCAACGAGCGGGACGAAGCGAACCGGAGCGATCTCCTCGTCCGCGAGATCAATCCCGGTCCTGGTGAAAAGATGCAGCGTCTGCACTTCGCGGTCACCAAGCGGAATCAGCAGCCGCCCACCTTCAGCGAGCTGCTCGACGTAAGCTTCGGGGACGTCCGGAGCACCTGCCCCGACGAGAATTGCATCGAACGGAGCGAACTGCCTCCATCCCAGCGTTCCATCTCCAAGCATGAATGAAACGTTGTTCGCATTCATCTCTTTTAGGACTTCCCGCGCCTTGTCCAGCAACGGCGCGATTCGCTCGATCGAGAAAACCTGCGACGCAAGCCGCGACAGCAGCGCCGTCTGATAGCCCGATCCCGTGCCGATCTCGAGAACTCTTTCAGTCCCCTTCAGCTTCAACAGCTCGAGGTATCTCGCATGGATGGACGGCTGCGAGATTGTCTGACCATTCCCAATCGGGAGCGCCGAATCTTCGTAGGCTCGATGCCGAACCCCCGTCGGTACGAACAGATGCCTGGGAACAGCATCGATCGCGTGAAGAACGGAAAGATCGCGGACACCCTGACCCTGAAGCGTCTCGAGAAGGCGGCGGCGCGCGCCCCGATACTGCGCGTCTACTGCTCCAGCCACCATTTCTCCGGCTCGTCGAGCATCGCGTGATGCGTCACATCGAGATGTAACGGCGTGACCGAGATGTACCCTTCCTGCACCGCTTTGAAATCCGAGTTGGGTGGACCTGACCATTCGATCGATCCGCCGCCAATCCAGTAAATCGGCCGGCCCCACGGATCTTTCATGCGCTTGATGGAATCGGAGTAAACCCTCTGCCCCAGCCTCGTGAGCCTGACGCCGAGTGTCTCGCCACGTTTGAGCGGCGGAATATTCACGTTGAGAAGTGTGTGCGCCGGAAACGCTGGAAGTGAGGTGAGGTGCCGAAGAAGCTCGGTCACCGATTCGATCTGATCGTCGAGCATGGTGACGTCCGCGCGAAGATCGCCTCCTGCGAATGACAACGCAATCGACGGAATACCGATCGATATGCCCTCCATCGCCGCTGCAACAGTTCCCGAGTACAGAACGTCTTCACCCATGTTCTGGCCGTGATTAATTCCGCTCAATACGAAATCCGGTCGCTCAGGCATGAGCGCTTCGACGGCGAGCATTACGCAGTCGGTCGGGGTTCCGTCAACCTGCCAGCGCCGCTCGCCGCGCTGGATCGGACGTACGGGATGATGCAGTGTCAACGAATGACTCGTTGCGCTTTGCTCCCGGTCAGGTGCGACGACAGTCACTTCGCCGAGCGGCTCCGCTGCCGCCACGAGGATTTTCAGCCCGTGCGCAAGAAATCCATCGTCATTAGTGCAGAGCAGATGCATCAAATCGCCCCGTCTGCAGGCTCGACTCTCCGCGGTACGGGCTTCGACATAACTCCCGACCGATGGGCCCAGAGCACACCCATCACTTTCAGCGCATCCTGTACTTCGCGGAAATAACTGGGAGGTCCGTAGATCGTCGAGATTGGAACGTTGGTGATGCAGAAGCCCGCGTGAGCCGCGCGAATGATGAAATCGGTCTCGTACTCATACCGATCGCCTTCGGCGTGTATCTCCTCGAGCACTTCCCGCCGAATCGCGCGAAATCCCGACTGGCTGTCGTTCACCCCTCCGCCTGAGACGAGCCGCGTTGCCGTCGTCGAAAGAAAGTTTGCAATCCGGCGATGCCTTGGCATCTGCTCTCCGGATAAGTCACGCGTGCCGATAGCGATGTGACAATTTTTCAGAGCCGCCAGGATCGAAGGCGCGAATGCCGGATCGTGCTGCCCATCCGAATCGATGGTCAGGACTTCGGTGCACCCAGACTCGAGTGCCGCGGCAAAGCCCGTTCGCAGCGCCTCTCCCTTTCCGCGGTTCGCCGGAAAATCGAACGTGCGGTCGCACACTGACCGAAGCAGAGCAGCCGTGCCGTCGGGAGAGCCATCGTTGACACCGATGATGTACGCGCCAGGCAGCGCTTTTCTCAATCCTTTCACTACTGGAGCCAGAGTGTTCTCGGCGTTGAACGCGGGCATCACGACAACAGTCTTGCTCATTCGGAGGGCTCGTCTCCATCGAGAATTGCTGCAATCGCTCGAAGCTCTGTCTCGAGCGACTCCACTGTCTGCATGTCGAGCGCCGCGCGCGCAACACCGCGAAGCTCGCCGTTCTTCTTGTACTCATCGATCTTCTGGCGTGCGCCGTCGATGGTGTATTTCTCGGTATACAGGAGCTGCCGCACCTGCATGATCAGCTCGATCTCACGCCGCTGGTAGACGCGGTTTCCCGAGCGATTCTTTGCGGGATGAAGAAAGCGGAACTGGCTCTCCCAGTAACGAAGCACATGAGGCTTGAGGTCCGTCAGACTGCAGACGTCGCCCATCGAGAAGAATTCTCTGACCGGCTCGGCGGTTGCCATCAGTCAGCCTCCGCACGAAGCCCGCGCGTCATCAACGCACCAATCGCATCTCGTGCGGGTTGATTCTCGAAAAGAACGCGATGTACGGCATCGACGATCGGCATCTCGACTTTCTCCCGCGCGGCTAGCGCATGTGCACTTCGGGTTGTGATGACTCCTTCGGCGACTGTCTCCCGGCCAGCAAGAACTTCTTCGAGCGGCACACCGCGACCAACTTCAACCCCAACACTGCGATTTCGGCTCAAACTTCCAGTGCAAGTGAGCACGAGATCGCCTAGTCCTGCAAGACCCGACAGCGTCGCCGGATCGGCGCCGAGCTTGACGCCGAGCCGCGTCATTTCCGCGAGGCCGCGGGTGATCAACGCAGCCCGTGCGTTGAAGCCAAGGCCCAAACCGTCTGCAATCCCTGTCGCGACAGCCATCACGTTCTTGAGCGAGCCACCAATCTCTACACCCACAATATCGGACTGTGTGTAAGCGCGAAAATGAACGGAACTGAAAGCGTTCTGAGCGAACAATGCAGCATCACGGTCAAGTGACGCGACGACGACTGCGGTCGGCTGCTGCGCCACTACTTCGGCTGCGAAGCTGGGGCCCGACAGTGCAATGACAAGCGAGTCAGGAATCTCCTCGGCGATGACGTCGGTCATCAGCGCAAGAGAATCGCGCTCTATTCCCTTCGACGCCACGACTACCGGCACTCGTTTCGAGATCGTCTCGCGGCATGACTTCGCGATCGTTCGCAGCACGTGCGAAGGTGTAGCGAACGTCACCAGCTCAGCGCCGTCCAGCGCGTCATCGATGTTGTTGTTTGCTCTCAGCGTGTCGCAAAGCTGATGACCTGCAAGAAATCTCCGGTTCAAATGAGACCGGTTGATGCTTTCGACCACGTCCCATTCGTATGCCCAGATCGAAACTTCATGGCCGTTTCGTGCGAGCAGGTCGGCGAGCGCAGTGCCCCAGGCGCCGGCGCCAATGACGGCGCACTTGCTCATTGCGCGACCGCCGACGTGTTCTTCGCACCAATCTTCGGCTCGGTCCCCTGCCGCAGTCGCGCGATGTTTGCGCGATGCATCCAGATCACGAACAGCCCAATCGCGCAGCTGATTCCGAAGAGGACGGTCACGCCACCCCCGAAGAAAAAAATCATCGTTGGCAGCAGGATTGCCGCGACCATCGAGCCTACACTCACAATTTTCGTCGCGGCCACAACTACCACGAATGCCGCAAGCGCGATGAGCGCCGGAATAGGAGCGAGGCCGAAGAACACTCCTCCTGCCGTCGCGACGCCTTTGCCCCCGCCTTTCCCCATCAGGAAGATCGGACGGACGTGACCGAGTATCGCCGCACATCCGAATGCGATAGCCCAGAGCTCAGGATGGGATGCGGAAATGTGGGGAGGAAGAAGAAGCGCCGGCAGCATGCCCTTCAGCGTGTCGCCGAGGTAAACCAATCCGCCAATCCTGGGACCAAGGACGCGAATGGCATTCGTTGCTCCAAGGTTGCCAGAGCCATGTTTTCTTAAATCGACACCTTTCGCTTTACCCGCGAGATAGGCGAACGGAATCGAGCCCGCGAGGTAGGATAGCAGGAGCCCGATTAGCGGATGCACTTACGCCGGCGCCGATTTCCGCCGCATCACCACTCGTAGCGGGCTGCCGGTAAAGCCCCAGGCCTCGCGAAATCCATTGTGCAGATAACGAATGTAGTGTTCCTGAACGAGGTCGGGATTGTTACCGAAGACGGCGATCATCGGCGGTGTTGTCTCGACCTGTGTCGCGTAGTTGAGCTTCACTTCGCGTCCCGCCGCCTGTGGCGGCTGCCTGCGCGCGAGCAGCTCCTCGAGCTTCGAATTAACCTGTGACGTCGAGATGCGCTTCTTTCTCTCCTCGTCGACCTTCACAATCGTATCGAGAATTTTCGTTACTCGTTGTCCAGTGATTGCCGATGTGAAGATGAACGGGACGAACTTGAAGAATGGTGCCTTCTCGCCCGCCTCCTTCTCGAACTTGTAAGCCGAGTTGGTTTCCTTTTCAGCGAGATCCCATTTGTTGACGACGACGACAAGCCCCTTCCCCGCTTCCCACGCCAGTGCAGTGATCTTCATGTCCTGGTTGTGCAGTCCCTCGACTGCATCGATGACAAGGACACAGATCTCCGCCCGTTCGATCGCGCGGCGAGATCGAAGCGACGAATAGAATTCGATTCCGTCGTCGACTCTCGACTGGCGTCGCAATCCTGCCGTGTCGATGAAGACAATCTCGCGACCATGGAAATTCATTGGTGTGTCGATCGCGTCGCGCGTGGTACCGGCTTCATCGTTCACGACGAGCCTGTCTTCGCCGAGTAGACGGTTCACCAGCGACGACTTTCCAACATTGGGCCGCCCGATCACCGCGACCTTGAGCGCTTCAGTGACTTCTTCCGTCGCCTCGGGGATCTGATTAACCACAACGTCGAGCATATCGCCAGAGTTCTTTCCGTTCTGCGCCGAAACCGGAATGACATCTCCTGCGCCGAGCGAGTAAAACTCGTAGAAGTCAGTCGACGTGGGATCGTCAACTTTGTTCGCAATGAGCACCCACGGCTTGCGCGATTCCCGGAGCAGATCGACAACTCTTGAATCGCTCGGATGCAAACCGGCCTTCGCGTCGACAACCAGCATCATCAGGTCCGACTCAGCGATGGCTTCGAGGACCTGCCTGCGAATTTCGAGATCCATCGGGAGGTGGGGATCGTCCGTCAGGCCGCCGGTATCGACGAGCCAGAAATTGCGGCCGTTCCACTCTGCTCTCGCAAAATGTCTGTCGCGAGTCGTTCCCGCTTCTCCGCTGACGATCGCGCTGCCATCGCCCACGATCCGATTGAAGAGAGCCGACTTGCCTACGTTTGGGCGACCAACAATCGCCACGACTGGAATATTCATGCTGCTACCGCGAGTTCTTCGCTGCCAAGAACGTCTATGAAATCGTACGAAGCGTGTACCGGCATCGGGAACGTTTCCCGAAGCTCGTCGAAGGCAACGTCATCCAGAAAGATGCGGTCTTCATTGATTGTTTCTGCGGGAATGAGCGCAAGATCGAGATCGTTGCGCCCCGCGAGCGAGCGCGCGATGTCCGCGCCGACAAGCAGCCCCGCAGTTGTGATTGTCGGTCCGAACAGGCTGTTCTCGGTCGGTATCAGCTCGAACGAGGCGCCCGTGGCGCGCGCGATTCCGTCAAGAAGCTGGGGCATGAGTGGCTCCATGGCCTTCCCTGTCACGATCCCGATTCTGAGCCCATCGAGACGCGGCAAGTCGGAAAGTCCCTCCGCAACGCGCATACGGAGCTGAGTTATAGATCCAATTCCATTCTCGATTTGCGCGAACTCGCCATAGTGCTCAGCAGATGGAAGATCGACACCAGCGAGCAGATAGAGCTCGTCCGAGCCGAACACCCAGGTGTCGCCATCGCGCTCGCAACGGGCCCGCTCGCTCCAGCGATCTACCTGAGTGATGAGCGCCCGCGCTTTGGCGGCGTCCATTGACTCTCCGCTGTAAAGATGGGAGAACTGAGTGAGTCCGACGGGAACTACGGCTGCCGAGATCACGGCATTGCCGAGATTCCACAGATCGCTCAGAGACTCTTCGAGAATGACACCGTCGTTCAATCCGGGGACGACGACCATCTGGCAATGAAACTGAATTCCACCATCGGCAAGCCGCGTGAGCTGGTCGATGATGTTCGGAACGCGCGTGTTGTTCAGCAGAAGTTTCCGCGCTTCCCAGTTTGTCGCATGCACCGAGACGTACAGGGGAGAAAGCCGATATTCGAGAATCCTCGCAATGTCTTTCTCCTTGACGTTGGAGAGGGTCGCGAAATTTCCGTACGTGAAGGAGAGACGATAGTCGTCGTCTCGAATGTAGAGGTTCTTGCGAAGTCCCTGCGGTAGTCCTTCGATGAAGCAGAATTCGCACCGGTTGGCGCAGCGCCTGACGTTTGGAGGCTCCAGCCCAATACCGAGCGATTCGCCATCCGGCCTGCCGATCTCGTAAATCACCGCTTCACCGTCAGGCTGTCGAGCTTCGACAACAAGCTCATCCTCGGCCGAGAGAAACTCCCAGTCGAGGAAGTCCTGGATCGCTCGTCCGTTGACCGAAAGCAGCTCCGTTCCGGGAGCGATTCCGATCTCTTCAGCAATACTGTCAGGATAAACGCGAGCGACTCTAACCATAGCTAAAGTAATTTATAGCTCTGACGACCGAAAACAAACTGTTGCCGTGCTTTACGTGCTACACCGGAGCATTTGCAGCGAGCGTCTGGAGGAGCTTGCGAGCCTGGTCGGCATTGAATCCGGGCACCTTTGCAATCGCCTCTTCTCCCGCGTCGCGAACCCCCTGGACACTCCCAAATTCCTGGATCAGCCGGCGTCGTTTCACTGGCCCGATTCCCGGCACCTTGAGCAGCTCCGACGTGACGGTGCGCATGGTTCGGCGCTTTCTGTTGTACGTGATCGCGAACCGGTGTGCCTCATCTCTCAGCTGCTGCAGCATCCTGAGTGCCGTCGAGCGCCGCGACATCCTGACAGGGTCGGCCCTGCCCCGAATGAAAACCTCTTCGTCACGTTTGGCGAGGCTGATCAGCGGCCGGTCGCCCAGCCCGAGTGACTCGAGCGCATCATGCGCGGCAGAAAGCTGTCCCTTGCCGCCGTCGATCACGATCAGGTCAGGCAAGAGTTTCTCGTCGGCGAGCCTCCGCGTGAAGTAGCGAGACACCACTTCGCGCATCGACGCGAAATCGTCAGTCCCTTCGACTGTCTTCACCTTGAACTTGCGGTACTCGCCACGCCTGGCTCGCCCGTTTTCGAACCAGACGCAGGAGCCCACGGTGTCGGTTCCCTGCGTGGTCGAGATATCGAAACAAGCCATGCTTCTCGGAAGCTTCTGAAGCCCAAGCTCCCGGGCCAGCTCGTACACCGGATCTCCGGCGCGGGTCGCTCCCTCAGTACTCGAGAGCTTCAGCTCTTCGAGGAGATGTCGAGCGTTCTGCTGGCCGAGATCGATCAGCTCTCTGCGTGGACCTCTTTGGGGGACTTGCACGCGAACGTGATCGAGCGATTGCTCG
>JBBQYO010000120.1:0-8805 GCA_038208605.1 Gemmatimonadales bacterium | reverse complement strand
GATGTCGCCGACGAGATCGAAGACAATCGTCTTTCCGTCGGGCGAGATGTCGAGACTCATCCACGTACCTTCGGTTACATCGTAGTCCACGTCTCGCGATGTACCATGTTTCTCGAGCACGTTCCACTTTGCCGGAATCGATGTGCTCGTGACCGGAGGAGTATTTCCGGACGGTGGCTTGATTGGCGGCGCGGGCGGATTTTGCGCGACGATAGGAACCGCGATCAAAAGAGCTGCAAGGACCAAAGTCTTACGCATCGTGTCTGTTGGCTGAGTGTGAAAACGCTCGACGAATATATAGTATCATTTAGTAGATAAATCGCCACCCACGACCTTCACTGGTGCCGCGGAAAAACCTGGACCCTGAAGAGGGTATCTGACTCAGGTTCAATTCTCTTGCATTGTTTCTTACCGGATTCCGCAGTTATGAGCTTACAGGTACCAGAAACCGGGCAACGCAGTTTGTTGTTACCTCAGCCAAAAGATAGGAAAGGCGTTACCCGGTGTCGGGTACCCGGTACCTGGTGAACCACCGGTACGCGGTGAAACAACTGATAGCCCACGGACGAGACTAAAATGCAGCGAATGCGACAGCCTTCAGGACCGGCTTGCGTTTCTCACTATTCGAGTCGTCACCGAGAGTTGTCCGACGTGGCGCATCGCATGCTCGGCCCCGTGCACGAGACACCCGATGACAGTCGAAGGAAGTTTCGCTCGTCCCACCTCGCGGAAATCACCGAGAGTCGCCTCGTCCATATTTCGAAGCTCGGCGACGGCAGAATCGATGCGCGCATGCAATGCAGCCATGACGTTCGCGACCTCTTCGGCGGACAGGTGAGCACCTTCATCTCGAATCCCCGCGAACTGCTCCGGCAACAACCCTTCGCCGCTCGCATACGTAAACAATCGGTCGACCACCCCGGTGATGTGCCGCACGTGAAACGCGGCTGACGCAACTCCGCCGGGACGCGCGTTCCAGTCTTCCTCGGTCAAATGCTCGACAAGCTCGTCAGCACTCTCTCCAACCTGAAGGAGAATGTGCGCGACCGGCTGAAGAAGAACTGGAACCCCTTCGACCGGACCGCGTTGCCACCACTCGGTATTGGCCACTTACGTTTCAGGCGCAGGAACGGACGCGTCACCCGTATCCTTCTTCGCGCGGGCGGCGGCAACGAACGAGAGCGCAACCTTCACTGCGCGTATCCCTGGACCGTTCTGCAGTTGAATCTCCGTTGAGATTGCGAAATTGTGTCCAGAATGTACTGGCTCCGGGTCGATTTGGCCTCAGTTTCAGACGTATTGTTGACCCCCCCGGGCCAGGTTGGGAACGGCGGTTGCAATAAGGTCTGTATCCATAGATGTAGTGCCGCCCTCCTGGAGGTTGTCCAATGGCCGAGATTCCCATCGAGCGTAAGCCGCGTCGTTCAATGACACCGCTGCTGCTGATTCTGCTTGTGATCGTTGCTGTGGCCGCCGGATGGTACTGGTGGACCAACAAGAACGCGGCGGCGGGCACCACAACATCGAGTATGACGCCGGCGATTCAAACCGCAAGCGTTTCGATTGCATCCAGTTACAGTTTGTTTTTCCGGAGGGTCTGATGGGAAAAGACTATAGAACTGAAGATGGCGCGCAGATCGCGCCTCTCTCGGAGCTGAAGGACTTTCAGGTGTCGGAGGGTTACAAGGACATCCGAGGATGGCGAGTCGATTCGACCGACGGAAAAGAGGTCGGCAAGGTTCATGAGCTTCTCGTTGATATGGATGGCATGCGTACGCGGTACCTCGACGTGCGGCTTCACTCCGCGATCGCGGCTTCACACGGCGATCGTGATGTGCTGATTCCGATCGGGTCCGCGCGGATTGCCGACGACGGCGAAGTCGTGGTCGTTCCATTGACGGCCGAGCGTGTGTCGCTGCTGCCATTGTACGATCATGGGATGTTGACGCGGATGCACGAGTCGGAAGTTCGACGTCACTTCACGCTTGGCGAGGCGGCCGCGGGTGCTGCTGCTGCAACGGCTGCAACTGCAGCGTCGGCGACTGCTGCTGCGACGACTGCCGCAACGACTCCCACCGTTGCTGCCGCTGAAGGTGCGACAGATCGTGCGGTCGCAGATCGAGATGTCGATCCCGACTTCTACAACCACGAAGTCTATGACGACCGCAAGTTCTTCAAGCTGAAACCGCGGGATGCTGCGAAGGATGCCGCTGCTGTTCCGCCGCAGCGCGACATACACGGTGAGCTGGCTGAGACTCGAATTCCGCTGTCGCCTGAAGACAGCGTAGTTCTCAAGAAGGGAGAGGGTGGACAGGACGAGATAATCGTGCGCCGTCCGCAGAATGGCTGAATCCAGGATATCGGTCGGGCGTTAAGCCAGGATGCAACTGCGCTCGAGCGGGTGCATTACCAGTATTGTCGTGTCAGTTATTGTGACTGTCGTGCTGAACCTGCTTTTGCGGTCCTGCAGTCGTTGAGGATGCGTTAAGCAGCTCGCGGACACGAGGCATGACATCGCGTCCGTAGAACTCGATGCATCTCATCATCTTGTCGTGCGCGAGCCAGCCGGCGCTGTACTTCATGTCGAAGCGATCGACACCGAGTGCGCTTACGGTCGCTGCAATCTTGCGCGAGACGGTTTCGGGTGAGCCGACGTACAGGGAGCCCGTTTCTACCTCTCGCTGGAACTCTCCGGGACTTGTCGGACCCCACCCGCGTTCCGCACCGATTCTATTACGCATGTCACGATAGGCGGGCCAGAGCTCTTCGCGAGCCTGCGCGTCCGTTTCGGCGATGTAACCCGGCGAGTGGACGCCGAGCGGCAGGTCGCCCGCGCCATTTTGCGCGAGAGCCTTATGGTACAGATCTACGTACGGCATGAAACGCCGGGGATCACCGCCAATGATCGCGAGCATCATCGGTATTTTGTAGCGCGCCGCGCGTACGACTGATTCAGGAGAACCGCCAACGCCGATCCACGTCGCCAATCGGCCGTGCTCGGTAGACGGAAAAACGCGGAGACCCGGCAGAGGCGCGCGCGTTGTGCCGCGCCACGTTACTGGCTCACCCGTGCGGTCTCCCTCGAGCAGTGCTGCAAACAACTCCAGCTTTTCCTCGAACAGGATCTCGTATTTCTCCAGCGGATACCCCAACAGCGGAAACGATTCAGTGAACGAGCCACGTCCGAGAATCACTTCGGCACGTCCGTTCGAAAGCGCGTTCAGAGTGGAAAAGCGTTGAAACACTCGCACCGGTTCATCGGAGCTGAGCACCGTGACAGCGGAGCCGAGTCGGATGTGACTAGTCCTGCTCGCGATGGCGGCGAGGACCATTTCGGGCGAAGAGATGGCGAAGTCGGCGCGGTGATGCTCGCCCAGGCCGATGAAGTCAACGCCGAGCTCGTCAGCAAGCACCGCCTCGGCAACGACGTCACGGATTACCTGGGCGTGTGGGAGCGGTTTGCCGTCGGCGGTACGGGTTACGTCGCCGAAAGTATCGAGCCCAAGCTCGATGGGTTTTAGATCCTGGTTCGTAGCCATGTTTCGAAAGTTAGGCATCGTGTCAAACCAGACAGGTGTCGCTTTCGCGGGGCGACGAATCAGGTCCCGTTCGGAGCTAGGCTTTGGGTGGCGCTGCTGCGGGCGCTGCGGGTGGCGCCATGTCAGTATTCCATGTATCGCGGATGATTTTCCATCCGCCGTTCATTCGCTGATACAGCGTCGTGTACTTGCCCTGGTCGACGACCTTTCCCCCTGCGTCGGCAAGAATGTAGGTGCCACTTACCCAGCCAAGGTCGCCGGATACTCCGGCCCCGTTCACGGCGCCTGCCTTATCGGTGTATCCCGCCTCCTTGGTATTGCCGATGTCCTTGGTCAGAAACGCGCGAATCGCCTGATTGCCTGCTGCCGCGGGACCCCCAGGAGCGAGGATCATTCCATCTTTCGCGTACTGATTAGCCACACCGACTGAATCACCCTTGTTGTACAGATCGAACCACTGTTGCTCAGTTGCCTTGAGGGCAGCGACATCGGCCGAAGTGTCCGGCGCTTTGGCCGCGCAGGCTGTCAGTGCAAACAGCGTCGAGAGCATGAAAGCTTTTCTGAACAAGGTCGCTCCGTTTAAGAAAGTGATCTCGAGAGAGGATCGCGCATTATATCATGGATGACCGACTTCGCGGAAGTTATCGCCCGACGCTTGGCGAACTCTTGAGAGAAACGAGCGCGGCAACCTGACTGGAGCGCATGAGTTGTCCCTCTAGAAAATTTGCCTGCACGGGTGGTGCAAAAACTACATGGGGCGGGTAATTCGAGACAGGCAGACGGCCAGGCGTTGACAAAACCAATACCGCGGACGCATGTTCTTGATATATCAATTATTAGGAATAGCGCGTGCCAGCAGAAAAGGTCTCCGCAACCTTCTTCTATGTCATCGAGAAGGCCATCAAGAGCTACCGGCAGTTTGCGCAGCGAAACATTTCGCAGGCGGGATTGGAGATCACGATCGATCAGTGGCTCGTGCTCAAGACGCTCCAGGAGAACCCCGGCATTCAGCTGACGACGATTGCCGCTGACGTCTTCAAGGACGTCGCCTCTATCACCCGCATCGTGCAGCTCCTCGAGAAGAACGGGTACGTCAACAGGACAGACAACGTGTCCGATGGACGGCGGTCGTCGTTTTCCCTGACTCGGGCCGGATCCGCCGCGGTAAGGCGACTGCTTCCGATAATCGAAGGAAATCGCACAGATGCACTGAGAGGCGTCAACACTCGAGAGATGGCCGAGTGCCGGAGGGTGCTCGAGATAGTGATTGGGAACTGTTTGTCGGGGGCTCAGTAATGATGAGACTCCTTCGTTCTCTGGCGACAGGTTTCATCGTTGTTGTCTGCTTGATACCGATTCATCATGTTCGTGCGCAGGCCAGGGATGCGCGAGACGGCGTGTCCAGCGTGATCCACACATTCGACAGACACTCGATCGTGTTGCTCGGTGAGCTCCACTGGAATGCTGAGGAGCATCGTTTCATTCAACTGCTGCTGAGCGATCCGCGTCTTCCGAAAGTTGTTGACGACATTGCTGTGGAGTTTGGCAACTCGCGGTATCAGGGCATGATCGATCGATATGTGGCCGGAGAGAATGTGCCGGTTGATTCATTGCGGCTTGCCTGGCGCAACACTACTCAGCCGCTCGCATGGGACCGCCCCATCTACGCCGATGTTTACTCGGCCGTTCGGAGAGCCAACAGGCGGCTTCCGCCAAACCATCGGATGAGATTGATCGCGTTGGATCCGCCGATTGACTGGTCGAAGGTGCACAGTGTTGAGGATTTTCCGCGCATCTGGGGATACAGTGATCCCGTGTGGTTCCAGACTCTCGAGAGCGAGGTTCTCTCGAAGAAGAGGAAGGTGCTGGTGATTGTCGGCGGTCTTCACATCCTGCGGCGCGATCCTCCTGATTTTCAGCCAAGGACTTTCGATCGGCTAGGGCTTGGTGACGCGCTCGCGCAAAGATATCCGCCGCAGACGTTCAGGATATTTCCGGTCGCGGGTGATGGACCGCTCGCGCAGCTCGTGCGTGCGAAGTCGCGCGAGACTCTTATTCCCGTCGCAGGGACGCAGCTTGGTGCGCGCAATTCGCAGATTTTCTGGGATGGCTCAGTGACGATGTTCCGGAAGGTCAACGGAGTGGCTCAACCCTATACGCTCGAGGAGAAGGATTTTCCTTCTATCGAGTCCCTTGTTGACGCAATTATATATTTCGGGCCCGATGCGCCCAGCGCCCCGCTGCCGATCGCGCAGTACGCGGATACGGGTTATGTGAATAAACTCAGACGGAGGGTGGGGTTGGTGTCGGAGATTTTCGGGCTCGATCAGCGTGCGTTGATTGATCCTTAGCGAAGGCGGCTCATCAGCGCGACCGTAGTAACGCTCGTTGATGGACGAAACTGCGACATGATCAAGATAGTTTTTTGCCGATGGCCTGCGGATTTAGGATGCGTCCGACTCGCGTCGGTGCTGACAACGCAGGGCCCCGAGTGCCTTGTTGGACGCCGCACGCACCCTCTGGCGGACTGCTAGACAGAAACGCACCTTGGTTTCTTCTTCACTCTTCCCGGTTCAATGGCTGATCGTGCTCGAAGTGGCTGGGACTCAAGCTTCTACGAATTCAAGGAGGCAAAGCCTCGAGTCATTCGTGAAAGGCTTGTAGCCTTTATTACTGACGCGAGCCCTGAACAGATTCGTGCATGGGACGACGCAATCCCACCACTTCAGGATGGAGTCTCCGAGACTCTGATTCGAGATGAGCTAGCTCGTCAGTATTCCGCGATTCTCGAGTACGAACTTCCGATGGAGTCTCGCCGGCCTGACGTAATCCTTCTCGTCGGCGCCGGCGTGATGGTAGTCGAGCTCAAGGGTAAGCTGTATCCGACCCAAGCCGATCTTGATCAGGCGGCGGCATACGCTCGTGATCTTCGCAACTATCATCGAGAATGTGAGGGCCGAGAGGTTACACCTGTGCTCGTGCCCACACGCGCTCATGGCTATTTGCAGCTGGTAGATGGGGTGCACGTAACAGGACCAGACGCGCTCGATCAACTCGTTGACAGGCTCACAAGTGCGAAGCGTGAACCAGTAATCGACCGTTCGAGATTCCTATCGGACGATGCGTATCGCCCGCTTCCAAGTCTGGTCGAAGCGGCCCGAGAACTGATGCAAAGCGGAACTCTGCGCACCATACATCGAGCACATGCGGCCACTGGTCCTGCCCTCGATGAGATCTCACGCATTGTTCACCAAGCCGCGATGACAAAGTCGCGCCATCTCATCCTGCTCACTGGTGTACCGGGTGCTGGCAAGACCCTCGTCGGACTCCAAACGGTACATGCGAAATATCTGGACGATCTAGCGGTTGATCGCGGGTCGGGAAAGCCCACAGCCCCTGCAGTTTTTCTAAGCGGTAATGCACCCCTGGTCGAAGTGCTTCAGTATGAGATGCGGAACGTTGGAGATGGAAAAACGTTCGTTCGGGGTGTAAAGGATTACGTCAAGCGCTATTCAAAAGGTAAGGCCGTGCCGCCCGAACACGTTCTTGTCTTCGACGAAGCACAGCGCGCTTTTGACGTCGACAAGATGCGTGAGAGTCACCAAAACGAACATCAACGTTCGGAGCCCGAGGAGTTTGTCGGCTTTGCTGATCGGGTTCCGGAGTGGTGTGTCGTGGTTGGCTTGATTGGTAGCGGACAGGAAATTCACGTTGGGGAAGAGGCCGGGTTGGTTCAATGGCGACACGCTGTTGAGCGATCGAGCAACGACTGGACGGTTCACGGCCCGCCGGCAGTTGCAAATATCATCGATGGTTCTGATGTCGAGTTCGAGAGCAGGCCGACATTGAATCTTGATACCGAGCTTCGCTTTCACGGAGCGAGAGATCTGCATCGATTCGTCGCCGAACTTCTGAGTGGCGCTGACCCTTCAGTCCTTTCACGCATGGCTGCGCGTCTCAATCAACAAGGTCTTCATCTTCGAATGACGCGAGAACTCGCCACTGCGAAGACCTACCTTCGAGATCGCTATGAGGACGATCGCCTGGCTCGATTCGGACTAATCGCTTCGTCAAAAGATAGGGATCTCGTTCGTTTCGGCGTTGACAACGATTTTCAGTCGACCAAACGGGTACGAATTGGTCCGTGGTATGGCGACGACGAAGACAACTATGGCGGTAAGAGTTGTCGGTTGCTTGAAACGTGTGTCACTGAGTTCGGTGCACAGGGTCTCGAGCTCGATGCGGCCCTGTTGGCTTGGGGCACCGATTTCATTCGCGACTCGGGGCGGTGGTCTAACTCAAACGCGCGCGGATACAACCGAGGGTCGAAAGTCCGTGATCCATTTCAGCTTCGGCTAAATGCATATCGAGTGTTGCTGACTCGCGGACGTGACGCAACGATAGTCTTTGTTCCCGCGCTGGGTGAGCTCGATGAGACATACTACTACCTGATCTCAGCCGGTTTTACGTCGGTTGATAGTGCACCATTCAAGTTTGATCAATCAAACGGTGCTTGGTGACACACATCCCAGGGTAAAGCTCAATTTCTCATATTTCAGATCCCAAATCCGACCTTGCGAGCTGGGATCGTAAGCTACGCCCTCACCAACGCCCTGTACTTGATCCGGTGCGGCTGATCCGCATCAGCTCCCTTCCGCCTCTTCAGATCCTCGATGTACGCCTGGTAATTCCCTTCGAACCAGACAACCTCCGAGTCTCCCTCAAACGCAAGAATGTGCGTCGCGATACGATCGAGAAACCAGCGATCGTGCGTGATGACTACCGCGCATCCGGAAAAATCCAACAAAGCATCTTCCAGCGCACGAAGCGTATCGACATCGAGATCATTCGTCGGCTCATCCAGCAGCAACAAGTTCCCGCCGGACTTCAACAGCTTCGCGAGATGCAGTCGGTTCCGCTCACCACCCGAAAGCTTGTCGACAGTCTTCTGCTGATCGGCGCCCTTGAAGTTGAAGCTCGACAAATACCCGCGCGTATTGATCTCGCGCTTCCCAACCTGAATCGTGTCGAGCCCGCCACTCACTTCAGCGTATACGGTCTTCGACGAATCGAGATCACGACCCTGATCCACATACGCGAGCTGCACGGTCTCACCAACCTTCAATGATCCACCATCAGCTTTCTCTTCTCCAACGATCAACCGAAACAAAGTAGTCTTACCCGCACCGTTCGGTCCGATCACTCCAACGATTCCACCACGCGGCAGCGCGAACGACAAATCATCGAACAGCACCTTGTCGCCGTA
>JBBQYO010000119.1:0-8856 GCA_038208605.1 Gemmatimonadales bacterium | reverse complement strand
AAAAGCTGCCTGGCGCGACCGATACGCGCCGTTACGGGACCAGCGCAATCACCTTCTATCGCATCGAGGATTAGCGTGGGAACAGTCGCGGTCTACGCCGGAAGTTTCGATCCAATCACCCGCGGTCACGAGGACCTCATTCGCCGGAGCTGCGAATTCGTGGACAAGCTCGTCGTTGCCGTAGCGCGCAACAGCGCGAAAAAGCCGTTGTTCACGCCCGACGAGCGAGTCGAGCTGATTCGCATGGCGGCAGGCTCCGACCCGTGCGTCGAGGTAAAGCAGTTTCAGGGTCTGCTGGTGAATTTCGCGCGGGAAGTGGGAGCCTCTCTCATTATTCGCGGTCTTCGAGCAGTCAGTGATTTCGAATACGAGTTTCAGATGGCCCTTATGAACCGCAATCTTTCCCCTGGTCTGGAGACAGTTTTCATGGTCCCTTCGGTCGAGACCACTTACATCAGCTCGAGCATTATTCGTGAAATTGCCCAATACGGCGGAGCACTCGACGGGTTGGTGCATCCATCCGTGGCCGAAGCACTCAAGGCAAAATTTGCGGCTGGCAACCCGGGGGCATGACCGGGTTCATCGAATCGATTCGAGTCCGCGCAAAAGATCTGGAGCGAACGATTGTTTTCCCTGAATCGCACGACGAGCGCATTCTTGCCGCCGTCGCGGAACTGACACAAAGCGGAATCGTTCGGCCATTGCTGGTTCTCGACGCCGCGACACCACATACGCATGCTGCCGCGCGGGCGACCGGAGCATCGACAATTGAATCGGACGGCTCAGCGGTTCTTGATTTTGCGGACCGCCTCGTCAGCAACGGTGAAGTCGACGGGTGTGTTGCCGGCGCCTCTTTCACCACCGCTGATGTCATGCGCGCTGCGATTCGAAACATCGGAGTGCGAACCGGAATGCGCACAGTGTCCAGCTCGTTTTACATGGTTGCTTCGCGTCCGTGGGAGGCGTCGCACGAGGTACTGACGTTCACCGATTGCGCAGTCGTTCCATATCCCACCGCCGAGCAGCTCGCCGACATCGCCCTCGCCGCCGCGGATGATCGAAGATTGATTGTAGGCGACGAGCCTCGTGTTGCGCTGCTCTCATTCAGCACGAATGGGAGCGGGCGTGGAGCGAGCGTCGAGATAGTGCGCGAAGCGCTTCGGCTCATCCGCGCCCGCAACCCGGCACTCGCCGTGGACGGAGAATTGCAAGGTGACGCCGCGGTGGTACCGGCGATCGCGAACCGGAAGTTTCCGGCGAGCGTCGTGCAGGGCGATGCAAACGTGCTAGTGTTTCCAACACTCGACGCGGGCAACATCGCCTATAAGCTGGTGCAACGGTTGGCAGGCGCGAGCGCGATCGGGCCGGTGCTTCAGGGTCTTGCAAGACCAGCCGCCGATCTCTCGCGGGGGGCAGGATCGGAGGACATAATTAACGTCGCCGCCATCACCGCGCTTCAGTCGGCTGACACGGCCATGAAACACACTCGGAGACAAGCATGAGTTTCTCGATCAGCAAGCAGGGGGAGGTAGTCGTTGTGGACGTTGAAGGACAGTTGATTGTGGGCAACCGTCAGGAGCTCAAACAAAAAGTCCTCGATGAGCTCGAAAAAGGCGAAAAGAAATTCCTCGTTGATTTCAGCCAGACCGGCTACATCGACAGCTCCGGCCTCGGAGTTCTCGTATCGCTGTCAAAGAAAATTCGCGAACAGGGCGGAGAGCTGAGGCTCGCCAATCTGAACGACGACCTTCAGACGCTGTTCGAGCTCACGAAGCTCGACACACTGTTCCAGATCTCCGACACGCGGGAGCGCGCGCTAGAGAGCTTCTGATGGGCGACTCCACAGTCGCCTTCGACGTCGAGATTCCGAGCGACGTAAAGTACATCGAAGGTGTCATCGAGCTCGCGACGCGAAAGTGTCGCGAGCTTTCGATACCGTCCGCAAAATGTTCGCTGAATGTTCGCGTCGCTCTGGCCGAGGCGATCTCCAATGCGATCATGCGCGGGAATGGAGAAGCTGCACAGAAACGGGTTAGAGTGCGCGCAGTCGCAAACGACAAGACACTTGTCATCGAAATAACCGACGAAGGTGAGGGGTTCGACCTCGACGCTGAGCGACCCGATCCGACAACGCCGGAAAACATCATGCTGGAGGATGGTCGAGGGCTGTTCCTAATGCGGCGCCTGATGGATCGCGTCGAGCGATTCCATGCCGACGGTAACGTCGTCAGACTGACGCTGAACAGGGAATGAAGGAGCTGGACGCGGTTCTTCTCGCATTTCGGGATTTATCTCGATGCGATGTGGCCGTCTGGACCGCGACCGAAGGCGGCGGACATCTGGTTCGCGTCGCGACGTCGAGCTCGCGAATCGCGATGCCCGATTCGGTTCCCGACGCTAATGCCCGCGCACCGCTTGAAGTGAACGGCGGATCGATGGTGGTAGCAGCGATTCCGGGCGTGAAGCGCATGTGGCTTGCAGTTGCTCCATGCGACGAGCCGGGCCCCGTTGATCATCACCTCAAACTGCTGCTGCCGCTCGTTGCCCAGGTTCTTCGCGGAGCGCAGGAAGTAAATCACGCTGCCATCGAGCTGGCTGAACGCTACGAGGAAATAAATCTCCTCTACGCGATCGGTGACATACTTGGCCGCACGGTCACACTCGAAGAAGCGGCATCCACCATTCTCACCGAAATCTCCGAGATAATTGGTGCGAGACACGCGTCGATCCTCGTTCACGAAGCGCACACCGACACGCTGCACGTGGTTGCTGCGATTCCATCCGAAGCTCGAACCGCTCCGCCGATGCGTGTTGACGACCCGTCGTGCGTCTCGACGAGAGTGTTCCGCACCCACCATCCCCTCACAGTCGAGGCGGATGAAATGCTGTGCGAAGCTGAGCGGCCCTATCGCCGCGGAGAGATGCTGTCGGTACCGATCATGTGGACGACTCCCACCGGCGGCGAGCCACTCGGCGTCGTCAATTTGTCCGACCGACGGTCGAAGCAGCCATTCAGTGCTGGCGATCAAAAGCTGGTTGCGGCCATCGCAACACAGATCGGAACCGCGATTCAGAACGCTCGGCTCGTAAAGTCATCGCTCGAGCAGCAGCGGCTGCTCCAGGAGATGTACCTCGCCCACGACCTTCAGATGAAGCTTCTGCCAAAGACGACTATAGTCTCGCCTGAAGCGGAGGTGGCTGCTCGTGTGGTTCCTGCCGAGAGCGTCGGCGGAGACTTTTATCACCTGTTCAGGATGCCGAGAAATCGTACGGGCGTGATGATTGGTGATGTGTCGGGTCACGGTTATCGCGCCGCGCTGATCATGGCGCTTGCGATGAGCGCATCCGCAATTCACGCACAGAACACCGCAAATCCAGGCGACATGCTCGGTGCATTGTTCGGCAGTCTGCGGGAAGAGCTCTCATCAACCGAGATGTATATCTCCGTGTTCTTTGGCGTGATCGATCACGGCGCAGGCAAGTTGCGATACGCGAACAACGGACATCCGCATGCATTCCGCATTGACACGCGGGGAACGGCGATGAGGCTCGAGGCCGACACTCCACCAATGGGACTTACCGACGAGCCCTCGGTCGCCGGCGCCGTACCGTGGCAAAAAGGAGACGACATCCTCGCGTTGTTCACCGACGGGATCGTGGACCTGCGTAATGCCGCGGGTGAGCGTCTTGGCGAAGCGAGTGTGCTCGACGTGATCGTACAGAATCGCACGCGGAGTCCTCAGGAGATCGTAAACGCCGTGTTCGCGCTGCTCGAGAGCCACAGCGGGGAAATCCCAAGCCCGGATGATTTGACTCTGTTGATCCTTCGGAGCTGAGGGATGGCCGGCAGGCGCCGAAACCCGCCGGTTCTCAAACGCCTCGGCCAGCATTTCCTTCACGACGACCGGGTTCTCGCTGCGATCGCCGATGCATCAGCGCCGGCACCGGGCGATACGGTCATCGAGATCGGCCCGGGCCGCGGCGCGCTTACTGACATTCTCGCGCGCCGCGCGAGTCCGCTCATTGCGATCGAGATCGATCGCGCGCTGAGTGGCCAGCTTAGCGAGCGATATGCTGCATTGAAACACGTCCGCATTGTCGAAGCTGATGTCCTTCAGACAGATGTCGCCGCTCTCGCCGCAGGCCCGTTCGTCGTCGTCGGAAACGTGCCTTACTACATCACTACGCCGATTCTCTTTCACGTTCTGCGCGCGCCATTTCCGCGGCACGTCGTGTTTCTGGTTCAGCTCGAGGTGGCTGAAAGAATCGTCGCGGACGCGGGATCGCGAACCTACGGTGCGCTGTCTGTCAACGTACAGGCGATCGCCACGGCGGAGATTCTGTTCGAGGTTCCGCGAAGCGCGTTCAAGCCCCCGCCGAAGGTGACGTCGGCAGTTGTGCGGATCACTCCGAGAGCCGACGCAATTGTCGGATCCGGTGAGGCAGCTCGATTCCGGGGATTTGTTCAGGGCCTGTTCGGCATGCGTAGAAAACAGATCGCCAATGTGCTTCGGTCGGTGAGTCAGTTATCACCCGGCCAGGTAGCCGAGGTCCTGGAATCGCTGGGAATCGATCCAAAGGCGAGGCCGGAGACGCTCTCACCGCAAGAGCATGCCAACCTTATGAGGGCCGTCCAGTCGCAGGACCCTGTGACCAGTCCAAAGTCCTGAATCAGGGACACGGATTTGTTTAAAGCAAAATTGTTCAGCGCTCCGTAGTCCGATTGGTCAAAGCGAACGTCAGTCCCTCCAGCTCCATCGCCATGTTGACTGTGCGAAGCGTTACGTCCGGCGGGGTCGTGAGCTGCGTCGGGGCAAAGCTCAGAATCGCCTTGAGCCCCGCCCTCACCACCGTGTCGACGATGTGCTGCGCGTTTTCTGCAGGAACCGTCAGCACTGCGATTTGATACTTGCCGGTAGCGATATCACGCTCCAGATGAGAGATGTCGCGAATGGTCAGACCACCGGTTGACTTTCCGATCTTGGCCGGGTCGCTGTCGTAGACACCAGTCACCAGAAAGCCCCGCTCAGCGAAGCCGGCATAGCGCGCCAGGGCGGCACCGATCTTACCAGCGCCAACTATGCAGACGCGCCATTGGTTGCCGAGTCCGAGAATCTCCTTGAGCCGGGAGGATAGCTCAGGAACGGAATAGCCCAGGCCCCGCTTTCCGAACGATCCGAAAAACGACAGGTCCTTTCGGACCTGTGCTGAGGTAGTTCCACCGAGCTTTGCGAGATCGTCGCTCGATGTCGTAAGCGCACCCCGGGCTTCGATCTCTTCCAGAAAGCTCAGGTAAATTGAGAGGCGGCGAACGGTTGATTCGGCTATTCGTTTCACGTCTGCGGGAAGCTTGTGAATTTGTTCACAAGTTAGGGTAGTGCACCGGGACGGGCAACCAAAAGCGACGGACGCCAAACATCCGGAGTTATCTTCACGCCCATGACAGTCCATATCACATCTGAAATTGGAAGAGTCCGGGAAGTTCTGGTCCATGCGCCGGGGGCCGAACTCCTGGCGGTTACCCCGTCGACGCGCCACGACTACCTCTACGACGACATCGTCGACGTTTCCCAGGCCGAAAGGGAGCATGCCCGCTTTGTCGCAGTTCTGGAGCGCTTCGCCACTGTCCACAGAGTCGGCCATCTGCTCGCCGACGTGCTGGGAGACGAGACCACACGGCAGAACCTGATTCGTGAAACCATCGACATCGTACCGTCCGAGCCGCTATCGAGAGAGCTTGAGGAGCTCGGCGCGGAAGACCTCGTTCGAACGCTCATTGAGGGCAAGGAGGAGGCGCCGGGACTGCTCACACGGACTTTGAACGAGTACGGCTATACGCTTCCGCCGCTGCCGAACCTCTTCTTCACGAGAGACGTTGCGATGGGCATCAACGACCACGTGATGATCGGCTCGATGCGCCACAGCGTTCGGTGGACGGAAGAGATCATCATGAGAACCATCTTCCGCCATCATCCCAAGCTGGCGAACAAGGGAATTCTTTACGACGGCTCGCGGGAACACCGGCTGAATTACACGCTCGAAGGTGGAGACGTGCACCCGCTGCGCAATGACACGCTGATGATCGGCTTTAGCGAGCGTTCGAGCCCGGCGGCGATCGACCACCTCGCTGGTCTGCTGTTCCGCGAGACGGAAATCACCGATCTGATCATCGTCATCATGCCGGGGGAGGAGACCGCAATCCACCTCGACATGATCTTTACGCAGGTCGACCGCGATCTGTGCGTAGTGCACCCGCCGCATTTCATGGGGGCGGAGAGGCTGCCGATTCTTCATTGGAAGAAGGGAGCGGAGAGGCTGAAGGAAACTACCGATATTTTTCATGCACTTGACGCGTGCGGATTTCGCATGGAGCCCATACTTTGCGGGGGCGACCGCAGGATCACGCAGGAACGCGAGCAATGGTCTTCAGGATGCAATTTTTTTGCGGCGCGTCCAGGGCTCGTATTGTCGTACATGAGGAACGAGGCAACGCTGCACGAGATGCAAAAAACAGGATTCAGGATAGTCACCGCCGCGGATTTCCTCGAGGCGAATACCGAGATCCGTGAAGACGAGCGGGTGGTGATTACGTTCGAGGGCGGTGAGCTCGTGCGTGGCGGCGGTGGACCCCGCTGCATGACTTGTCCCATTCAGCGAGACGATCCTTGGGACTGACGCGACTCGGAATTCAAACCCGTCCCGAGAACTCGCTGCTCACCGATCGCGCAGCGAAATTCCTGGAAGCAGGGCCGGCTGATGTAGTGGACCTGATCGGTCATATCTGCAACCTTCCTGCAGCACCGAGAATTGTCGCCGAGCATATGGCGGATGCGATGTTCGCCGGGCGAACGGAATTCGGTCGCGATGCATCTGGTAAATGGCTGTTGATCGGTGACAGCGTGACTACTGCTGCACCTCAGTTCGACGCATCGGTGACAATGCCGGCCGCCGAGTATCCGAAGCGCCGCGGGCGAGCGACAACTCAGAATACTCCGCGCAGAATCCCAAAATCGTCGCTTCGTGCGCAGCCGCTCAGATCGCTGTCCTGGGTTGTCGTCGACGTTGAAACGACGGGAGGCCGCCCGCCAAACGACCGAATCACCGAAATCGCGGCAGTTGTCGTTCGCGATGGAACGATCGCAGAGGTATATGAGACGCTGGTCAATCCCGAGCGTCCGATTCCAAAATTTGTCTCGCAGATCACGAACATCACCTGGGACATGGTGAAGAATGCTCCGAGATTTTCTCATGTCGCGGCGAACATCATGCGCGCGCTCGAGGGCAACGTGTTCGTCGCGCACAACGCCGCGTTCGACTGGAAGTTCGTCACGCACGAAGTAACGAGAGCGACGGGCAACCGTCTCGTCGGCCAGCGATTGTGCACGGTAAAGCTCGCGCGTTGCCTGTTGCCGCACCTGGCGCGACGGTCGCTGGACTATGTGGCTGATTACTATGGAGTTGAGATCAAAGGCAGGCACCGGGCTGGGGGCGATGCAATTGCAACCGCGCACTGTTTGATTCGTCTTCTCGATGACGCAGCGGACCGCGGCTGCAACACGTGGGAAGAGCTCGATCTTCTGCAGGGCGCGAGGACCCCCAGGAAAATGAAGCGAAGGCGCTACACCGCTCTTCCATCTCCTGTCACCAAGGATACGACCGCGTGAAGCCTGAGCCTCTCGTTCAGACGCGTAAGATTGGATCACTCACCGTTCACGCAATTCAGGCCGGCGGCCAGCGCCTGGATGGCGGAGCCATGTTCGGCGTTGTGCCGAAACCTCTCTGGGAGAAACGCATTCCGGCAGACGAGCGGAACCGGATTCAACTCGGCATGCGATGCCTTCTGATCGAGCACCAGTCGGGACTCATTCTTGTCGATACGGGCGCAGGCAACAAGGAAGACCAGAAGTTCAAGGACAGGTACGGCATCGAGAACGAAGGCGCGAACGGGCGGACATCGCTCGAAGACGGACTGGCTCACATCGGTGTGGCGCCGGATGACATCTCGATCGTGATCAACACTCACCTTCATTTCGATCACGCGGGCGGCAACACTTATCGCGATGACCGCGGCCAGATCAACGTGTCGTTCCCGAAGGCGCGCTATATCGTGAAGCGCGGGGAGTACGACTACGCAACGCATCCGAACGAGCGCACGTCGGCGAGCTATTTCGAGCGCAACTTCATGCCAGTAGTAAAGGCCCACAAATTCGAGTTCGTGATCAGGGAGAAGGAGATCGTGCGCGGAATCCGTGTCGTTCCGACGCCGGGTCATACTCCGTTTCATCAGAGTGTGCTGATCGAATCAGGCGGGGAGCGCGCTTTTTTTCTCGCCGACATGCTGCCGACGCAAGCGCACCTGCCGCTGCCGTGGGTCATGGGTTACGACGTCGAGCCGCTCGTTACGATGGAGACAAAGCGGAGAATTCTTCGGCAGGCGGAGGATGAGGATTGGCTGCTGATCTTCGAGCATGATGCAACAGTGGCGTGGGGTCGCGTCGAGCACGACGGCAAAGTGTATCGTCTCAGACCCGACGCCTGAGTTCGACGAGTGCGTTCGGCGCGGCACCGTCAACATCGCTTGGCGCGGCACCGTCAACAGCAATGGTGGAGAACGGCGGGAGACAAGACGGAGGAGGGGAGACGTCTCTTCCGACTCAAGAAGTCCAACAGTTTTTCTTTTGATTTTTGCGGGTCTGGAGCTGGATCAAACATGTATCCCTGCCTCCGCATTTTTCTCCGGCGGTTCTCCAACATAGCTGTTCACCCAGTCTCCGCTGGGCCTCCCGCGGTTCTACCCCAAGCCAGTTCTCCCCGTCACCGCTGGGCCTCCACCAGATCTCCACCCATGATGTGATC
>JBBQYO010000118.1:0-9000 GCA_038208605.1 Gemmatimonadales bacterium | reverse complement strand
TTCACCAGTCATGTCTGCGCGGCCGGTGCGACCGACGCGATGGATGTAATCCTCGGCAGCCGGCGGAGCGTCGAAGTTCACTACGTGTCCAAGCGCCTCGACGTCGATGCCGCGAGCAGCGATATCTGTCGCAACAAGTACCCTGTACTTGCCGCTCTTGAACCCTGCAAGCGCTTCGGTGCGCTGCGTCTGGGACCGGTTTCCGTGAATTCGCTCGGCTTTGATTCCATTCCTGACGAGAAATTCGGCAAGTCTGTTCGCGCGATGCTTGGTCCGCGTGAAGACGAGCGCCTCCTTCATGTCGCCGCGCTTGAGGAGCTCGAGAAATAGCGCTGACTTGAGCTCCTGCTGAACGGGGTACAGTGCCTGGGTGATGCCGACCGCAGGTGTGGAATTGCGATCGAGATTTATCGTCGCCGGATTCTTGAGCATCTGCCCGGCCAGCGATGCGATCGGCCCGGGCATGGTTGCGCTGAAGAAGAGCGTCTGTCTTTTCGTCGGCAGCGTCTTGAGGATTCGCTTGATGTCGGGGAGGAATCCCATGTCGAGCATGCGATCTGCTTCATCGAGCACCAGGTGCTCGATCTTGTCGAGCCTGGCATAAGGCGACTTCATGTGATCGAGCAAACGTCCCGGAGTGGCGACGATGACATCGACTCCACTTCGCAGCGCGTGCTCCTGCGGACCCATTCCAACTCCGCCGATCACAACTGCCGACGTGACTGGCGTGTGAATCGCGATTGCGTCGAGCTGTTCTACTATCTGGGCAGCAAGCTCGCGGGTCGGAGTGAGAACGAGTGCGCGAGTCGTACCACGCGGCCGATCAATGAGTTTGTCGAGAATCGGAAGGAGGAATGCAGCCGTCTTGCCGCTGCCGGTCGAGGCGCATGCAAGAACGTCTCTTCCCTGTACTGCGGGTGGAATGGCATCAGCCTGAATCGGCGTCGGACGAACGAATCCAAGCTCCTTCAGTCCCCTGAGCAGGCTGGGGTCGAGCTGTAATGAGCTAAAAGGCAAGTCTATCTCTATGTGACGGGCAAAGTGGAGCTATGTGAAACAGCTCGCGCGCGACCAGACCGATCGCGCGCTATGCTACACATGGAAGATAGTCTATTCGGGCTTGCCGAGTCGCCTTAACGCATCACGGCAGCCCTGCTCAGGCGTCGCCCTTGCCGGAAATTTCCCAGTGAAACCGGTGCAGAACGCGATGTACAACGGGTGCGAGGAGCAAACCGGCGATGACCAGAAAAACGAGCCCGGAATACAGCGCGTAGAGGCCCGCAAAGATCTTCCCGCCAGGCGTATTGATGGTCGCGACCGGGCCCATCCCTCCGAGCAGCATCGAAGCATTCAAGAATGCGTCGATTGGATGCTGCTTCTCGAAGCCCATGTAACCCGCCATCCCGATTCCAAGCGATATCGCGACCAGGCCAAGCGCAATGATGCCGTGCCTGACGAGCCGGTCTATAAAATGAGCCCATGCGATCCGCCGCTCATCTTTCGTTCCATAGCTGGCGAGCTGATCGTTCCGGAGACTCATCGAGTAGCCGGTCCCGCCTTATCGCGTCAACGCGTAATAGATCACGTACAGCCAGGAAAACAGGCCGTGAAGGATCGCCCAGAGAATGGAGTGATTGACGCTCCACGATATCGCAATCGCAAGCGCGGTTCCGAATCCGATGCCCGACTTGACCACGTTATAGCGCTCAGCCATTTGTCGCCGCTCGTCGAAATGTCATTCCGAAAATCCATTACCTGACGAGCCAGTTCAACGCCTTCACCGACAGGATCGCGAGGCCGACTGCCGCAGCGGCAAGAACCACGATCCCCGCGAGAGCCAGCGCAACCGCAAGACGACTCGACCGGCGAGCTTCCTCCGCTCGTCCGCCCACGTGTTGATCGAGAAGGTCCGAGTTCCGTATGTTCGCCCGAAATCCGACGTCGAACAGATCGCCAAGTATTGGTATCGACCCTACGAGAGTATCTGTCCCAAGGTTCAACAACATTCTAATGAGCACGAGCGGCGGCACTCCTATCCGCGCCGCGGTTAGTACGATGTAGCCGGAAAACGCCGCTCCGACGAGGTCGCCCACGCCAGGAACGAGGCCTACGATCGAGTCGAGGCCGAAAGTCACGCTGGTGCCGGGAATGCGAATCGCGGAGTCGAGCATGCGGGCAAGCGTGCGCACGCGCGCAGCCCGGTCGACGGGCGACAAGCTCACCGGGCCAGACCGGTCTGAAGTTGGAAGCGTCACGCGGTGTAACTCAATCCAGAATCATGCCGCGGGCGGGCGAAAGCCTTTTCGGTGAGCCCACAGCGCGCGCACCAGCACCACTCCTGCAAATCCGAAAACCGCGTTGAACAGAGCAAACGCGTACATGTGCTGAACGGCAAACATCAACGCTGTATAGAGCTGATATAGCGCCAGGAGTCCGATGATGACCAGCAGGAACGGAATCAGGCGAGCGAAGGCACTCATTATTACCGCGCTTGTAGTTGATGGCTCAAACAAAAGCGGGGCAGCCAGTCTGGCCACCCCGCCGGGTCTGCGGAATTCGAGTTAGTGCTTGAAGATGCCGCGAATCTTCTTCGCGGCCTGATCCTTCGCTGCGTTCTTTACTTCCTGCTTTGCCCCCTCGGCGGCTCCCGCCTTCGCGGCCGCTGCGATGGAGTCGGCATTCAGAGCCGGCCCGGTACCCTGCGCTCCCTGCGCAGAACCACCCGCCTGACCATTCGCCATGCTGGCGTCGAGATTCGGCATCTCGATCATCGCGTAGCCGGAAGGAATGGCGAATGCCGATGCGGGAATGTCGGTGTGATGGAAATTCACCATTTCCATCGTTGTCACGGTCGTATCGATTTTTCCCTTGTCGTCGGTCGAAATGACTGTAGTGACCGTCTTCAACGGAACCCCCGACTTGGGGATCTTCGCCTGAGCGGCCGCCATCTGATTCTTGTAGTCCGGGTTGTTGAACATGTTCATCTGTGAAACCATTGCCATCTGCTGGCTGTTCGACACGAACGGGTTGGCGATCTTCAGTGATGGTGCGAAGTAGTAGTCGATGGTCGACTGGCTTTGCGTCTTCGACGAACGTCCAAACACGCTCGTGGTCACGGTGTAGTTCTGTGTCATCTCAACGTGACGCGTGGCATATCCCTGAATCGTTTCGCCGGCACCCAGATCGTGCGCGTCGATGTGGACATCGCTCATTTGCATCTTCACCATTCCGCCGACGGCGTTCATCATCTTGCTAAGCCCGGCGAACATGTTGGCGATGTCCCACTTCATGTACTGCTTCTGGCTCGGGTCTACGAGATACATCTCCGAGCCGCCACCCTTCAGGATGAAATAGGTTCCCTTGCCGCCAAACGCCTGCATGCCACCGGTGCTTGTCGAAGCGTCGAGGATCTCGAGCTTTGCTTCATCGCCAGCGTAGGTGCCGCGGCCCTTCATCGCGATCACTTCCTTGTTGCCGGTGCGGGTACTCTGCGACTTCATCACGAACTCGTAGGTCAACCCGTCGGTCAGCGGTGTCGCGGCCGCAAATATCAGCGGAAGCGAAACGGCTGCAACGAAGCGCACAGAACGGGAAAGTTTGATGGCCATGCTGACGAACTCCTTTTCGAGACCGGAGACTGAAAGTGGGGTGTGAGGGAGCGCATAACATAAATTCCGGCCCTCCTTCGCGCCACGATTTTCCTGCGTGCCGCGCTTTCAGGCCTCTGTCTTCGGCATCAGCACCGAGGCGATCACTGAGGCGGCAAGAAGCGCGACGATTACGAGGAGAGATACCTGGATCGGGATTACATAGACGCTTCCAAGCAGCATCTTCGCCCCTACAAACGTCAGCACGACGGCGACCCCAAGCTTGAGAAAGCGGAACTTGTGAATGACTCCCGCCAGCAGGAAGTAGAGTGATCGCAGCCCCAGAATCGCGCACACGTTCGACGTGTAAACGAGAAACGGGTCCCGTGTAACCGCGAAAATCGCCGGGATCGAATCAACCGCGAAGATCAGGTCGGTGGTCTCCACGAGAACGAGCACCACGAACAGGGGCGTCGCCATAAGGGCGATCTTCTCGCCTCTCTTCGGCGCCTCCCTGACGAAGAAATCCTGGCCTCTATAGTCGTGTGTCACTGGCAGGAGCCGTCGCACGAGCCGGAGCACCGGATTCGCTTCCGGCTCTATGTCCGCTTCGTCATGCGTCGCCATCCTGATCCCGGTGAACACGAGAAATGCGCCGAAAACATAGATGATCCAGTGAAAACGATCGATCAGGAACGCTCCCGCTGCGATCATCGAACCGCGCATGACGAGCGCCCCGATGATGCCCCAGAACAGCACGCGGTGCTGATACTTGTCCGGGATCCTGAAGTAGGAAAAAATCAGGACTATGACGAAGATGTTGTCGATCGACAGCGAGTACTCGATGAGGTACCCGGTCAGGAACTCGAGCGTCTGCCGGGGCCCGTGAGTCAGGTAAATGACTCCGGCGAACGCGAGCGAGAGTGTGATCCACACCGTGCTCCACGTCGCCGCTTCCTTCACGGTGGTCGTGTGTGCCTTCTTGTTGAAGATCCCGAGATCTACGGCGAGTACGGCGAGCACGCCGACGTTGAATGCTACAAAGAGCGCAGTCCGGCTCACGGATGCGCTCTCGGTGTTCGCCTCACGTCACCGGATCTGGAACACTGGGTCAGCGGCGCTCCAGCGCATCGCGGACGTCGAGCAGAATCTCGAAATACAGCTGCTCGCGGCGGTATGCGAAGTCGAGGCTCTTCATCTGCGAATTGTCTCCGGAATCCTTCGCTCGCTGGAACGCTTCACTATACATCTCGTCCAGGTTCTGCAGGATACGATCACGTGGGCGGGACATCAGGTCCTCTGGTGTGGGTTGGGTTTGCGGCAGGATGTTGCCATGACGATCGATGCCCGAGATGCGCTCGAGGATCGTCTCCGGATCCTGTCCCTCGAAAATGAACTTTCTCGCAGCACCGAGTGCGAGACGTCTCGGATTGAGCGGGCCTGTCATGGGTTGGAATTTAACCCGCGCTCAACCGATGGAAGACGGCGTCCTCCACTGCAACTCCGCCTTTGAGGTGCTCTACGACGATTCTCTCCAGCAGACCGGGCGTTACATGCGAGTACCACACTCCTTCAGGGTACACGACCATCACCGGACCCCCGCCGCAGACGCCGAGGCAGGGTGTCTCACCGCGCTTCACGCGGTCGGGGCCGAATAGAAGTCCCTCCCGGTCCAGCAGTGACGCAAGCAGCGAATAGAGACCGCGTCCCCGCCGGTCAGGCGAGCAGAATCCGCCGGTGCAGATGATCACGTGACGCGAGTAGGGCTCCATCACCGGACCCTGATCGTCTGCGGAGCTTTCCTTCAAGCGATTGTTTCCGCAGCTTCGATCTTGCCGTCGCCGGGAGGGGCAACATAGACATAGTCCGCGACCACCCTTCTGCCCAATAGATGCTCATCGACGATTCGCTGGTGATGATACTGGCCCATGCCGAAAGATGTCCCGGCCGCAGCGCTGTTGACAGTCGCATCGACGCGGGATTGTTTCCGGTACTTGGACTTCCGGGAGAGGCGATGACAGGAACCGCAGGCAGCGATCCGGGTGATCGGACGATCGAGCAAAAGGGGTACACGCATCCCGATGCCCTCGTCAGCACTTCGTGGCTGGCATCACACATTGACGATCCCGATATTCGGATCATCGAGAGCGACGAGGACGTTCTGCTCTACGATACCGGCCACATTCGCCGCGCGCAGAAAGTCGACTGGCACGAAGACCTGAACGATGCCGTGATGCGCGATTACATATCGCAGCAGCAGTTCGAGAATCTTCTGCGCTCCAAGGGAATCGACGAAACAACAACCGTCATTTTCTACGGCGACAAGAACAACTGGTGGGCGACGTACGCCTACTGGGTGTTCCAGCTTTTCGGTTTTGCGAACGCAAAGATTCTGGATGGCGGGCGGATCAAGTGGGAGCAGGAAGGCCGTGAGATGGTGACGGACGTTCCGCGGTTTCAACCGACGGCATTCAGTGCCAGGCCGCGCGATGACGAGCGCATCCGCGCGTTCTTCCCCCAGGTTCGCGAGCACGCGGACGCAGGAAGGAAACTTGTGGACGTGAGGTCGCCTGACGAGTTCAGCGGAGCGAAGACTCACATGCCGGACTATCCGCAGGAAGGAGCTCTTCGGGGGGGTCACATCAAGGGGGCGCGCAGCGTTCCGTGGGCACGGGCAGCAAACTCCGACGGAACGTTCAAATCGGCCGACGAGCTTCGCGCGATTTACGAAACTGAACAGGGTCTGGCGAAGGGTGATGACATCGTCGCTTACTGCCGCATCGGCGAGCGCTCGTCGCATACCTGGTTCGTTCTGACGCGTCTGCTTGGATACGAAAAAGTTCGCAATTACGACGGGAGCTGGACGGAGTGGGGCAATGCCGTGAGAGCACCGATCGAGAAAGGTCCACCGGCTTGACGACACTTTCGCGGATCGTGGTGGATTGGAAAGCCGAGCGAAAATTCGAGGCCGCGCGAGAAGGGCGGCCTTCGATTCTTCTGGACGGCGATGGCAATGCGAGTATCTCACCGCCAGACACGCTGCTCGCCGCACTCGGCGCATGTATTTCAGTTGACGTAGTGGACATCCTCGCGAAGCGCCGCACCCCGGTCGAGAAATATTCGGTCGAGGTGACCGGAGAGCGGGTCGATACGACACCGCGGCGATTCAAGCACATCGCGCTCGACATCTCAATAGAGGGAGCAGGCATCGAGCGCGAACACGCGGAGCGAGCGATCGACCTCGCGGTGAACAGATACTGCTCGGTGAAGGACTCACTCAATCCGGACATTCCGGTCGTCTGGACTCTCGACCTGAACGGCTCGAAAGAATAGTGACCGCGGTCCTCAGGCTCGTACTCGCTGTCATTCTTTTTCTGGCGGCGCTGCTGACCGTTTTCCCCGCGCAGAGCTACTTCCTGTGGGAAGCCTCGATCGCCGCGGACGAGTGGGGACACTACCTCGCGGTGCTGGGAATTCTGATTGCGATCACCGGCTGGGGGTCGCGCATCGGAAAAGTTGCGACAATTCTTTCCATTGTGGCCGTTCTTCTTCTGCTGTCACCAGTTGTCAGGGCCAGCTTCGTTGCGGCGAGTCTACCCAACCGTATCGTGGCCGCGTTCGGGCCTGCGCAGCCGCGCTCGCTTCCGGGAGCAAAGCCCTTGGTAAAGCCGCTTTCCGCGAGCACGCTGTTCAGAAAACCGAAGTCACCCGAAGTCCGTATGACGACGATGTCTTACGTGACGAGAGACAGGGCATCTCTCGATCTCGACCTTTACCGGCGCGATCGGGAGCTGACGCCCGCGCCGCTGGTCATTGCGATTCACGGCGGATCGTGGCGGAGTGGTGGCCGCACCGATCTGCCCGCGCTCAATTCGTATCTCGCGTCCCGCGGTTATGTCGTCGCGTCTCCAACCTACCGCTTCGCGCCAAAGTTTCCGTACCCTGCTGCAAGCCAGGACATCGACGCCGCGATTTCTTTTCTCGAGCAAAACTCGGCACGTCTGGGAATCGACAGCACGAGAATCGTTTTGCTTGGACGTTCGGCTGGAGCTCAGCTCGCGCTGCTTGCCGCTTACACGCGCAAGGATCCCGCGGTTCGGGGAGCCGTGTCGCTCTATGGACCGACGGATCAGAAGTGGGGATGGGACAATCCGTCGAATCCACGGGTGTACAACAGTGCAGTTACACTTCGCGGGTTTCTGAACGGCGATCCCGCTTCAGCTGCCGATGCGTATCGAACGTCGTCACCACTCAATTACGTCGGCGCGGACAGTCCGCCAACCCTGATGATTCACGGCACACTCGACCCACTCGTATCTGTGAAGCAGAGCGCGCGACTCGATTCGGCGCTGGTCGCGGCGCGCCGGCCGCACTTATTCATCGAGCTGCCGTGGGCGACTCATGGCTGCGACTACGTGTTCAATGGACCATGCGGACAGATCAGCACGTACGCAATTGAGAGATTCGTCGCCGCGGTAACCAAACCTTGAAACAATTCTTTCTTTTTGGTGCGTGCCGACCGATGCGCCAGCTTCTTCTGCCGAGCGGCTGACGGCCTACCGGCCCCGCTTTTTCGCGTCGTACGACCCCGTCTTCATGGTCGCCCACTTCTTCTCGGTCTGCTCCAGCTCGCCGCGCAGCTTTGCGTAACTATCGTATCGCTCCGAACTGATCTCACTCGCTGATACAGCCTCTCGCACCGCGCAATCCGGCTCGATCAAATGCGTGCAGTCAGCGAATCGGCACTGGTCGATGAGCCCGCGAAATTCCGGGAAGCACGCATCGAGATGCTCCGAGGGCATTCCCCACATCCCGACTTCGCGCAGTCCCGGCGTGTCGACAACGAATCCATCATCCGGAAGCGGATGCATTACCGCGCCCACTGTCGTATGCCGGCCTTTGTTCACCGACTCGCTGATCTCACCGACTCTTAGATTGAGCCCCGGATACATCCCATTCAGAAGTGACGACTTTCCGACTCCCGACGGGCCGCTCAACACCGACGTTCTTCCAGCGAGAACATCGTGCAGCTCGGCAAGCCCGATCCGCTTCTTCACACTCGTGAAATTCAGCGAGTACCCGGCCGCGATGTAGTCCTTGAATCGCTCGCGTGCCTCGTCTTCATCGACGAGATCGATCTTGTTGATCACGATTCGAGGCTCGAGTGCATTTCCTTCGGCGATGACGAGAAAGCGATCGAGCATTCGCACGTGCGGCTCGGGCTTGGCGGCAGCGAATACGATCATCACCTGATCGACATTCGCCGCGACGATTCTCTCCCCATGTCCGCCGCCCGGCATTCTTCGAGCGAGTTGTGATTTGCGTGGAAGGATCTCGGCAATAGCCCATCTTTTGCCCGCTGCTTCCTGATCGAGCATCACCGAGTCGCCGACTGTCAGCTTGAGACCGTCCT
>JBBQYO010000117.1:0-9008 GCA_038208605.1 Gemmatimonadales bacterium | reverse complement strand
CGGGGTTTCTCAGTTGGCGCGAGTGCCGGATTTGTTTACGTCAGCGAAGACAATTGCACCGATTGCGAGACAGGGTCAGGCGCGACCGTAGGTGTGCGCGGCGACTATGTGTGGATCCTCGGCCGCGACCAGCGTTTTTCTGCTGCCGCTGGTGTTGGCGCCAAGCGCCTATTCGTGAGTAACGTTGGAAGTGCGGGGCTTCCGATCGCGCGCCTCTCGATCGGATGGGCCTGGTAGGGATCAGCTGCGGATAAGGGGGAGTCAACCGCTCCCCTGATTGTCCTCCGTCGAAAGAGCTACGTGTGTATTCCCTTGAAGTCTTCCGACGAAGTCCCATTCGTTCTCGATCGTGTTAACGGACGACCAAGGGCATAAGCTCCTGCCGCAAATTTTCCTGTCCGGCGATCCACGGGCAATTTCAGGCCGGCGCTGAAACCGCGAAGAAATCCTGAAAGACGAACGCGTCGCGACGGCTTGAAGCCGTATTTGACGACTGGCTCGGCGAACACCCATCGATGCGCCAGCGCGCCGGCGACGTAAGCAATCCCCCAGCGACCGCACTTCAGGTGCTTGGCCAGTGTCGCGCCGATGCCCAGCAGGTAGCAGTATGTAACTCTATCGGCGTCGCCCCAGTCGTGAAGTCTGTGGTGGACGACGACGATCTCCGGGCTCTCATGAACCTCATGACCCGCGAACAGCGCGCGGATGACGATGTCGGTTTCGTCAGCTGAATGGAGCGGTGATCCCGCGCCCAGCATCTCATCAAACCCCGAGAGCGCAGTCCATGCTTCCGTGCTGATCGCCATGCAGGCAGCCATCCCCTCGACGCGGTGCTTGTCACGAATGCTCCCGGCGATGAATCCAGCCGGCAAATAGCCGACTATAAATCCATTCGACCGGTCGTAAGGCGCGGGTACCACACCACCGAGGACAATCGCGACACGCTCACTCGTTTCAAAAGCTGCCTCGAGCTGTGTCAGCCACGATTGTGGTACGGTGCAGTCATCGTCCGTCATTGCGACGAGGGACGAATGCGATTTCGCAATGCCGATGTTTCTTGCTCGGCTGAGTCCGACGGTGGGCGAAGCCACGTACCGAAGTCGCGGGTCGCTCTGAAGGTCTGTCAGCGCCGACAGGGACCGGTCGTCGATGCTCTGATCGATGACGATCACTTCGAAATCCGGATGATCGTTTTCGAGGATACTGCGAACGGTTGCCCGTATGCTGTCACCGCGATCTCTTGTACACACCAGAGCCGTTATCCGCATCGCACCGCCGGCTCAGCTCTCGGCTGCTAAGGGAGCCGAGTCGAGAAAGAGCTCCGCCGCACGTTGTTTGGGGGAAACGAAGCGAGCGACGATTGTCGAGACGGTCATGTCAGCCGTGACGTTGAGCACTGTCTTGAAAATATCTGGAATCGCGTCCGCGACCTTGAAGAGAGCAAACGCCTCGATTGGAATTCCGAGAGCGAGATAAAACGGGAGGCTGACGAACGAGCCTCCGCTTGGAATGCCCGCAGTGGTGAAGCTCAGCAGGATCATCGTCGCGGTGAATGTTAGAATGAAGGCAGGTGTCAGGTGCATGCCGAACATTGTCGCCACAAAAAGCAGATGCAGCGGCTGTGTAAGAGCGAGATTGAGCTTGAATACGGAAACCGACAACGGAAAAACGAACGCGGCAACCTCAGGTCGCATCTCGAGGTCTCGCTGGGCCCCCTCAATCAGAGCAGGGAGACACGCAAGCGAAGATCTGGTGCCGGCCGCGACCGTTTGCGCCGGTGCGGCCGCCGCGGCAAAGGATCGCAGTGATACACGACCGACTATGACCGCGATCGGATACATGAGAAGCGTTGTCACTATCAGAATCGCGCACGACACAAGTATGAACACGCCGACGTTACCAGCGACCGTCAGTCCCTTTGTCATTCCGCTGACGAATGCAAGCGCGAATGCCGCGATTGGCAGCAGGCGGATGAGCCATCCAACAAGAACGCCAGCTGTGTCTGCCACCGCCTGAAAAACAGCAATCAACGGAGCCTTCCTGTCGGCCGGAATTCGTGTCATCGCGACGGAGAAGAGCACCGCAGCGACCAGCACGGCCAGATAATTATCGTCTGCAACGGCGCGTACGACATTCGTCGGAACGAGCGATGAAACCCATTGTCCCAGTGTCGGAACTGAAGGAGCGGCGGTGCTCGCTGCGGCAACCGAATCGGAAGCACCCAACGTGGCGAAAGAGGCCATGTCCGAATGGGTGATTGGAAGCATCGCCAGCAAGGACGGAGTGACGAAAACACTGAACAGCCCGGCTAATCCGAGCATCGTCACGAATGACACGAGCGTTGTCGCTCCGAGAATGCCCGCCGTTCTGCCTCGAGGCAGGTTGCTTATGGCGAGCACCAGATACGAGATCATCAACGGAAGCACGACCATTCGAAGCGTGTTCGTCCACAGCGTGCCGGCAGGCTTCGCCACCGCGCCGAATGACAGCAGCCACGATATGTCCATGTCGCGCGCAATCGCCCCGAGCGCGAAGCCGGCGAACAGCGCGACTACCGCGAGCACCGTTATGGACTTTCTCGAGACGGCCGAACTGGATGATTCAGCCACGAGGAAAAATCGCTCCCCTCAGCCTCTGGCCGTACCCGCGGACCATTTCGGCGCGCCTGGATCTGGCGATCAATCTTCGCGCAGCCGCGTCGAGCCGAGGCTCGAGCGTTCGTCTGTCTACGATTCGTTGAGTGATGTTGATGTTATTCACCAGGTAGGGCAGGGCGTCGAGCCGCTCCGGCAAAACCCTGGCTTTCTCGAAAACCTGAAACCCGTCGAGTGCCCCAACTTCAGCGAGCACGAGCATGGCGGCAAGACATTTTCCGCAACGCGAACAATTGCCCGTCGCGCCGCGGTTCTCCCAGCACACGCGAAGGTGTCTGCGAACGAGAGGATCATTCGCGATGAGTCGGATCTTCTCTTCTCGCGCATGGTCCAAGCCATAGTGCCCGATCGCCACACGATCGGAGCTGAAGAGAGGATCGGTGTCTCCCGTTGAGCCCCAGGGTCGCGTGTTGCGCGCTGCGTAGCTGGAGGAAATTGTGAACTTTCCTACGCGATCACCTAACAGATGCGCAATTCCGGCAATTCCGCCTCCGTGCGACCGGTCCCACAGCCTCCGCTTTCCTGAGGCCGGGTGCTCGCGCAGGTTCGTCCGCACGATGGCTGACGTGATTCCAAAAGATGCGGCAACATCCTCAGTGGATGATGCGAACGCAGCCATTCTGGTCTCATCAGCGAGCGGCACATCAAAGCCGTGAACCGAGACAAGCAGATCAGGCCTTGGCCCGGTCATCAGCGAATAGAACGAATCGACTCCGCACGTGAATGCGAGCGCTGTTTTGTCGCCCGCACGACTGGAATCTGCACGACAGCGAATGTTCGCCGGCATTGGACGGTAGCCCCACCATTCGGACCATATTTTCAATAGCTTCTGGATATTGTCAGCCCAGAGAGTGGAAGCCTCATGAGTGATGTCGAGTGGCCGCTCGCGATGCACCGAGGGAAGCAGAAGCGCAGATCCGAATGCTTCGGGCGCGGGAGTCAACTCGACGTCCCGGGATGAGAACCACAACTCTACACCGTCCACAAGGGCGGTCACCCTCGACTCGGCGCCAATTCGATCTGTACGTACGTCGACGACCAGGGTAGCTCGCGGTGTGTGTGCGTCCCTCACATCGTGAGCACGCCAGGGCTTGCGTCGCCGTTGAGAGTCTCCGACAGACTGTCGTACGCCGCGTGTCCAGCTTTGATTTGACGCCAGGCGGCCTTGAGAAGTGGTGGCCGCAACGAAGGAGCTTTCTCCCACGCTCGCTCGATCGTCGCTCTCAGAACGGTGACGAAGTCAGGCCGGTCTTTCGAGATGACCTGGCACCCAGGGCCGAACTGGCCGGCAAGGCCGCGAAACTTCGCCTCATAGTATTCGGAGTTGAATACGCAAACAGCGGGAATACCCTGAGCGAGCGCAAAGACTGCCCCGTGATAACTTCCTGTGACAACGACACGACACGCAGCAAACCGCTCGATCAGCAGGGAAGTTGTTGCAGGTATTCCCGATGACAGAGTCTGTTCGGACTCGGCACTCACCGACATGACTCTCGCATCGGATGATGCGTCAGCGGAATCGGAAAGAGAAACAGGCAACGCAACGACGTCCGCGGCAAGCTCGATCGCCATTACTCGTACAAGCAGCGCTATGCGCTCCGCTTCAGCCCGATCGATCCCGGAATATTCCGCCACGCGCACGTTCAATCCGATCGATCTCCCGATTGCCTGCTGCCTCGCGTGATAAGCCGGTTCGATTGCGTCGTCTCCAGTCACGACGATCCTCTCTGCCGTGACTCCAAGGTCCAGCAACAGAGGAAGGGAATGAAGAGACTCCCGCACGGCGATGAGCCTGGCATGCGGCAACACCGCGCGGGCTTTTGCACGCAGCGCACTATCCCGAAGCGGACCGATTCCCTGACCCATCAACGCGAAAGGAACGCGGGCTGCCACGGCAGAGTCGAGCAGCTCGAGAACAGGCCATGCGTGACCAGGGAACACATCTGTAATGAAGCCGCCACCACAGACCAGTAATGCATCTGCATCGTTCAGGGCTTCTGTGTTCACCAGTGCGCGCGCCTTTGCACGAAGGAGAGACACATGCAGCTTGTGAAACCGTGTTCGGAAGATGTGATCCACGGAAGGGACGGTCGCCCGGGCGCGCAAATAGGCTGCCCTCAGTGCCGCCCATTCGCTCTTCTGCTCGACGACAATTTGCTCGACGTCCGTTCCGAGCGAGTCGATTCTGTCAGCGTCCCTCGCAAAGACAGCAAAGCGCACTCCCGCCTGCCTCGCGCGAACCCGGGCGAGGAGGACTTCCAGCATGGCCAGATCGCCGAGGTTGTCGAGATCGTTGCTTCCGGTCTGAACAACGATGCGCGGCGCTATGCTCACCAGCTTGGAAAAAGGTGACATACCTTTAAGTTGCTGCGTTTTTGCCGCGCGGCAAACATTGAGCTCAACGAGGTTGGGGCATGAGAACTAAAAGGGAGCCCTTTTGGCTCCCTTTTAGTTCTCATGCCCCGGTCGTCTCAGGCTGCGCTTTCGAGCGGCTTCACTTCCTCGACAGCAGGAGGCTTGACGAGGGCGATATCCAACACCTCGCTAAGCGTTTCCACCGGGTAGAATTTGAGCGTGTTGCGAACTTCTTCCGGCACATCCTCGACGTCGGCTTCGTTCGCCTTCGGTATGATGATGTGCTTGATGCCGGCGCGATGAGCACCCAGCACCTTTTCCTTCAGGCCGCCGATCGGCAATGCTCTGCCGCGCAGCGTGATCTCGCCGGTCATCGCAACATCGCGACGAACCGCGCGATCGGACATCTCCGATACGAGAGCCGTGGCAATCGCCAGTCCGGCCGAAGGTCCGTCCTTTGGTATCGCGCCCGCGGGCACGTGGATGTGCGCCTCGATTGCACCAAGCCGGTCCTTCGGAATTCCGAGCTTCGCCGCGTTGTTCGTCGCGTACGTGAACGCAGCGCGCGCCGACTCCTTCATCACATCTCCAAGCTGGCCGGTAAGAATCAGGGATACTGCTCCCCCAGGCCCGGATTCCGTGGTATCGGGGCTCCGATTGCCGTAATACCGTCTGATCGAAGCCTCGACGAACATGATGTCGCCGCCCATCGGCGTGTAATACATGCCGGTCGCGATTCCCACTTCGTTCTCGGCCTGCGCTCGCTCCGGATGAACCTTTGGACGTCCGAGCAATTCGCGAACTTCCTCCGGCGTTATCTCTTCATCCACGATCGGGCCCGTTTCGCCCATGGCGATCTTGCGCGCAACTTTTCGAGCGACTGCACCGAGCTGCCGCTCTAGCTGCCGAACACCGCTCTCGCGAGTGTAGTTGGAGACTACGCTCATCACAGCATCGTCGGTGAAATGAATGCCCTTGTCGCTCAACCCCGATTCCTCGAGCTGCCGCGGAATCAGATACTTCTTCGCGATTTCGGCCTTCTCCTTCTCGGTATAGCCGGAGAAATCCACGACTTCCATGCGGTCGAGCAGCGGCCCGGGAATGTTCTGTACGAAGTTCCCGGTTGCGATGAACAACACCTCGCTCAGGTCGAACGGAATCCCGAGGTAGTGATCGGTGAATGTGTCGTTTTGCGCAGGATCGAGAACTTCGAGCAGCGCACTCGAAGGATCTCCCTGGTACGACGTTCCGAGCTTGTCGACTTCGTCGAGCAGGAAGACAGGGTTCTTCGTTCCCGCTTGCTTCATTCCCTGAATGATGCGCCCCGGCATCGCGCCGACATAGGTGCGGCGATGCCCGCGAATGTCAGCTTCGTCACGCGCTCCACCGAGGGCGACACGCACGTATTCGCGTCCCAGCGCACGCGCGATCGACTTGGCGATCGATGTCTTGCCGACTCCCGGGGGGCCGATGAAGAGAAGAATCGGACCACGTGCCATTGCCTTCGCTTTCGCTTCCTTCTGATCGGTAATGGGTTTGTCCTCGTCGTCGCCAATTGCGAGCGACGGCGTTGCTTCGTCCTTGTCCGCCTTCAGCACTGACGCAGGCAGCTCTCCCTCACGCTCCACTTCCTGCGCGAGCTGCTGGGCACGAAGCTGTCGCACGGCAAGAAATTCGAGCACGCGGTCCTTCACATCAGTGAGTCCATAGTGATCGTCATCGAGCACGACCGCAGCATTGCTCAAATTGAGCTGATCATCCGATCTGGTGTTCCACGGGAGCTCGGCGATCCATTCCAGGTAAGTGCGAATGACTTGCGCCTCCATCGACTCGCGGCCGGCGCGCTCCAGACGGCCGAGCTCGCGCTCGACCTCGAGGCGCGCATCCTTTGGAAGCTCGAGCTTGTTGAGCTTGTCGCGAAGCTCGGTCATCTCCTTGCTCTGGTCGTCATCGCCGAGCTCTTTCTGAATCGCCTTCATCTGCTCGCGCAGGTACATCTCGCGCTGCCGCTCGCCCAGCTCTTCCTGCACCTGGGACTTGATGTCTTCCTGAGCTTCAAGCAGGCCAACCTGGCGCTGCACGTGAACGAGAACGCGGCGCAGCCTGTCCTCGATATTCAGTGTTTCCAGCAAACCCTGCTTTTCGGGAACCGACAGCTCGATGTAGCCGGCGACGAGATCGGCGAACTTTCCGGGCTCGGTGACCGCGTCGAGCACCTGGTGAACCACTTCTTCCGGAAGCCCGCGACGCTCGCCGAGCTCCGCGGCGCGCTCGCGAGTTTCTTTCTGCAGCGCCGTGAAGGCAGGATCGTTTTCATCGACCGGATTCATCTCTTCAGACGGAACGATCACCGCGCTGAGAAAACCTTCGGTAGTGTTGTATTGCAGCGCGGTGGCACGCTGCTCTCCCTGCAGCAGAAGTTGAACTCCGCCAAGGCCGCGCTGAATCTGTCCGATTCGCGCGATGACTCCCATGGAGTAGAGGATCTCCGCGGTGGGCTCGTCAGTATTGTCGCGCTGCGCAACAGCGAATACGAGCCGGTCGCCCTTGAGGGCCGACTCGATGGCGCGAAGAGTTCCAGGTCTTCCCGCCGCAATCGGCGCGGTGAGTCCCGGAAAGATTACTGTTCCACGAAGTGGCAGAACGGGTATAGTTTGACGCTGTCCCATGTTTTTCCCTGAAAATTTGAAACGACTACTTTTCCAAGTACGTCTTTATGATGTGCGCTCTATACTGCATCTTTTGAGCGACCGAAATACGCCACGGGGGCATGATTCCCAAACTTTGTATGTCGGTATGACGCGTGTAGCATGCCATTAAGACCTGACGATGCTCTGGGCGCCCACGTCGCCACAGTACTGGCGCCCAACTATGAAGTAGACAGCGAGATCGGGCGCGGCGGAATGGGCATCGTTTATTGCGCGATGGACAAACGCCTGAAGCGCAACGTTGCCATCAAGCTTCTACCACCGGAGCTGGCGTTTCGTGCGGACATCCGCTCGCGTTTTCTGCGCGAGGCGGAAACCGCCGCACAGCTGAGTCACCCCAACATCGTCCCGATCTACAACGTCGAAGAACGAGAGAACCTCGTCTACTTCATCATGGCGTTCATCGCCGGCGATAACATGGCGACGCGACTGCAGGAGCGGGGCGCGATGGAGCCCGGAGAAGTTCGGCGCATTCTTCGTGAGGTAGCCGACGCTCTCGCTTACGCGCACAAGCGAAACGTGGTTCACCGCGACATCAAGCCGGACAACATTCTGCTCGACGCCGACAGCGGTCGTGCGATGGTGACCGATTTCGGAATCGCGCGTGCGCTCACTGACAAGGGCGATTCGCGGCTCACCGCAACTGGAATGGCGATTGGAACCCCGGCGTACATGTCGCCGGAACAGTCCGCTGGAGAATCCGACATCGACGGCCGAAGCGACCTGTATTCGCTCGGAGTTGTGGGATATCAGATGGCTTGCGGAGATCTCCCGTTCAACGCGCCGAACACTCCTTCGATGCTGGTGAAGCATCTATCGGAGCGTCCGGTGCCCGTCGACGAGCGACGAATCGATCTGCCGGCAGATCTCGCGCGCGTGATCATGATTCTGCTGGAGAAAGATCCGGCCAATCGCTTTCCCGATGCACAATCGGTCGTCACCGCATTGAGCAGCGGCGTGATGCCAACGCTGCGCACCGCACAGGCGCCAGCGAGTTTGCCTGCATACGGACTGATCGGAAGTCCGGGCCTCACGGGACCTGCCGCGCAGCGCTACAACACAGCCGCGCGCGGAACGATCGCGACACGCACGGGTTCGGGCCTGCGTGGAGAACGCGTTCCCTCGCCGGACGACCTCGACCGCTGGAACGCGGAACCTGTAAGAAGATTCCGCAAAAAGCTCGCGCCGTATCTCGCCGTCAACGCGATCATCATCCCAGTCTCGATTTTTGGCGACACAGGTTTCTTCACTGTCACCGCGATCTGGTCGATCATGATGGCCGTGCAGTACT
>JBBQYO010000116.1:0-9096 GCA_038208605.1 Gemmatimonadales bacterium | reverse complement strand
CCCCTGGCGAGTTGTCATTCGCCGGATCAGCGAAGGGAATCGGGATGTCCTGCCTGCTCTCCACGCGAGGGCGCCCGACAAGAAACTCATTTCGCGTGATCGGTGACAAGGGCACTGCGACGGCGGACCTTTTTCACGGATTTTCGATCGTCGAGCGTGGAGATGTGTCTCGTTTCCGGAAGGCTTCACAGCCTTTCACGCAGTCATCGATGACGCTTGGTCGCGCAGCAGCGAATGGTCTTCGCAGGACACTTCGGAGAGATACTGGATTTCCCGGCCTGCGTGAGCTCGTTGGCCGATTCTACTCGGCAATCGAAGAAGGGAGAGTCTCGCCGACATCACCTGACGAAATTCTCGACATCGCCGTCACCAGGGATCGCATCATCGAGCTATCTGCCGCGTCGTGACTCCGAGGGGTTTGCGGGCAGCTCTGGCGCAGTGGAGATGCTCGGCGGCAGCGAGCGGGTGACGTAACCAATACACTCGCCCCACGACCACGCGAGCACCATCGCAATTGTTGCAGGAAGCGATTTGGAGAATTGCCGTCGGATGCTGTAATCGCTGGATGCCTTCCTCACCATTCTCGCAGTGAGAAGAACAGGCAGTGCCGTCGAAGCGATTGCATAAGCACTTCGTTTTGTCGCTGTTGCTTTGGCGATTCTCGTCGCGCCGAACAAACGGCCAAAAGCGTACCTCTCGTAAATCGCGTCTCGCAAAGTCACATTCCGCTTCACTCGTACCACTGCCGCGGGATTCAGCCACAGCCGTCCAAAGCTCTTTGTCAATTCAGAGTGCACGTTGGTTTCGTGAAATCCACTGCTCCACGAGCTTTCGACTGTCAGCAGATTCTCGGTTACGTACGCAACGTTGCATACGCTGAGAGATGGTGACGGACCTTCGGTGAGGGGCCGCATGTAGCGAAAGAAATCCACGTACGCGAACGCCCACATCGACGGGGAGAGACCTTCCATCGGTTCGACAGCGCCTCCGACTGCGGCGTGGCCTTTCGTCGGAGTGGCGAGGAGATTTCCGAGCCAGCGTGTCTCGGGAATACAGCTGTCCTCCGTCAAAACGACGCGCTTGCCGCGCGCTCGCCGCAGCGCCAGGGTCGTCAGGGTTGTGGGGTTCGTGCAGTCGCGATGGGACAGAAACACGACGTCCGCAAATTCAGCGCTGATATCATCCAGCGACCCCAGACGGTAATCCGCCGCAACCAGTACTTCGCAGGCGCCCTCATCGCGAGTCTGGCTCGTGACCACAGCGAGCGTGCGCCGAAGCTGCGGAATGCCTGCAATGGCGACGACGATGATCGTCACCTCAGTCACGTCGGTGATGGCAACATCGGTTGCGCTCAAGCTCATTGAATAACGGTGCTTGCCAGGTTCAAGTCGGCAACTTAACCTGCACCCGAACATGGCAGATAGAGACACGCTCCTACTCGAGAGTCTTCAGGATTTCCTCGCTTGTCCGGTTTGCGCGGGCGACGTCGCGTTGTCCGAAGGTGCGTATCACTGCGCGAGCTGCGGTCGCAAGTTTCCGGTCCGCTTTGGAATTCCCGATTTTCGGCTCGCGCCCGACCCATACATCTCTATTGCTGCGGAAGTTGTAAAGATCGAGCGGTTGAACATAGCCGGAAAAAGTTTTCTCGAGCTCGTTCGCGCCTACTACTCGATCACACCTGAAAATCCGCCGTCACTGCACCTTCGCTACATGGCAGCGATGGACGCGGCCATCGCGCGAGGCGCAGGAATTCTCGCGAAACTGGCGCTCCGGTCGCCCCGCGCCGGCCGCGACTCGCTGCTCGATGTTGGATGTGGTACGGGCGGTATGACAATCGCGGCAACCCGCACTTACAAGACCGTGATCGGCGTCGACGTCGCGCTCCGCTGGCTCGTGATGGGCCAGCAGCGGCTTCGCGAAATGGGTGTCAACGCCGTGCTCGTTTGCGCGAATGCGGAGTCACTGCCGTTTCGGAGCGGAGTATTTGACGCTGCCGCCGCAGACTCGGTGATCGAGCACGTGAACGACAGCGCACGAATGCGCGACGAAGTTCTTCGTATTCTTAAGCCGGGTGGCCCCTGGTTCTTCGTCACGAACAATCGATACAGTGCACTCCCGGAGCCTCATGTGCGACTGTGGGGATTCGGACTTCTTCCTCGAAGTGTCATGGAACGCGTCGCGTGGAAACTTCGTAAGACTCCCTACAAGGCCAGGCTTCATTCACGCAGACAGCTGCATGAGCTTTTTGACGATCACGGTGAAGTCATGCTGCCGTACTACGGTCCGGGCGAGCTCGGCCCGCGAAACGAACCGCTTCGGAAAACCTGGGAAACTCTCAGCGGAAACAGTTTGTTCCGACGTGCAGCCGGCGCCATTGTCCCTCAGTACTTCATCGCTGGGGAGCGACCGTCGACGCCTGCTGTCGCGCGAGCACGGAGTCCCGGCGCGCTCGGGCGCCCTTGATCTGAAGGATCGTTACCGCCAAGGCCGCGGCGATCGTTGTCAACACTCCGATCAACACGCGAGTCTCCAGAAACTCGTACAGGAACGCGTGGATCAGCATTGCGACCGCGGCAACGTAAGCCCATCGCTGAAGGCGTTTCCAGCGCGGTAAACCAAGCGACCTCACGCTGGGATTGTTCGATATACCGACAAGTACCAGGAGAAGCGCGGCGGAGATCAAACCCAGCCAGTTCGTTGCGACGAACAGGTTGCCCTTTAACGATGGAGCGGCAGGCAGCATGAAATACGCTCGCAATGCGCCTTGCATGTGAACCTGCAATCCAAGAATGGTATGGAGAATTCCGGTGACACCGGCCGCAATTCCGACGTCTCGCCTGAGGGAGCTGTGCACGGGATTGTGCAATCGCCGGAGCAAATTCAATGGACCGAGCGCAAGGGAAATCGCGAGGAGAAGCAGTGCCGCGTATGCGGTACCGATGCTCCATCCTTGAACCGCCCGTCCTGAATGCACGAGCGAAATCGCTCCTGCCAGCACGATGCCTGCGGCAGTGATCGCCGCAAGCCGTCGCTGTCCCCAGAGATCAGTCACCACGCGCGAGCGCGTTGTATGCACTGCCGATTATGCGGCCAATCGCATATCCGATCACGAACATGTACGCGAAGCCGATGAACGCGCCCGCCACCGTTACCCGATAACCGGGCAACAGGTTTCCAAGCAGCGAGAGGTGAGGGCCCACGTTTGGACCACCCTCGATGAGCAACACGAACGTCGCCACAAGTAGGCCCGTGCCCGCCACGAGTCCGACTGCCATTCCCCAGGCGCGGGCATTCAACCTCAGCAGCGTTGCGCGATACGCGGCTTTCGTTTTGACGTCTTGGGATTGCATTCAGATGTGATCCAGGAAATCGCTCGTCTCGTCAAGCTCAGCCCGGCTTCGGAGCATAAAGAGAGATATCGCGAGAGTGAGGTTGCGAGTGAACGCGATGAGCCAGCCTAGAACGCCGCCAACTGCGAACGACCACAGCGCGCCGATCGCCGCGCCTCCCCATGAAACCGAGTAACCGGCAAAATAGTTGGAGAGAAGTCCAAGCGCTTTCCAGTCCGAGTTTTCGAGGAGCGCCGCGACTGTAGCACCGCTGACGAGAAGCGCGCACGCAAGTCCCGTCGCCACACCAAATGCCCGCTTGTCCAGCGGCGCAAACAGCAGTGCCGTCGAATCGGGGATCGAATCGTCTTCGGAGTTTTCGAGAATTCGGCCGCTCAGTCCGTCGTGCCGGTCGTCGTTCACGTCTTTGTCCCCGCTTCTCCCTTCGGGTCGTCGATCCGCTGCTCCTCGTGATATTCGAGATCTGTGTTCACACTCCAGATGTCATGATTGCTGCCGAGCATGTTCTCCACCGCCAGCATTGCCGTGTACATGGAGTGATCCTGATTGTTGTACTTGTGCATCCCGTTCCGGCCAACAGTATGCAGATTCGGAATCGAATCAATGAACGCGCTGATTTTGTCGACATGACCGCGGTACGCCGCATCGTAAATGGGGTACGCCTTGGGCATTCTGACGACAGCGCCGTCGACCACCTTCGCGCCGGGACATAGTCCCAGCTTTTCCAGCTCGGTCGATGCAAGCGCGATGAGGTCGGCGTCCTGGCTGTCCCAGAGACCGTCGCCCTCGAAACAGAAGTACTCCATTCCGACGCACGTCACGCCAGGCACAGGCACCATGTCGGCGCTCCAGTTGTTGAAATTCTGAATGCGTCCAACAGTGACTCCCGGAGTATGTACATAAATCCAGTTGTCGGGGAAGAGCTTCTCACGATCGACAATCAGTGCCACAAGAATGAAATCACGATACGCCAGACCTCTGCCGGCCTCGGCAACATCTTCCGGCACCGCCGCGCCAAGTCCGCAGATGAGATGCGAGAGCGGGAGTGTCGTAATGAAATGTTCGGCTTCGAAACGCTCCAGCTTTCCGTCCGTCGAAGCAAGCGCTGCCGTGACACCGCTGTCATCTGTCTCGAATGACGTCACTCTGTGCCGCATCAGAATCTTTCCGCCCATCTCTTCGATCTTCCGCGCGCACATCTCCCACATCTGGCCTGGGCCAAGCCTCGGATAGCGAAACTCGGCGATCAGGGTTTTGATCGTTGGCGCACGACGGTTGAGCGATGTCGCGTTGAGGATCGCCTTTCCAAGAGACAGGCCCTGAATTCGCTGCGCGGCCCATTCCGCCCGGATTTCGGTGCAGGGAATTCCCCAGACTTTCTCCGTATAAGTCTTGAAGAAAATGCGATAGAGGCGATCTCCAAAGCGATTCGACACCCACTGCTCCAGATTTTCCTCTGTTTCATGAGGAGCAATTCGCGCCTTGACGTAACTCAGGACGATCTTGCCGGCTTCCCAGACGCCTAGGCCAGTTACTGCGTTTGCGGCCTTCAGCGGATAGTGAAAGAACCGGCCGTTGTAGAGGATGCGGGAGAGCCGCGGAACACTGATGAACTCGTCGCCGAGTATTTCTTCCCAGAGCTCCTGCACCGGTCGGATCTTGGTGAAGAACCGATGGCCCCCGATATCGAACCGGAACTCCTTGTACCGGGCGGTGCGGGAAATGCCGCCAAGCATGTCGTCCGCTTCAAGAACTGTCACGGCGTAGCCCATCTGCGCGAGCTGGTATGCGGCGGTCAGCCCCGCGGGACCCCCGCCGCAGATCACTACTCGATCGCCAGCTGCGATCCTGCGTGGGGGCGCTGCCTCTCTGTTCGCTGCCGGCTGGGCTGAGAAGTCTTCTAGCGGTTGGTTCAAGAGTGAATTAATCCAGACAGCATTGGCAGCCTTTCAAGTGGAGGGCTCGACGCGAAAAACTTCCGCGCGAGCCCAGTTTGATCTGACGGAAAACACCGGTGTGTAACTGAACTCTCCAAAATAGCAGAGCCGCTCCTCGAGGTGGTTCTTCCATTCGGAAAAAGACTGACAGTACTCGAGAGTTCCACATTCGACGATCAGGTACACCTCTTTGTTGCTCGCTATGGAGACGAGCGCCGAGTCCGGCACGTAATACGAGCGGTTGGCAATCGCGGTCCAGCGCCCGACAGTGCCAGCCGAACCGATCAACAGCGTCCTGTCCTTCGGTAGCGTTTCGAGAAAATTGCGTAGCGACCGAAACGTTGTGCTCACGCCGCCGATATAGGCAGGCGCCGCGTTCATTGAAACTGCAAAACTTCGGTCAGCGCCAGTGCCGGCAACCCGGTACCAGCGCAGCGCGCCAGCCGTCACCATTACCGCGATTGCCGAGGCCCCAATGATAAGACGGGACTTTCTGGCAATCGGCACCAATGGTTTGAGCCGAATCCAGAACACTGAAACACCTTCAAAAAAAAACAGCCAGAGAAACGGCTGATACGACATCAGATACCGTGAGGTGCTCGGCATCATCAGCGCGAGAACCGGCAGCGGTGCCACAACATACAGTATTTCAGGAAACATGCGCGATCGCGATCGCCACAACCCGAAAATCAGCGTTGCAGACATCGCGATCCCGAGTACGGTCCAGGCTGCGTCCACGGGAGTCCGTCCGAATCTTCCGTGAAAAATGTCGATGATTGGCGGCTGAGAGAATGCGAGATGAAAGTCAGGCATTATCTGGTCGGGCAAAGCCACCCCCATCAGGTTCAGCATCAGCGCGCTCTTGTCGCCGTACTTCACGAACGTGAACGGCTCCGCCAGGTATCGGCCGAAGATCGCCTGGCTATTGAGCCAGACGAGAGCGATGAGCAGCACGAGCGGAACGATGAACATCGATCGCTTTACGCGCCGGGACAGCCCACCGGCGCTCCACCGACCTCTCCCCAGTGCGGCAGCGAAAATCAGCAGCACCGGCCCCGTGAAGCGGAGAAGAAACGCAACGATGAAAAGCACGACGGATATCACCAGGAGTCCAGTTGAGCGACCTGGAGATTGTCTGCAGAGAATCCGGATGCAGATGAGAATCGCCAATAGCGTAAATGCGGCGTACGGCGCGTCGGCGAGCGGAGCGTATACGTTGGTGATCCACATCGGGCTCAACGCAACAAATGCAAATGCAAACGCAACCGTCATCCAGTGTCGCCGAACCGGCTGCGTCCACGACAGGATGTAGGCGGACATCAGCGCGAAGCCTGCAACGATGGGAATGTTGAGCACCTGAATGGCGCGCCACTGATCGTCGAAATCCCTGAACGCGAAGAGCGCCGGTGCACGAAGAACTCCCGGCATCGCCGCGTAAGGAAACGGACGGGAGTTGACGGCCAGGCGTGCCGCTGTGTTCCCGCTGTCTACCAGCGCCTTCGCCTTCAAATAGTAGAGAAGCGGATCAGTCTGCAGTCGCGGATAAAAGAACGATGGGTCGAGCCAGGCCACGCCCATCAGCATCAGCAGGCAGAACCCGCCGCCGAAAATCGCTATCGCCCGCCACTCGCGCCGAAAAAAAACAAAAGGGGATTCGAGGCCGCAGTGGAAATCGAACGAAGACTTCGTGAGGTCCAACGGTGGCTCTCTGGTTTGGAGATGCGGCCGTTCCGGTCGGACGCGCAGTGGAATCGGAATGAAGTCGCGTAGAATACCTCGCGCGTCAATTTGCGGCAATGCCGCCGATTGGTCGCGCCACATCACTTCCGTTTCCACGGATGCCGCACAATACTTCGGGCTCGAAGCCGCGCGGCTTCGCACTCGAAGAATCAGAGGAGACGATGTCGACCGACGAGAAGCCAAGCCGGAACGAGCATGAGTATTTCGTACGACGCGACGCGGAGCTGATTCAGGAGCGTCGCGCTCGTCTCGATGAAGAGCGACGCAAACAGGAGCGCAGCTCTCACTTCAATAAATGCCCGCGCTGCGGGATCGATCTCGTCGAGCGCGATCACAACGGCGTCAAGATCGATCAGTGCGCAAGCTGCGGAGGAATGTGGCTCGACAAGGGTGAGCTCGAGATCATCGAGGAGCAGGACAGGCACGCTCCGGGATTCATGCACAATCTGATGGGCCTGATTCGCCGATGAGTCCGCGCGCCAATCCGATCCTGGAATGTGCGGACGCGTTGTACCGCGCCGCTTCAGAGTGCTGCCGTCACCACCAGCGCTACTCGCGGCTCGTCGACAAAGGGGTGTCGGATCAGGAACAGCGCTCCGCCCTCGAGTTCGCATTCATGCACGACGATCTTCTCGGAACAGCGATGACGGGCTATGAGAAGGTGACGAATGGCGCTGCGGCGCGGCCGGGCGAGGACTGGTGGAAGAAGAGCAACATGCTGTGGCATGCGAGCCGCGAGTACATCCGGCGGCATGAGAACTGTGACCGTGTCGCGCGCGGCAAGGGTCATTCGCGGGATGAGCTGGGGGAGATGACGATGGAGTTCGATCTCGAGGCGAGCGCGCTGCTCGCTCTCAAGATGGCGGTCGACTCCTATCGCGTTGTGAGGCCCGAGGCGGAGTAGCCAAGTCGCTGCCTGATCTTGGCGACGATCATTTCGATTGCAATCGAGTTATGCCCTCCGCGCGGCACGATGATGTCAGCGTAACGTTTGCTCGGCTCTACGAATTGCAGGTGCATGGGCTGAACGGTCGACAGGTACTGGTCGATGACCTCTCCAAGAGGCCGGCCCCGCGATGAAAGGTCGCGCTGGATTCTGCGAATGAGCCGGATGTCGGCATCGGCGTCTACGAAGACTTTCACATCGCAGAGATTCCGGATGCGCTCGTCGACGAAGAGCAGAATTCCGTCGATGACGATGACGTCAGAGGGGTCGACGTGGGCGGTCGCGGCGCTTCGGAGGTGGGTGACGAAGTCGTAAACCGGCTTGTCGATCGCTTCGCGGTTCGCGAGCCTCGAGATGTGATCGTTGAGCAGGTCGTAGTCGAACGCGTCCGGATGGTCCCAGTTGAGGTGGCGTCGTTCGTCGAGCGAGAGCTCCGTGAAATTTCTGTAGTAAGCGTCCATGTCGATGAACGCGACCGAGAGCGCGCCGAGGTTGTCGGCGACGTTTTTGGCGACTGTTGATTTGCCGCTTCCGGATCCGCCGGCGATGCCGATGATGAGGGGCTTGGACACCTGCGGAATGTACAGATGCGGGGGGAAAGCCGCATTTGGTTGCGTGTTGTGCGGGGTGAAAAAATCTCGGGGGAGAAGTCGTTGTAATTGGTTTGTGTCGAGGGGTTGAAGTCAGGGTACGAACGGGGTACAATGCTTTCCCGGCCGCGAAGTGCTGACGAAAGTTGGTGGTGAGTTGTTCGGGAAAAGTCGTCGAGAAAGATTTGAAAAACGCTTGACGCCGAGGTCTTGAAGGTGTATGATTGAAGGCTGCCATAGAATGGCAGGCAGAATTGAAAAAGCTGTTTGAAAACTGAAGTTGAGATCAAGTGATGTGCGAGGCGAAGTCATTGATCCGTGTCCTTTCAGGGGTGCGGGGAGACTGAAACTGAAAACATTACAAGTGATTCCGGACGCAGTGATGCCAGAGGCATATGCGTCTGGTATAGCCGCGTTCGGAGAGCAATCGAATCTCTTAACTATTGGAGAGTTTGATCCTGGCTCAGGATGAACGCTGGCGGCGTGCTTAACACATGCAAGTCACGGGGGCCCAGCAATGGGTAACCGGCGAA
>JBBQYO010000115.1:0-9226 GCA_038208605.1 Gemmatimonadales bacterium | reverse complement strand
GACGGTGCTCGAGGATTGGCGCTCGCGGAATCCGGCAGACTGGGAGGAGTTTCGTCAGTCGTGGGACCGTGAAACGGGCCGCTTCAGGTTTCTCGAGCCGCTCAGGCGTAAGCACCCGCGCGCGAGACCGGAGACAGTGAGTGACGGCGGCGCGATTCGCCCGGCCAAGCCGGCAGCCTGACGCGTTAGCGAGACAATGACTGCCACCGGAGCAACGTTCTCCGGCCGCGCCCCAAGCGCTTCGTTCGGCGTCGTAATTCTCAACTGGAATAATGCTCCGGACACTATCTCGTGTCTGGAAGCTCTGATCGGTGCAGACCCTGTCCCTCGTAAGATCGTCGTCGTCGACAATGGCTCGGAGGATGACTCGACTGGCTCGATCGAAAAGTGGATGTCGGAAGCTCATCTCCCAGCGAGCGTTGACTCGAATGAGCAATATATTTTGCTCATTCGAGCGGGCCGAAATCTCGGATTTGCCGGTGGTACCAACCTCGGCATATCGTGGTTGATGGCGAACACCGATGTATCGCACATCGTGCTGCTCAACAACGACGCGACAGTATCACGCGATTTTTTCGCCGCCATGGGCGACTCACTGCAACACATAGCCGCAGACGCGGTAGTGGGTCCGACTATCTATGAAGATCCCGATCGCGACCGGGTCTGGTACGCGGGCGCCCACGAAATACCGCTTCGCGCGCTGGTCGAGCATTCAGTCGTCAGGCCTGAGTCGTCGACACCGCGAGCCACGGATTTCGTAAGCGGGTGCGCGATGGTGATCTCTCGAGGGGTGATCGATCGGATCGGACTGCTCGCCGAATGTTTTTTCCCGGCGTATTTCGAGGATGGGGACTACTGTCACCGCGCTCGCGAGGCGGGATTTCCCGTTGTTTACGCGCCAGGTCCGGCAGTGTATCACAAGGTCGGATCGACTGTGCGCGCGGCGAACATCGACATGTTGCTGGTCCACGCGAAAAATCGCCTTCGTGTGGTTTACGTGCGGCGGAATTATCGCGGCATCCAGAAGCTGCTCGCTCTTGGATATCTCGCCGTCACAAAACCTGCGCGATTTGCCGCTGAATTAGCGAAGGGTCAGCCGCGGCACGGCTGGTCCGTCCTGTCAGGCGCCGCGGAAGGATTTTTCACGCGCGACGTGGGGACACGGTGACCGCAAGGCCAGGGACTACCGCGCTGCTCCCCAACGCATTCAGGAAGAAACGAAATCTGGTCCTTGGTCTCGCGTCGGAGTTCGCGACTCCCGTGTTGAGACCTCTCGCGTCTTTCATGAGCCGGGGAAAGTACAGCGAGCCGCACAAATGGCGACGAGGTCTCATCGTCGGCCATAATCACCTCGGCGACGTGCTTTATCGAACGGCGTCGCTCGGCGTGCTGCATGATGCACTGCCGGCTTGCGACTGGTCCTATCTCACGACGCAGTCATCAGCGCCACTGCTGACGGCTAACCCGAATCTTCATGAAGTACTGCCGTGGAGCCGCGGTGAGGACAGCTGGGATCTCGAAGCGTCCGGAGAGGAGGATCTGCGCAAGAGAGAATTCGATGTAATTCTCTGCACGAACACTCTGCATCACTATCCTGATTTTTTTCTCGGGACTCAGCTTCGCATCCCGAACCGGGTCGGCTTCACCCACAAGGGATTGTCAGGGCTCATAAATCATCCTGCGCGAATCGAATTTCCCAGTCCCTACGCCGGATACTTTCGCTCGATGGTCGCATCAGTGACGGGCCGTGCGCCCGACTGGCCGCTTAAGCCGCAGATCTTTCTTTCCGATGCGGACCGAAGCGAAGGGTCGCGCGCGTTGCGGGAGCTCGGGGTTGCTGGCCAACGCCCGATTCTCGCATGCACGTTCAGCACGCGCCAACGACACGGTAACTGGCCAGTCGAGCCAATGCTCGGAATTATCCGTGAGGCGCAGAGCATGGCCGATTTCGAGATTCTGCTGTCTGGAGCATCCAGCGACGCCTCGATGCTCAAGGCGATCGCAAACAGGATTGGTGGAAATATTCCCGTTCTTGCCGGCGAGGTCTCCATCAGAGGATTCGCTGCTGTGATCGAACGCTGTGCAGCGCTGCTCTGCATCGATTCCGGCCCGCGTCACATCGCGAATGCGGTTGGCACTCCGGTCTTCTTTGCGCGAAACATGTCGCACTCGCGCATCGAAGCCGGGAAATACTGCGATACCGAGACCGATATCGCGCCCAGTGGCGAGTACATGTCCGACACGGCGATTCAGAGGGCCGCTACACGAATATCTATCGTCGCGGCGGCGAGGGGGATCGCGAGGACTATTCGGGGCGGAGCAGCGCGAGCGTAGTTCCCTGCACCTTCACTACCGCCGCAAACTCCAGACGGTTACTGCGCAGATCGTTGAGGGCGCGCGTGACTCCGTCCCATCTTCCGTAGTCGTGCCACGCGATAGTGCCACCGGCCGGCTTCAGCAACCTTAGCGCGATCAGTGAATCGTTGATGACGTAACGGTATGCGTGCGATGCATCTACGAAGACGAAATCCATCGTGCCGAGATATTCAGAAAAGTCGAACGTCGCGGAGTTGCCGTGAAGGCTCGTGATTCGCGCAGCTTCCGGAGTGCCGCGGTATCTCCGCCCCGACTCGGACTTGTCGACATAACGCCGTTCATGCGCGTGAATCGGCACACTCAACTCTGCGACCGACTCTCGAGGCAGATCTATCGTCCAGACGCGGCCGTCATCGCCGGCGTTCGCGGCGAGATTTCTCGTGGTGCGGCCGTCGAAGGTTCCGAACTCGAATATCGACTTTGCATTCGACGCGCTGACAACGCTGTTGAGAACGATGAGCTCTCGATCTGTCACGTTGCCGTCAACACTGTCCATCGCCAACAGCCTGACAGGTGGCGGATCGCCGATTGACGCATCGAGAGAAAGCTCGGGCAATTGCTCCGTCTCGTGTCTGCCGTAATGATATCCGAAGCGAGCGCACATCTCGACGATTGCAGCGCGGCCTCGCCATGTGGTCCAGCCAAACGAGAAGAGGCCCAATGAATATCCGATGGCAGCGAAATACGGGCGGGCAAATCCGACAACCCTTCTCGCCGGTCCGCGCTCTTCCGGCGGCTTTACTCCGTCGAGGTCCAGCATGTCAGCGCATCAACGGCGATGGCTCCAGCCGGTCCGGAGGCTGAAGTGCTCTCTGATCATGCAGCATCCGAAGACAGGTGACGAACAACAACGCTGCGTCGAAGCTGACCCGCAGAGTCCATGCTCCCGCCGCGCCCGGGACACCGAATCGCGTAATCAGAAACCACGCTATCGGTACGTGAATGACGAGCTCGATGACATGGAACTTGGCCACGACATCGGGCCGTCCCATCGCCGTGATTATTCCTGATGGCACGTGAGCAACCGCATTCACGAACACACCCACCGCAAGAATGCGAATCGCCATCGATCCATGCTCGGCGAATGCAGGCCCGAGCCAGAGGCGCAGCAGCATTGGTCCGGCGATTCCGATCACCACTGCGGGGATCGAGACGATGAGCAGCGTGCGCGCCACTGCCTTGTTGAAAATTCGATGAATCGAAACGTGATCGCCGATGGCGCTCATGGCGCTTACTGACGGGAATACGGCACCCATCAAGCTCGCCGGCAGAATCAGGAGGCGCATTACGCCGTCGAACGGAGCGGTATAGTAGCCAACCGCAGTTAAGCCAATCAGCGATCCCAGCATGAAACGATCGAGATACACCAGCAACGGACTGACGATGTTGGACACCGACATCCAGCCGCCGAAGAGAAACAGCGGTCGCAATGCTTGCCAGTCGAGATGGGCTTTCCAGCGTAACACCGGTATCGCTTTATTCACCACCATCACCATCACGACGCAGATCGCCACGCGTGATATCAGCAGCATCGCAACAATATATGGAAGTGAATAACCGAAGCTCGCGGCGATTGCCGGAATCACGAAGGTTGCCACGCTGCTGGGCACTCTCACCGCGTTGCTCAAGTCGAAGCGCTGGGCGGCTTCGAGCACACCGCGAAGAGTGAGGAACAACAGCGTTGGCGGAGTCATCAGCGCGAGGATACGGAAAACCGCAACCGCCTCGCTCCGGATGTTGGCGGGAATCACGAACACATGATCGACGAGAACCGGCGCCAGCGCGATAAGAATCATAGCGCCCACGCTGCCGAGCAGCATCTGGCTGACGATGGAGCCGGTTATCAGTGTCGACAGATTTTCGTCGCGCTTGGCAAGTGACGCCGACACCTCTCGCGTCGTTGCGGCGCCGAGACCGAGGTCGAAGAGAGTCGAGTATTCGAGGATTGCGAAGGCAAGCGACAGCAGGCCGAATCGTGCAGCGCCAAGCTCTCTCGTAATGACGGGAACGGAAACGAGCCCCGCAAGGAGAGGAATTGTGAACCCGACGAGATTGAGAAAAGAATTCCGCGCGATCGGACCGAGCCTGCTGATCATCGGGACCATACCATCTGTCGACCGTAAGCGGTTTGTAACTCCATCATCGCGCCGCTACTTCCCGAAAGAGAACGTCGTACTGGCCGGAGATTTTTTCCCACGTGTAGTTGGCGAGAATCCTCGCGGGCCCTTTGCGACGCAGCTCGGCAACAGTCTCCGGGCTCGATTCGATCTCTCTTATCATCCCTGCAAGGACGCCCGAATCGCGGGGAAAGAACAGTCCGCCGTCGCCGAGGACTTCGCGGTTGAACACCGTATCGAGCGCGAGCACGCAATTCCCGAAGCCCATCGCCTTGAGGAGAGACGGATTGGTGCCGCCGACAGAATGACCGTGGAGATAAGCAAAGCAATTGCAATGCAGCTCTTTCACGACGTCCTGGTCATCGATGTGCCCGATCAAAATGAGTTTGTCGCCCGAGAGCTCGCGAAGGCGCGCATGAAACGGGCTGTCGTAATTCGCGCCGCCGGCAACGAGGAGTTTTCTCCGCGAGCCTGACGCGAGAAAGGCTTCGGCGATCAGGTCCGCGTGATTTTCCGGAATGAGCCGGCTCGCGATCAGGTAATACCCGTCGCGCTCGACATTAAATTGCCGAATCAGCTCGGGCCGCGAGGACGATTCGACATTTGCGCCATATGCGATCATCGTCGTTTCCTTGTGGAACTCGTCGAGATAGAACTGTCGCATCGCTTCCGCATCGGTCACGAGCTCATTGCAGAACTTCACTGCCGAGCGCGCGGCCGAACGAAAGTACCATCGCGCGACTGGTCCCCATTTCGCTCGGGTCCAGTCCAGGCCATTTACATTCATCACCACTTTGCGCCCGAACAGCCGGCAGAGCGCGGCGTGATGACCCATGCCAACGTTGACAAAAAAGAAGATCTGATAACGGCCGGTCACAAGCGCATGAACGACGGCGAAGAAAGTCGCAATCAGCCCCGAGAAATTTTTTCCACCGGGCGACGGCACATAAACCAGGCGGACACCGCGGTACTCGGGCACGCGCATCGCCGGCGGAAACGAACCGCGACGGCAGTACATCACGATGTCATGGCCCATCTCGGCAAGACGCGGAGCGATTTCCCCGAAACCCGTTTCAAAACCGGTGAAATGAAGCCTCGGCATTGTCATGCCGTACAACCCCAGCATTCCGATCCGTAGCGGACCGGCAACTTCATCCCGCGCGCTCATTCGAGCATGGTCAATGAGCCGCTTGGCCCGGCGCGATCCTCAGATCAGGCGCGAGGTCCACGTCTCCGGGACCATCGGGGATTCGATCTCGATCGGCAGATGATACGCGAAGGGCTTCGTGCCGTGAGCTGATATCCACTCAATGATGCTCTGCAATCCTTCGCGCAGCGTCACCGACGTCCGGTAGCCGAGGAGACGCCTTGCCTTGTCGGCGGAGCACGTCGCGTAACGAACTTCCATCGGCCGGTCTTTCACCATGATCGGCTCGAGCTTGAAGTCCATCAGCTCGGCGATCGTTTCTGCCAGCTCGAGGATGGACACATACTCTTCGTCGGGACCAATGTTGATCGTCTCGCCATTCACGTCCGGCATGGTGCCCATCTTCACGAGTGGATCGACGCAGTCCTGCACGAATGAGAAGCATCGCTTCTGCCCGCCATCGCCGTAGATCACCGGCTGCTTTCCCTGCAGCATGCGATTGATCATGATGCTGGCGACGTTGCGATACGGATCGTCGTATTTCTGTTTCGGACCGATGATATTGTGAGGAACAGCGATGTTGTATTCGATGCCATGCGTCTCGCAGACATTCCTGACGAGCAGCTCGCTCGCGTACTTCGCGATGCCGTAAGGGTCAACCGGATTGAGCGGCTGGTCTTCGACGAACGGCACAGGACCGCTGCCGTACCTCGCCATGCTCGAGCAATGGACGAAGCGCGTCACGTTGTTCGTAGCCGATGCGGCGAGGAGGTTGGCCGTATTCAGGTACACATGCTGCGCGATGAGCGCCGGCGAGAACACACTCAAGCCTTCAGTGGCGATAGCGGCACAGTGAAATACAAGGTCGACACCCTTCGTCAGCCGCTTCATCGCGGGGAGGTCATTGCAATCGGCCTGCTCGAACTCGATTCCTTCCGGGAGGTTCTGGAGATCGCCGCCGATCATGTTGTCGCACCCGACAACCTGGTGATTGCCCGCGACGAAGGTATCGGCGAGATGACTGCCGAGGAAACCTGCCGCACCGGTGACGAAAACTTTCAAACCAGCCTCCACATTGGCGGATAAAATAAAGCCCGCGAGCTGGCGGGCAGAGTCATAATGTCGTTCAAAGGCGGGAGTTAATCAACTTGTACGGCCAACACTTGTACGGCCAATCGGCACTGGTAGCGTACCATTGCCGGCCAATCGAACGGCTTCAAGATGCGAGGTGGCAGAGGCACAGGTTTCAGTGCGGAGGGTAATCAACCATCGCTGCCAGCGAGGACCACCTCCGAACTGATCCCTGTGCTTCTCGTACCTCGCATCTTGGCGCAGTTCGAAGTGGCCGTTGTCCTAATAGGCTCCGGTTCTCCGAACAACGGCGGGCAGCGTCCGGAACATGATGCTGACATCGAGCCACGGCGACCATTGCTCGATGTACTGCCGGTCGAGAAAGACAACGTCCTCAAAATCGACAACCGCACTGCGTCCCGAGACCTGCCACAATCCGGTGATGCCAGGCTTCGCATCGAGACGCCGAAAATGATGATCCTGGTAGCTCGCAAAGTCAGCCTCGAAGAACGGACGCGGACCGACCAGCGACATGTCGCCCATCAAAACGTTCCAGCACTGCGGAAGCTCATCGAGGCTCCACCGCCGAAGCAGCGCGCCCAGGCGCGTGACGCGGGGATCTTCAGGGATCTTGAAGAGTCGCGAGTCGCCCGAATGATTGAGATGCGCCAGCGAATGTTTCTCGGCATCTGCACCAAGTCTCATCGTGCGGAACTTCAGCATGCGGAAGCGGCGGCCGCCAAGGCCAGCGCGATCCTGCGAGAAGAAAACAGGACCCGGTGAATCGAGTCTGATCGCCAATGCGATCAACGCGAGCACGGGCGCAAGAACCACCAGACCGACGGCCGCGCCCAGTATATCGACGATGCGCTTGGTAATTACGGCCGATGCCTTGAGCACCGGAGCGCCGAGCTCGAAGAAAGGCTGATCCTGATGCCACACGAGCGCCGGACGCACACCTGCAATTTTTACGGCGCGCGCGGGATACAGGAGCTGGCACCCGGCCGCAAGGCTTGCCTCACGCACGTTCATGATTTGCTGGTCGTTGAGATGCTGGCACACGACGACGGCCTCGACGTGATACGCGTCGATTATCTCCGGCAGCTCCCGAATCGTCCCCAGCACACCGTCGAATGTCACCCGGCTCAGCGGAACGTATCCCGCAAGCGAATAGTCGCCACCTGCCGCGATCACCGAACGCTCGAGATGGATGCTGCTTTCTTTTCTGTCGGTAATCAGAATCGCCGGCGCCGCGCCACGCGCACCGGGCCATATCCGGTTCAGAAAGCGCTCAGTAAAAATTCTTTCAGATAAGAGGACGAGCCACGTAAGCGACGCTGCCGCGACATACACGGCGAGCGCGCCGACAATTCCTCCGGCGGCGATCATAGCCCACAGAAGAAGTGCCGACGCGAGAACCGAAGCAGCCAGCAGCCGGAGACGACCGTTGAGCTGGCGGTGCCTGCTGTAATTACCGGTAATCACCAGCGCTAGAATTACTGCTCCACCAAAGTTGACGCCCGCGCCGTACCCCGCGCCGAGCGCCCTCGAGAACTGGGTCGCGAGACCCGTCCCGAGGATCGCATCGTGCGAGACGAATACGGCTGCAAGCTGGCACAACCCAATCGCGCTGAGGTCGCCAAGCAGCAGAACGGCCAGACGTGTTGCAATGCGGGCGGTATGACGCTTGACTGACGCCGGACGCCGTTCGCGAAGCTTCGTCCGGACATTGAGCGGAGAAGCGCCATAGGCCGAAGGAAGCCGGTTGCCCGGAGACGATGTCAATTTGAGATGGTGGTGATCAGCAAGAGTCGAGCGTTTGGCCATCAACAAGTTCTTGAGCTAAAGGCGAATCCGGGCACCGGTACGTCCTCCGCCTCAATCGCAGGCAAGTTACTGGCCAATAGCGACTTAGCAACCCGCGCTAGTGTAGACGTCCGGGTGTAAAAGTTCCGACAGTCACGCTGATCGTGCGATTCCGTATGTCCAGCACCGAATTTCCCTTTGGACATCCCGACTGCTCCTGAAAAAAAGCATCGAGCCGGTTGCCGAAAGAGACATCGGCGGAAATATACCCGAATCGATTTCCGGCCGAGCCGCGTGCCCCGGGAAAGACACTGACATCGTGACTGCAGTATCCGAGATACAGCGGAAATCCATAGGTGCTGTGGATGTCTTCGTTCCATCGAATGCGTCCGGCAGTAAGCCCGACACTCCAGGCGGGCTCGATGTAATCGGCGGCCGCCCACTGGCCCGAGGAGCCCGGACCCATTCCATTCGCGAGCGGCTGCCCCATCTGCGTGTAGCCCTGAATTACCACGCGGCTCGTGTAGAAGCTTCCCTGCGGACGATCCCGCCACGTTGCGCTTTGCTCGACACTCGTGAGCTCCGCCTGCAATCTCATACGCCCTTCAGGTCTTATCGCCTGGCGTGCCCATTGAAGTCCGAGCGTGTAGCCTTGTGAATGATTGGGGGCGACAAGCAAGTCGCGAAGCGAGTACGGTAGCTCGAGCCT
>JBBQYO010000114.1:0-9305 GCA_038208605.1 Gemmatimonadales bacterium | reverse complement strand
ACATACGACGCGCGAATCGCGGCGCTCGATGGTCTGGCTTCGAAGACCGCGCTCGAGGTCAGCACGCTTCCAGCGACCCAGGCCCAGGAAGAAAAACTGCAGCAGGGTGCGCAGTCCACTCAGCGCCTGTCCGACCAGCTCCACGACGAACAGCAGCGCGCAAGAATCTCCGAAATTGCTCAGGGAGGAAAGATCGATGTCATCGATCTCGCATCGACTCCCGGCGGCGCGGTAACCTCGGGTTCCTCGCGGAAACTCATGCTCGGCGGATTGCTCGGGCTCGCTGGCGCGCTGATTCTCGTCTTTCTGTACGAAGAACTCAACACTTCCCTTCGCCGCAAGGCCGACGTCGAGCGCCTGCTCTCGCTTCCCACGCTTGGCTCCATTCCCGCTCTCGGAAGAGAAAACGGCACGTCCGCGCGCAAGCTGCTCGGCAGATTCGTGCCAGGCAACTCCGCGCCCGCGCCTCCGACCGGAAATGCCGTCGTTCCGGTCACCGCCTCACCCGTGTTCGAGTCGTACCGGGCAATCCGGACGAGTCTCATCTTCTCCCACGCTGTCGAGTCACTTCGGTCGATCGCCATCACCAGCGCATCCCCCGGCGACGGGAAAAGCACGACGGTCGCGAATCTCGGGATCGCGTTCGCTCAGCAGGGTCTTCGAGTACTGGTGATCGACTGCGACCTCAGGCGCGGCTCGCTGCACCGCATCTTCGGCGTGCCGAGGCTGCCGGGATTGACCGATGCGATCGGCACGGGTGCAAACCTGGGATCAGCTGTGCGCGAGACGTCGACCCCCAACTTGTCGATTGTCACGACCGGCGTTCAGCCGCCGAATCCCGGCGAGCTGCTCGGCAGTCAACGCTTGCGCGAGCTGCTGCTCGAAGGAATGACGCAGTACGATCTGGTGCTCATCGACACTCCGCCTGTGCTTGCGGCGGCGGATGCAGGCGTCATCGCTTCGATGGTAGATGGAGTCATTCTTCTCATTCGCGTCGGCGCTACGACGAAGGCCGCGGCGAGAACGGCTCAGGAACGCCTTAACCTCGTCGGCGCACGCATCCTCGGCACCGTTCTCAACGATCCGAAAGAGATGCTCGAGGCGACCGAGGAGTATTACCATTACGACTATTCGAGCCCCAAGACTCCTGCCTAACAATCCCATCTCAGGCGGTTGCCCTAAAAAGCACGGTGCCTGAAGGCGGCCAGAGAATCGATTGACGGCACCGAGCGCCCCCGGCTCGTCGTGGTCGTTGGCACCCTCGAATTCTGGCCGAGCCGTGAGACGACGGTGCATTTCTGCCTGACTTTCTTCAGCCCAGGATCAATCGCGAGAGCATCGAGTTTACTCGCCGGCGATAATGGTCGGTCGAAAACACATCATCGAACAGGCTTCGATTGGCGCTCGACCGCCCGGGCTCGACGCTGCGTTTCAGCGTGTTCCCAAGCATGATCTCTGCTATGCCCCGTGAGTCCAACCGAGGAGTCAATGCAATTCCCGGGGAAACAATGTCCGTGAAGAACTTATGGCCTCCTGTGGGCGCAAGTAATAGCGGTGTTCCGTGTGAGAGCGCTTCCATGACTGAAAGATCGAAATAGCTTTCCCGGTTCGCGCTGATCATGTAGTCGCACGAGGCAAGCCAGTCGGCCGCCGAATTCGACCTGCCAATGTCCACCACGCCGGGCAGCGTTGAGGGCTCGCCTGCCCCCACCAGAATCAGGCGCAGCCGGTCATCCTCCCGGCGGGCAGCCTGAAATGCATCCATGATGAGATCGAATCCCTTTATTGGAATTCGCCTCCCGATAAAGAGATAGAACACCAGCTTTTCATCGAGCGGGATTAAACATCGGAACGGAAGTGCGCGGCAGCCACTCAAGACGTACTCCACGCGAGTCGACGGTCGGAGTAGTGGCTGGAAAATCGGAAATGCACCCTGATGTGGAAGAACACACACGTCAGCGCGAGAAAACGCTTCCATCTCTGCGTGGCGGACCCATTGAACGTCGTAGGAAGTTCCGCCGGCATTTTCAAGCTCGTCGCCCGCAGATTCAGGCGAGTGTGGCTGCAGGATGATTTTCTGTGACGAATGCAATAAATCCAGGCACGCCCGCAGCCGAAATACGTCATGAAACCAGACCCAGTCATAGCGATCTGCAGATTGCCGGCGGAATGCATCGCGAGTCGCCATCAGCTCCGTTACAAAACCCGCATCACGGTCAAATCCCATGCGTCGCGACTGCTGCTTTCTGGTCCCCCAAGACAACTCGGCCAGCCGCCGCGAGAACGACGAAATGTGGGGAGCGCGTGGATGAAAATCGAAGTATTGGCTTTCGGCCCCGACGAAATTGTGAGCCAGAAAGCCGCTAGGCCCACCATCGTTCAGGCCGAGCGAATAGTCTCCGAAAATCAGGCATGGCTTTCTGGCAGTCAGGCCTTCGTTTGTCAGGCGACTGGCCTCGAAGAGGTGCACAGGTGCTTCGTGCTGTTGGTGAATGCTGGATCGTCGAAAGTCATTTCCTTGCATGACCTCAGAACCCTGTCCACGCACTCGACGCCCTGCATGAAGGAGTGATCCTGATTGCTCACTTCGTACTTCCATGCACCAAATCGACCCCGGGAAAAAACGCCTCGCTCCTCGAGGCGCGGAAGAATCTCTTCAAGCGCAGAGTCTCGCTCCAGGCTCGGGGTGGGATATCCGTAATGCGCCCGGTATTGCCAGAAAGAAACGATTTCCTCACGCGTGGTAACGAGGCCGGTCGCGAGCAATCCTTCAATCACCTGATCCTTTATCGCTTCCTGGTCTACAGGCCGTAATGGAGACTCAGCCACCTCTGCCATCAATGACCAGAACTCCCCACCCTCCGGCACGTTATTCGGGGAATAGTTGCTGAACACGGTGACACGGTAAAAGGGACAGTTCGCTTCCGGAAAATAGATCCAGCATTTGGTTCTCAAATGTTCGGGAGGGATCCCGCGCAGCCCAATTCCAAAAATATTGCTCGCAGAATGCAGCAATCCTCGCCCGGCTGATTCAGAAAGCCCGTCCATTCCGCAAAGACGAGTCAGCTCGGTCAAAGGCATCGTCGACAACAGTGCATCGTAGCGATATGTCTTTTGATTCAAGGTCACGACCTCGCGTTTTTCGAGGTCGATCGACACAACGGGATCGCTAAAGTGCATCCGCGATCTTCCAACCCGGTCGGCACATGCCTTCCAGATCGCACCAGTGCCGCCCCGCACGGGAAACCTGAATAGACTGTTCGGGCCCCACGAAGCGTCATCCCGCTTCCAGACCAGGTTGCCGAGAACGCGCTTCAGATCCACGGCTGCTACGCGTTCTCCGATCCATCTTGAGTTCAGCATCTCTGCCGGATATCCCCAGACCTTGAAATTGTATGGGAGCAGAAATACGTCGGCGAGGCCCGGGCCGAACGACGCCATGAGCCATTCCTTGAAATTTTTGGCGCGCTTTGGAGCTTCCACGGCGCAGTCCACAAGTCCCTGGAGGCAGTACTCGAGCTCGGCTGGGGGAAGGTGATGGATGTTATTCTGAAGTGGATATGGTATGAATCGCTCGCGCATCCAGACCCATGCTTCCCGTTGATGATGCACCCAGCCTTCTTCACCGAGCAGCTGGTCCATGACGCGATCAAAATACTCGTAGTGGGAAAACTGGACATGCCCACCGATGTCCCACGTAAACCCCTCGGAGTCCATAAACGATGTTGCCAGTCCTCCGACATGGTCCGAACCTTCGAGTAATACCCAGTCAGAGTGTTTCGCCTCCGCGAGCCGCCATGCTGCTCCGAGGCCGGTAGGTCCGGCACCAATGATCAAAACGTTAGTCATATCGTTTGTGAAGTTTGAAATTTCATTTTCGCAAACTCAGTTGCGTCGGGCATATATTGCACGTCCAAGGTAGCCCGGTGTGCCCACACCGGTCTACTGTCACATCTCACCGCAATCGCAAGAAGTCTTGCCACTTTTTTTGGCTGAAATCATGGTCAAGCCTGCGCTCGAGGTCCGCGTCAATAAGCCGCATGCCGGACTCGAGTCGTTCGCGTTCGCAGTTCGGTCACTGCGCGATGGGTTTCCACACGCTGCCCACCTCGCATGGCGGTTTTTTTTGCGCGATACGCAGGCTGACTTTCGTCAGAGCCTGCTCGGGTACGTATGGCTTCTTGCGCCGCCTCTCGCTACAACATTCGTGTGGGTTTTTCTGAATAGAGCGAATCTCGTTCGTGTGGGGAACGGCGGAATCCCATATCCGGTTTTCGTGATAACAGGAACTGTGCTCTGGACGGCGTTCAACGGAAGCATCATGGCTATGCTCAGCTCGATTGGTCCGGCACGGGGGTTCATGGCAAAAGTCCAATTTCCGCATGAGTCTCTTATCTACTCGGGGATCATCAAGGCGGCTCTGGATGCGGCCGTGGCTTCGGTGCTCACCCTCCCCGCGCTCGTGATTTACCACATCCCATGGCACACGACCGCGTTCCTGTTCCCGGTCGCGCTTGTGGCGAGCCTCATTGTCGGAGCATCGCTTGGGCTATTCCTGCTTCCAATCGCGACGCTGTATTCAGACGTTGCGAGAGGTATTCAGCTGATTCTTCGGTTTGGTTTTTTTCTTACGCCAATCGCGTTTCCTCTGCCGGCAGCTGGAATCGCGCGAAAGCTGATGACGCTTAACCCCTTGACTCCCGTAGTGCTAACGGGAAGGGGTTGGCTCACCGGAACGAGCGAAGGGATGCCCGTCGCATTCATCGGTGCGACTGTGGGTTGCGCCGTGCTTGCGGCAATGTCGCTGATATTCTTCAAGGTCGTCACTCCGCATTTAATAGAGCGCCTCGGCGAGTGACATCATGTGAGTTCCGCGGAGAGGCGTCTGACCGCTTCATCAGAACCAGATGGGATACACAAGCGTCCGTCGGCGACGGGGCGTGGCTTGACGATGAATGACGAAACCCTCGTCGAGGCCGAAAACGTCTCGAAAAAATTCTCGCGCTCCCTGAAGCACTCGCTGTGGTATGGCACGCTCGACCTGGCATCTGCACTCAACCCTTTCTCCGGGGAAGGCGATGGCGGCACAGAGCGAGAAGGGCGTCGGCCATCGCTACGGTCTCAGGAATTCTGGGCAGTAGACGATATATCGTTCGAGTTGAAACGCGGGGATTGCCTCGGTCTCGTTGGCCACAATGGCGCCGGCAAGTCCACGTTGCTCAAGCTCGTCAACGGCCTTATAACTCCCGACGCTGGATCGATCACAACGCGGGGAAAGGTTGCCGCGCTCATTGAGCTCGACGCGGGGTTCAATCCGATCCTTACTGGACGCGAAAATATTTACAATCGAGGAGCTCTCCTCGGGCTAAGCCGAGATGACATTCGAAGCCGGTTCGACCGGATTGTGGAGTTTGCGGAAATTGGGGATTTTTTGGACGCTCCGGTTCAAAACTACAGTTCCGGCATGAGAGTCAGGCTCGGTTTTGCGGTCGCGGTCCAGGTTCAACCCGATGTATTGATCATCGACGAAGTGCTGGCAGTTGGGGATATCGCGTTTCGGTTCAAGTGCCTGAATGCCATTGGCGAGTTGATGTCGACGGCTGCTGTTATTTTCGTGTCGCATACGATGCCGCAGATTTTTCGCATCTGCAACCAGATTCTCGTGATGGATCATGGTTCCACCGCATTTGCAGGGAAAGACGTCTCGGCGGGGGTTGCGACGTATCAGTCGCTCTTCCGGGAATCACCCGAAAGCGTCACTGGCTCGGGAGAGATAACCGTGCGAAGTCTCGAGCTCGACACGGAACCCTCGCAGGCTGAGACGGACGGTTGTGTCCGACTCGATCATGGCGCACCGCTCAGTGTGTCAGCGGTCTTGGAAGCGGTTCCCGCCATACATCGTGCACGGGTTCAGTTCCTCTTCTGGAATGCAGAGATGCTTCCAGTTCTGGAAATAATGGCGGATGAGCTCAAGGGCCGGATAATTGAATTCACCGATTGCATGTCTGAAATACACGTCACGCTTCCTCACCTCGAGCTGAATGCAGGCAAGTACTCCATAAGCATCATCGCGGCGTCCGAAAACTATTCGCGGATTTATTGCCGTCATGACAATGCCGGGTATGTGCAGGTCGATGCAGGAAGTCCAAGCGGCGCCCATGTGCTGACAATCGGCGATTGGTCAAACGGCAAGGTTGTGGTCAGGTCGTGACTCTGGTATGAGGTCGTCCAGGACAAGCCCGATGCGCGTGATATTTCGGAAATTCCGGTCCGCGAGGTATCATCTTGGACGGGCGTTCGCCGGGTTCGAGGAAGACAACGCGAGACGAAGACAGAATCGCGTTTTTCAGACCTGGATAAGAGCCTTGCGGGAAGAGCCACCCGACGTCCTGCTTGGGGGGAATCTGGGTGACTACGGCGGCGTCAAACATCATCTGCACGCGGTGCGAAAATATTCGGCTCTGAGGGTTGAGTTCGCCCCGAGTGACATGTTGCTGAAGTCAGTCAGTCCCCACGATTTAGTCTCGACGTTTCGAGAGCAGTTTCTGGCCTTTGAACCGCGGGGAATTGCAGCGGCACATTCCCACGTTTATCCGTGGTTCATCGAATGGTGTGGAAGACACAAGGGCAAAGGCATGCGCTGGATCCACACCTATCACGCCCCCTACACGGCGGAATACGCGAAGGGAGATCTCGAGCCCTGGCAGCGTGAGTTCAACCGGGTCTGGATTCACGATGCCAGGCACGCCGACGTCAGGATTTCCGTCTCGTTGTGGCAGCAGCGTTTGCTTGCTGAACGCGATGGTATCGAAACGATTTATATCCCGAACGGCGTCGATGTGCCCCTCTGCGATCGGGCATCGGCAGCAAGATTTCGCCAGACTTACGGAGACGCGCCGTTCGTTCTTTATGTCGGCCGCGACGATCCGGTGAAGAATCCTGCGGACTTTGTTCGTCTGGCCCGCCTGATACCGTCACTCCGTTTTGTCATGATCGGGCGAGGTTTGAGCCCAGACACGCTTCAAGCATCCTGGGACGTGTCCGTTTCTGCCAACCTTTTAGTGATTGGTGAGAAGACACATGCGGATACGCTTGACGCGATCGCCGCGTCCGAGGCCCTGGTTGTGACCAGCCGGAAAGAGGGCTTGCCTACCCTGGTACTCGAAGCATTGGCGCTTGCCAGGCCGGTGGTGGTTCCTGATGAGACGGGCTGTCTGGAGGCTTCAGGAAACGGGGCGTTCGGGTGGGTTTTTGAAGCCGGTGACATCGAGAGTCTCGTGGAAACAACACGTCGCGCGCTTTCGACGAAGGTGGATGGTCAGCCAGGCCGGAACCACATTCTGGCCCAATATGATTGGCGAGTAATTGCTCCAAAGCTCGACGCGCTTTACTCCTCTCACTGATCGCGACCTGCCCGCAACCGGATCCGGAATGACCGCGACATGGTGAAGGTCACGTTTTGCGCATACGATAAACCGGGTAATGTCGGCGGTCCGGTGACCTGGATTCAGCGCTTGCTTCCCGACCTGCGAAATCGTGGCATCGACGTACGTTGTCTCTTTCTGCTCCATTGCGGCGACACGGGTCCGGCGCTGGAGTCTCTCCGCAAGCAGGGAATAGAATGTGACGCAGTCCTTGCGCCGGCACGCACCCAGGACGGAGTGACCTGGATTCTCGATCGGCTAGCTGAGAATCCGCCGGATGTCTTTGTACCCAACCTTGTTCTCGCCGGCTACTTCGCGTCGAGGTGGGCGCGCGAGTCGGCTGTTGCCACCGTGGGCGTGCTCCATTCTGACGATGATTACTATCGCGGTCTCCAGAGCGAGTTCCTGTCCGGGACGACGGCATTCCGGCTTTCCGGCGTGGTTTGCGTCTCCAGCGAGCTGGAGCGCCAGGTTTTATCGCGCAACGTTGACCAACTCGTCGTGCGAAGAATACCATGCGGCGTCCCAATCCCGGCCCAACGAGTGATTCGGAGCCCGGGCTGTCTTCGGCTCGCTTTCGTAGGACGCCTTGCAGAGGAGCAGAAGCGAATCGCTGAACTAACCCGCGCACTGTGCAGAGCTGCACAGCAAATCAACGGAGTTGAAGCGACGATTTACGGAGACGGGCCAGACCGCGGCGAGGTCGAAAGGATTCTCCGGGAAGAACGAAAAGGCGCTGCTGTTCGGCTTCACGGCCCGGTTCCAAGCGATGAGATGCAGGTAAGACTTCTGGCGAGCGACATAATAGTGCTGCTGTCCGACTACGAAGGGCTTCCGATGGGTCTGATGGAAGCGATGGCCTGCGGGTCAGTTCCCGTCTGCCTGCGAATTCGAAGTGGTATTCCGGAGCTCGTCACCGACGGCGTTACGGGGTTACTCGTGAACGATCGTGGTGATGACTTTCTGCGTGCGATCCGAAGGCTGAGAGATGACGGTGGCTTGTGGCAGCAACTGTCAGACGGAGCTCGCTCATGTGTCGCTTCCCGGTTCTCCGACGTTCAGTGTTCCGCGGATTGGTCAAAGATGCTCGAGGAGATTGCGCGGCCGACGGTCGGACGTCGCTCAATCGACGTTCCCCGGACGATTCGTCTCCCTGCCGTCAACCCGCTTCTTACGCCGGCGGACATCAGGTCGGATGGGCCGCCGCTCTCCGTCCGCGCGTATCGAAGGGGACGCATGTTGGCAGGGCTGATTCGCCGTCGTCTCATGGCAAGGCTGGGCTCTCAAGATTCGGCCTAGAACTCTTGCTTGGCCAAAGTGGTCATCAGCAGACAGATTGCGGGCGGATCTAACAGGGGTCGGAGGCATAGACTTAACTTGTCTCCGACGCCTCCGGCAGGCCCATTCAAACGCACTAAGGATGAGATTCGAACTCGAACCACAACTCGGCATTTTCCGGCGCCGAAGGGAGCTCAGCAAGGCATGGGATCACTTTGCATTATCGGAGTGGACAACGATCGCTTCCTCAAGGATTTCATCCGTGCCCACGTCGAGCAGCTCGATGGAGACAAAGTCTGCGTCGACCACTGGTACCCCGATTTCCGCCATGAGGGGCGCACGATCCGGTTTTTCCATTCGATGCACCCGTCGCGTGCGCGCGCGAGGAAACTCCTTCCACAATTTCTCTACCATCGGCTCGTAATCAGACAGGAGCTTTCTGAAGCGGCCATTCAGGATTCCTTTGCCGGTTTTTTTCGCGACCACGACATCGATGTAATTCTCGCTGAGTTCGGGCCTTCGGGCGCTGACATCTATCGGTCAGCCGAGCTGTCGGGCATACCACTGGTGGTCCACTTTCACGGCCACGATGCGCATCGAGCC
>JBBQYO010000113.1:0-9334 GCA_038208605.1 Gemmatimonadales bacterium | reverse complement strand
CGGGTTGGCTTGAAGCTGTAAGCCAGACTTCGATGGTCACCGACCGTGTCGACCTCGGTCGGTTGCAGCGTCTTTGGGATCTCCGTAACCAGATACGCCTGACCTTGTATTCCTTCTACATGGCCGTTCATGTGGACGGCGTAGCTAGCAGACGTGTCCTTGGGGATCGAATATGCGATCGAGACGGGTAAGCCTTTTACTACCGCGCTATAGGTAAGAAGCTCGTCTCCACTTGGATTTCCCGCTCGCGACTGAGAGAACGGCACCTGCGACAGGTCGATCGTGTCAGTGGGTGTGACCAGTTTGTATCCAAGCAACGGGGAGCCAGCGACAGCCAGATCGACGAGTCCGCCCGAGGCTGATTGGTTCTTGTAGTCTCGCATTACAACCGATACCGGAGCTGCGCCCAGGTTGCTGAACCTGTAAATCGCCTTCAGTGTGGTGACCGGTGTGGTCTGCGGGGCTACTGCGTTTGCTGCGGCCAGAGCGCTGGAGCCGGTGGTGATCGCACGAGGTTGTGAAGAGACGGTGGCTGGTGGCGGTGACGCCACTGATTGTGTTGACGATGCCGCCCCTCTCGACGTACTGCTCGAGTCCTTTGGTACTGCACTCCGAGTCGCCGGTTTGGCCGACGGAAATAGCAGTTGGGAGACAGCTATGACTATGAGTGATAGAAACAAAGCCAAAAAGAAACGCTTATCCATTCAGGGAACCGGATCGTAACCGCCCGGCCGAAAGGGGTGACAGCGAAGAATCCGGCTGATCGTAAGCCGTCCTCCTTTGAACACCCCGTAGCGTTCGAAGGCTTCGAGCGCGTAGGCCGAACACGTTGGATAGTAGCGGCAGCTCGCTGGAAACACAGGCGAGATCACCAGCTGATAGCCGCGAATCAGAAGCATGAAGATCTTCCGCATAAGTCAATGCGACGCAATTCCTGCAGCCCACCGGGCGATTGCATCGACTTCCACCGTCAACTGGTCGAAGCTCGCGCTGTATGCTTCTGGTTTCGCACGAAGCAGTACATCAATCCTTCCAGCAACTGGCAGTATTCTCGTCCTCGCTAACTCACGGAGCCGGCGTTTTGTGCGATTCCGGTCTACGATGTTTCGTCGGTATTTAGGAACGACCACACCAACCCGTGGATGAAGCAACAGGGAAGCAGATGCGCGAGCTTCGAGACGCTCGGTTTGCATCCGCTTCCCTGTACGTCTTACCGATTCCAAATCGGCCTCTCTCGTCAGCCGGGAGCTGCGAGGAAAGCCGAAAGACTTACGCGCCGGCGTATTTAGTCGGCAACTGGACGGTGAGCCGTTTGCGTCCCTTTTTACGGCGGCGGCTAAGAACTTCGCGTCCCCATTTAGTAGCCATCCGCAACCTGAAGCCGTGGGTACGAATGCGGCGCTTGTTGCGGGGACGATAGGTGGGCTTGCCCATTACAGCACTCCGGAAACCAAGAAGATCACTAACTGTGTAGAGCCGGTAAAACTATTCCAGCATTGAAGATAGGTCAAGTCAGCTCCAAGGAATTTGCATCCCGCCTGTTTGACTTTTCCACATTAATCGGCTAGCGTGGCAAGTCATGTCGCTTAGCCACACTGAAGTATGGAAACGCCTCCTGGATCGTGCCCGCCAAGAGCTTCCCGATCAAACCTTCCAAGCATGGCTCGAGCCTACCGAGGCTCTTTCGATCGAAGGCGATACCATTTTTGTGGGAGCGCCAGACCAGTTCACCGCGGACTGGAATGACTCAAAGCATGCCGAGCTACTGTCCAGCTACGCCCCAATAGTCCTCGGCCACCCGCTTAACGTAGCGTTTCGCGTCCACGAAGAACGAAAGAAGCGCTCGCAGATGGATTTTTTCGTGGCTCCGCCTCCAACATCGGTCAAGCCACTACAACCCCAGAATGGCACCAGCTCCCCGCCACTGAGCGAGCGCTACACCTTCGATCTCTTTGTCATCGGCAAGTCGAACGAGTTGGCAGCGGCCGCTGCACATGCGGTAAGTCAAGCACCGGGAAAGGTTTACAACCCTCTTTTCCTGTATGGAGACACCGGGCTCGGCAAAACGCACCTCATGCAGTCCATCGCGCACGAAACACTCAAGCGAAGCCCTGATACTCGTATCACATATGTAGGAACAGAGCAGTTCATGAACGAGCTCATCAGCTCAATGCTCGATCGTTCGGGACCCGAATTTCGCCGACGTTACCGGGAAACTGACCTGCTCCTCGTTGACGATGTCCATTTTCTGAAAGGACGAAAAGAAGCAACACAAGAAGAGTTCTTCCACACTTTCAACGCCCTGTACGAGGCAGGTCGTCAGATCGTGCTCACGAGCGATCGGCCACCCTCAGAGATTGCAGGTCTGGAAGCCAGGCTAGTCAGCCGGTTTCAGTGGGGGATGGTTGCTGATATCGGGCTTCCCGATTTCGAACATCGTGTCGCAATACTCAAGCAGAAAGCTCAGCTCGATCGACTCGAGATGACCATCCCTGATGACGTCATTCACTTCATTGCTGAGCATGTCCGGTCGAACGTGCGGGAGCTGGAGGGATCTATCATAAAGCTTCTTGCGTATGCGTCACTCAAGCATAAGGACATCACTGTCGACGTCGCTCGCGAGGCATTACGCGACAAATTACGCGCGATCGAAGGACTCGAGCCAGATAGCAGTGGTACTCTGACAATTCTCACAATCCAGCAAGCGGTTGCAAAGGAATGGGGAGTAACTGTCGATGGCCTTCGTTCAAAGACGAGAACGAAGAATCTCACGACTCCGCGTCAGATCGCGATGTACCTCACGCGTGAGTTGTTGGCGACACAACTCGTAGAGATTGGCAATGCATTTGGTGGACGGGATCACTCTACCGTCATTCACAGCCTTGAAAAAGTCCAGGAAGGGATCAGCACAGATTCTCAGCTCAAGGCACGGATCAATCGCATTCGTGGAATGTTGGAAACCTTTAACTTTCGATCATCACCCGCTGTGGAAAGGATCACAGCCTCTTAAATCGATGTCGAAGAAGCGCATCACGATGGGATTACCAACATCCCGCCACACATCATCCAGCATAGCGGAAAGCCTGCTGCTTTCATAAGTTAGACCCACTCCACAGATCTCAACACAGCCTACTACAGCTACTAGTTTGAATCTTCTTAAAAGACCTCTTATTAGTACTGGACCTGAACTCCACAAACAGGGCGGAAGGGAATGCGCTTTACGATCTCTCGTGAAAAGCTTCAGGAAGGATTGGCTGCTGTAGCTGCCAGCATTCCAGCGAAGACAACACTCCCTGTCTTGGCGAATATTCTTCTCGAGACGACGGATAAAGGGATCAAACTGTCCGGCACGGACCTGGACATCGCAGTGAGTACCGAAGTGATGGCTGATGTCGATGTAGCAGGAGCGGTGACGATTCCCGCGAAAAAGCTGAGCGAAATTGCTCGTGAGCTTCCACCGGCGCCTGTGAAAATAGGGGCCGTCGGGGAACAGAGAGTTACACTCGAATGTGGACGCTCACGATTCAAACTCCTGGGATTACCACGTGACGAATTTCCGACTTTTCCATCTGTGCGGTTTAACGAAAGCTGGCGAATTCGATCAGGTGATCTACAGCAGCTGATCTCGCATACGTCCTTTGCCGTATCTGCCGAGGAAAGTCGACCAATTCTCAATGGTGTCCTCTGGGAGCTGCGACCAGACAAAATGCGAATGGTTGCGACAAACGGTCACCGCTTGGCCAAGATGGAGATGCCCATCGACTCGGTGAACGCACCGGCGAGTGACCTGATCGTTCCACCGAAAGCCCTCGAGCAGGTACGTCGGCTCTTTCCACCCGAGGAGGAACTCGAAATTGCGCGGGGCGATAACCATATCGGTTTCAGATCGCCCTTCACCGCGGTGTTCACACGCCTCATCGAAGGTCCTTACCCGAACTATGAGCAGGTAATTCCCAAGGACAATGATCGGGTAGCTGTTGCCGATAAGGTTGCTTTGGCGGGCGCACTGAAGCGGATGTCGGTCATTGCTTCGGACCAGACCCATCGAATCCGGTTGTCGTTCAACAGCGGCATGTTGAAGTTCAGTGTCCAAACACCCGATCTCGGCGAAGCACAGGATGAGCTTCCCATTCGCTATACGGGCGATCAGCTCGACATCGGATTCAACGCGAGCTATCTGCTCGAGATCCTTCGCTATATCCCGACTGATGAAGTTCGGCTGACGTTCAAAGCGCCCGAAAGGGCGGCGACGATAGAGCCGGAAGGCTGGAAGGATCCAGCAACGTACATGTGTCTCGTTATGCCACTGCGTCTTGTCGACTAGGGCGTGAGCCTGAAGTCCTGCTTCGAACTTTGTTTGAATTGATGCGGCTTGCCTGACGCGGTAATCGTCAGCAGCATTTCCTGGCCAGCAGTCAGTCGAACTACGCGGCTATCCCTGGTGTCGAGATAGTAAATGGCGCTTCCGGTACCACGGGCATCAAGTCTCATCGGATGCTGTTGCTGGGCTCCTTCTCCCTGGGCCTGAATGCTATCGGTTCTCTGAATTATGAGAACGGGCCGGCCCTCATAAACAGCCTCGCCCGAGACGACATACGATCTGATTGTGCGCGAGGTCGTAGGGATTGCCGCTTGGCACCCAGCCATGGTCACTGAGTCCTGCCAGACAAGTCCTTGAGAAAGTCGAGCCGGAAACCGTGTCAGCAGATTGTGCAGATCCGAGTTAATGACGGAACCGACTGGATTGCACTTGTTGCTGCCGTCGCTCGTGATTGTGAGCCCACTGTCGGAGAATACACCGGTGACCTGGATTGGCAGTTGAATCGATTGAACTACTCCAATCCGTCCCTGAGTCGTAGATGAGAAGGTGTCGATGACTGCGGTAAATCCAATCCCGCTGTCTGCACCCGGCATCAACGTTATTAGTTCCCCGGTGATGTTCGTCGATATTTCACGACCGGGACTAGAATCTGATTGGCTTTCGATAGTAGCGCTTCGTGAAACCTGATATCGCAGAGCGCCAGGCGTGTAGTTGAATGTCCAGGAGCCGACCGACGAGGGCTTCACTGTCGGAGGTGGTGGCAGCTCGACTGGCGGCGAACCGGGTGGTGACGTTCGTACACTGCCGCACCCGATCATGAAGTAGAGCAGCAATGTCCAGCCTGCCTTTCCCCGCAAAATGTCCATCGTTTCTGCTCGTTGACTGATCATTGGATGAAACAAACAACCTCCGAGAATCTCTCCTCGGAGGTTGTCGCGCTATTGGCAATCGGTCTATAAGCCGGGTTCTGTCGGTCCACTTGCGTGTTCCGGACGGTCATTTCTCTATGAGCATGGTCGCCCATGCTCTCTAGCAGCCTACCCGCGGCGTCTTGATCGAGGTAGACGTCTCTCGCCGCATATTTGGCCTTGCTCTCAGCTGGGGTTTGCCGTGCCGCTCATGTTGCCATGAGCGCGGTGGGCTCTTACCCCACCGTTTCACCCTTGCCACCCGAAGATGGCGGTCTGTTTTCTGTGGCACTTTCCGTCACGGACGGCTCGCGCTATCCGTGCCCAGGCGTTACCTGGCAGCCTGTCCACTGGAGCCCGGACTTTCCTCGAATAGGTATCAGATCGATACTAATGCGCGACCGTCCGACCGATTGCCTTGTTATCCGAAATATAACGAATGACGAATTGCGTGTCTTTCAGTAATGCGGGTGCGAGACATTCTGACGAACACCTCTTGGTGAGACTGTCTGATTGATCTCAGCTTGCCGGATTTCTGAGCGACGGTGCTACTTCTCCGATTAAAAAGCGTCTCACGTTACTGCGAAGGAGGTACCATGCCGTCCGACTCGAAGCGCAATCCGCAACGTCCTCCCATATCGACGATCCTCACTCCGCTCGAACGGTCACGAGTCGATGCTGCAGCCCACGGATTGTGCGATGCACTTCACAGAGAGTCGCTAGATGAAGTCCTCTCGGATCTCAGACAACAGAAAGCCAGCCTGGTTCTCATCTCCGTCACACGCTACGGCTCTCAGAGTTCCAACCGTGTAGCCGCGATGGTGAGAGAATTTCCCAGAGTACCCGCCGTGGCACTGTTGACGGAGACCCAAAACTCCACGCCGCACGCGACACTCGCACTCGGACAGCTGGGCATTCGGACACTGGTGGATGCAAGAGTGCCGGCCGGGTGGCAAACGCTGAGAAATCTTCTGGCAGTGCAAGGCTCGAACGATCTACTGCGCTCGGCTCTCACGCAAATCAGCCTTGACCTACCCGGAGTGTCGAAGGACTGCTGGCACTTTTTCGAGCTGCTCTTTGACACCTCTCCGAAGATCTCGACAGTCCGCCAACTTGCGCGTCACCTGAACATTTTGCCGAGCACGTTGATGAGTCGTTTCTTCCGCGCCAGGCTGCCGGCGCCCAAACGCTTTCTGTCTCTCGCCAGACTCATACGGGCGGCTCGGCTGTTCGAAAATCCGGGTTTGTCCGTCGCGCGCGTTGCGAACCACCTCGACTACTCATCTCCTCAGAGCTTTGGCCGGCACGTGCGAACGGTGATGAGAATGTCCCCGGTGAAGTTCAGGACAACCTACGATGGGCAGGGAATGCTCCAGTTCTTCAGAACAGAGCTTGTACTTCCCTACGTTGATGTGCTGTCGACCTTTCGGCCGTCGGCGGCATATCCTGGCTGGATCCCGAAACCCCAGCCGGGAGACCGAGTCAACTCGGTAGAGCACTGATGATTTGACTCGCTGTTGTCAGAGCCACCACAGGAACGCCGATTTTTTCGATTGCTTGCCGGCCTCCCTCTTCGCGGTCCACTAGTGCGAGAACCCCGACGACGGTTCCCGACGCTGCGCGTACGGCATCGATAGCGCGGAGCGCGGAGCCACCGGTGGTCAGGACATCTTCGATCACTGCCACGCGATCACCGTTTCTGAACGGGCCTTCGAGGAGCTTCCCAGTCCCGTGAGTCTTTGCCTCCTTCCTCACGGTAAATGCTCTCAAGGGGTGGCCGGTCTGTGCGCTGGCGTAACTTATAGCATACGAAATAGGATCGGCACCCAGCGTCAAACCTCCGATTGCGTCGACGCTCCAGCCCGTTTGCTGCAGCACCGACAGAGCAAGCGGACCGATGATCGATAAGCCTTCTGGGCTCATTGTCGTCAGCCTCGCGTCGACGTAGAACGTCGATCGCTTGCCTGAAGCAAGCGTGAACTCACCACGTTTGGTAGAACGTTCGGCGAGAAGTGCAACCAGCGTCGGATGATCCGTCATGGTGCGAGAGGTTATGGATTCTTATGATTGGAGTCAATGCATGTGCTTTCCAACACCGGATTCGATCATTGGACTGGTCTTGTTGGGTGGATCGTATCCCTCGCAACCGTGCTCGGTCTCGCTCTTGTTATACGCCATGAGCGCCGTCAGGCCCGTAGCCTCGTAGAGCGCTCAAAGGAGCTGGAGCGTCTGTCATCAGAGCTGTTACGAGTCAATCGCATGAAGAGCGAGTTCCTGGCGAACGTGTCTCACGAGCTCCGGACTCCGTTGAATGCGATTGTCGGGTTTGTCGATTTGCTTCGTGAAGGCGTATACGGAGAGCTCGCTCCGCGGCAGGTAAAACCAGTCGAGCGCATCGAAGCTTCAGCCAACCATCTTCGCCACCTGGTCGACCAGGTCCTGGATCTCGCCAAGATGGCAGCCGGCAGGCTCGAGATTCACACCGAGACAATCGATTTGCGTCCATTCGTTCTCGACGTCGCGAGTGAGATCGAATCCCTGGTGAACGAAAAAGGGCTGAGCCTGTCCCTCGTCATGGGTGCGGCGCTGCCACGCATCCGGACCGATCCTACTCATCTGCGCCAGATTCTCGTAAACCTCCTCGGGAACGCCGTCAAATACACGAACGAAGGAGGAATCGTAATCCGCACTCGTCTCGTCGATACGATTCCGGACAGCGGACCCGGTTCAGTGCGCCCGTCTTATCCGTCGAACCCATGGATCGGGATTCAAGTGATCGATACGGGCATTGGAATTCACCCTGCCGACCAGAGCCGGATCTTCGAAGAGTTTGAGCAGGTCGATGCGGGCCCTCGCGGACACTCGGCGGAGCGGGGTACAGGCCTAGGGCTTTCGATCTCTCGCCGGCTGGCGGGACTCATCGGTGGAATGGTTGAGTTGGAGAGCGAGCTCGGTAGAGGCTCGACTTTTACTCTGTGGTTGCCCGTCGATCCCGCGGACCTAGCGACTGCGCCTAAGTAGGCCCTTGAACTTATCCAGAATCTTGGGCTGTTCGGGCTCGAGGTTCGCCGCCTGCGCAAAGGCTTCAGCAAAGGCGATAACGCTGGCGTAGCGATTGACGGGTGAGCGGGAAAGTGCCCGCATGATGACGGCGTCGAGCGCGGCGGTGAAATTGAAGTCTCCTTCTCCCGCATCCTTCAGTGGAATCGGAGGCATCGTGAGGAGCTGGGTGAACATTTCACGCGGAGCTTTCGCGGTATACGGCAGAGAACGCGTCAACAGGAAATACGCTATTGTCGCAAGGCTGTACTGGTCAGCGGCAGCTGTGACGATCTCACCCGAGAGGGCTTCAGGAGCGATGTACATGAGCGTGCCGACGAAGAAACCGGCACGAGTCAGGCGCTCATCGCCTGAAGGCTGAGTATCGGTCGCAATTCCGAAATCGAGGAGCTTCACCAGCTTGGTCTTCGGATCGTACATTACGTTCTCAGGCTTCAAATCACGGTGCACAACCCCCGCATCGTGCGCTGCCTGAACGCCCGCGGCTATCTGGGAGACGATCGTGGCAACTTCATCCTTCTGCAGGGGCGCGTGTTGCTTCGCGTACCGTTCGAGGATCTCGCCTTCAGCCCACTCGATGGCGAGGAAGTGAAGACCATTCGACGCTTGTCCTATCTCAATGGTCTCGACGACGTTCGGGTGCTTCACCCTCGCGCCGTACTTGGCTTCACGTACGAAGCGAGCCACTGCTGTCTTATCCTGGCGCAGCTTTTCCCGTAGCACTTTGAGCGCTACAGTGCCATGATTGGGATGCTTGGCTAGGTAGACGGCGGATGTTCCGCCCTCGCCTACCTCTTTCTGGATCGTATAGCCAGCCACGGGAGTGCCGACCAACTGCTCTCGAGACACGCCGCGAAGCTAATAGAAACCGGTTGCACCGGATAGGGTATTAACCATTCATGTCGATTTCCGCCAAACAGTCCCTTGGATTTCTCGCTCTAGCGTCAGTAATCGTCGGTGCATGCACTTCGACGGTCACTCGTCCAACGCCCGAGCCCAACTTGCGCGTCCTTCCCACCGATGGTGGGGCAAATTCGGATGTGAG
>JBBQYO010000112.1:0-9376 GCA_038208605.1 Gemmatimonadales bacterium | reverse complement strand
GACTGCGAGCAGCTTGGCACACTCACGTGCCACAATCCAGTTCTCCTCCGCCGGGATCACGAATACCCGCACGACCGATTTCTCCCCGGTAATCTCGCGCTCTCTTTCGCTCGATCCGTTTTTATCGGCGTCCACCATGACACCGAGAAACGACAGAGGTTCGCAGATTGCGGCACGCACTGATGCGGCGTGTTCGCCGACTCCCCCGCTGAATGCCAGCGCATCGATGCCGCCGAGGCTTGCGGTCATCGAAGCTATGCCCTGCCGGATTCTGTGCACGAACACGTCGAGCGCGAGCTGCGCGCGCTCGTCGCCCTCTCTCACTTTCTTCAACACGTTGCGCATGTCTCCGTCTGTGCCGGAAAGACCAGCCAATCCGGAGTCGTGATTCAACAGATGATCGAGCGAGTCTAGGGAATATCCGCCGTGACGGAGGAGGTGGATCAGAATTCCGGGATCGACCGCTCCCGACCGTCTCGCCATCGGGATGCCGTCGAGCGGCGTGAATCCCATCGTCGTGTCGATTGAGATTCCGTTCTGCACAGCGGCCAGCGAGCATCCGCTGCCGAGATGGCAAGTCACAATGTTCAGCTTCGCTCGCTCGATGATGCGAGCTGTGCGATGCGAAACGTATTGATGGCTTATTCCGTGAAACCCGAACCGGCGAATGCCGGACTTCACCCAGCCAAACGGACCGGCGTACGTAAAAGCGGCAGGAGGCATTGTCTTGTGAAATGCCGTGTCGAATACCGCAACCTGAGGAACGTCCCTGCCAAAGAGATGCGTTGTCGCATCCATGAGTGCGAGTGCCGCAGCATTGTGAGCAGGCGCATACTCGGCGACACGTAGAATCTCCGCTCGAACAGATTCGGTGACACGCATCGGCTCGAGGAGTGTCGCGCCACCATGCACAACACGGTGACCCACGCCTTTCACATCACTCGGGCCTCTCAGTATTGGCTGAGTTCCACTCCAGAGTGGTGTCAACATCGAGTCCAGCGACTCCGGCCCCGCACTGCTTTCAGATTCCCACTTCAACCCGGCCGGTGCCGAGCCTGCTTCGTAAGTTCGGTCGATCTCGAACAGGGACGCTTTCAGGCTGCTCGACCCGGCGTTGAGCGCGAGAACCTTCAGGCCGGCCACCGCCAATCGGCGACCACAGGCATGTCGTCACCGTTCGCCCGAATGTACTCATGATGCTCGGCCAGCATCGCGCGGCAATGAGCGGCAGTCTTCGCGCCGTCAGCGGTCTCCGACAGGCCCGGCACACGCGCAATGACGTCGAGCGCGAGATGAAAGCGGTCAATATCGTTCAGCACAGTCATGTCGAACGGAGTGGTGGTCGTGCCTTCTTCCTTGTATCCGCGGACGTGAAGGTTGGCGTGGTTGTTTCGTCGGTATGTCAGACGGTGGATCAACCACGGATAGCCGTGAAACGCGAACACGATCGGACGGTCACCCGTAAAGAGAGAATCGAACGCCAGATCGCTTAGTCCATGCGGGTGTTCGGTTTGCGGCTGAAGTGTCATCAGATCGACGACGTTGATGAAACGGACGCGGACCGAAGGGAGATGCTCGCGCAACAGCGCCGTCGCCGCGAGCGCTTCAAGAGTGGGAACATCGCCCGCGCATGCAATTACGACGTCCGGGCTGTTGCCGTCCTCGGTACTTGCCCATTCCCAGACACCAAGACCCGCTTCGCAGTGAGCCGACGCGGACTCGATGTCGAGCCACTGTGGTGAGGGCTGTTTCCCGGCGACAATCACATTCACGTAATTGCGGCTTCTGAGACAGTGATCCGCCACCGAAAGGAGCGTGTTCGCATCAGGCGGCAGATAGACTCTCACCACGTCGGCCTTCTTGTTGACGACGTGATCGAGGAAGCCTGGATCCTGATGGCTGTTGCCGTTGTGATCCTGCCGCCACACGTGTGACGTGAGGAGATAATTGAGCGATGCGATCGGCGCTCTCCACGGGATGTGACGCGTGGTATTCAGCCATTTCGCATGCTGGTTGAACATCGAGTCGACAATGTGAATGAACGCTTCGTAGCACGAGAACAGGCCGTGCCTGCCGGTGAGCAGATAGCCTTCCAGCCAGCCCTGGCACATGTGCTCGCTCAACACTTCCATCACGCGCCCGTCGGCACTTACATGATCGTCGGTGGGAAGAATTTTCGCTGAGGACATGCGATTCGTCACCTCGAAGAGCGCATCGAGGCGGTTCGAGCTGGTCTCGTCCGGGCCCATCACTCGAAAGTTCGCTGCATCGGCATTCAGCTTCATCACATCCCGAAGCATCGCACCAAGTATTCGTGTCGCTTCACCGTCCGCGGCGCCCGGCGCTATGACAGGGAACGCATAGTCCTGAAAGCGGGGCATGATCAGATCATGGAGCAGCAAGCCACCGTTCGCTTGCGGATTGGCGCTCATCCTTCTTGTGCCGCGCGGCGCAAGCGCAGCAAGCTCGGGTATCAATGCGCCGTTGTCGTCGAACAGCTCTTGGGGCCGATAGCTGTGAAGCCACTCCTCGAGCAGTGCCAGATGCGCGGGATTCTCGGCGAGTCCCGAGAGCGGAACCTGATGCGAACGAAATGAATTCTCAGTCGGCTTGCCGTCAACAGACACTGGGCCTGTCCAGCCTTTCGGAGATCTCAGTACGATCATCGGCCACCGTGGCCGTTCGTTCAGCGCACCGCTTCGCGCCCTGGACTGGATATCCCGAATGTCATCCACGACTTCGTCGAGTGTGGCCGACATCAGCTCGTGCATCGCCATCGGATCATCGCCCGAGACATAGCGTGGCTCATAACCGTAGCCGCGCATGAGCTCGGTCAGCTCTGACTCCGGAATCCGCGCCAGCACTGTGGGGCCGGCGATCTTGTAGCCGTTAAGGTGAAGGATCGGCAGAACCGCGCCGTCGCGCGCAACGTCGACGAACTTGTTCGAGTGCCAACTCGCCGCAAGCGCGCCAGTCTCGGCCTCTCCGTCGCCGATTACGCAGCAAACAAGGAGATCGGGATTGTCGAACGCCGCACCGTACGCGTGCAGCAGGGAGTAGCCAAGCTCACCGCCTTCGTGAATCGATCCGGGTGTCTCTGGAGCGACGTGGCTTGGGATGCCGCCTGGATATGAGAACTGTGTGAACAGCTTCTTCAGTCCATCCAGATCACGGCTGATGTTCGGATAGACCTCGGAGTACGTGCCCTCGAGGTAAGTATTTGCGACGACGCCTGGTCCGCCGTGACCCGGCCCAGCAATGAAAATCGCATCCAGGTCACGCGAGTTGATCACGCGATTCATGTGCGCGTAGATGAAATTCAGACCTGGAGTTGTACCCCAGTGGCCGAGCAACCGGGGCTTTACATGCGCGATCTCGAGAGGCTGGCGAAGAAGCGGGTTGTCGCGAAGGTAGATCTGTCCCACGGAGAGATAGTTCGCGGCTCGCCAGTAGGCGTTTATCAGCTCGAGTTCCTCAGCGGAGCTGGAGGACGTTGCTGATACTGATTGTGCGGATGTCACGTTGTTGTCAGCTGCCGGTCTTCGTCATGGTTACCGGGCGGTCAATCGGAAGGGAGAGGATGAACGTGCTTCCACTTTCGATCTGACTGTGGCTCAGCACGACGTCACCGCCGAGAAAGCGGGCCAACTGCCTCGCGACGGCGAGCCCCAGGCCCGACCCGCTCGACGGTCTCAAACTCAGCTGATGCACTTGCCAGAAGACCTCGAAAATATGCTGCTGATCTTCCTCTGCAATGCCTCTTCCGGAGTCGGTGACTATGAACGACGCCATCGGGACGCCGCCGACTTCCGACCGGTCAACCGCGAGGTGAACCTCGCCCAGGTCCGTGTACTTCACGGCATTGGTGACGAGGTTAACCAGGATCTGCTGGAGCTTGATTCGGTCGGTGTCGAGCGAGATCGATTCATCTCCCGGTGTGCAGCGAATCAGAATTCCTTTTTCGCTGGCCATCGGCATTATCATTTCGCACGCTTCGGTGACCATCGCATGCGCAAGCACCTGCTCGGCGTGGACCTCCTCCTCTCCGCTATCGAGCTGCGCGAAACGAAGGACCTCTTCGATCAGCGACAAGAGGTGGTTGCTGGACCGCAGTATTCGGCGAAGGTGATCTTTCTGAACCGGTGTAACAGGACCGACGATCTCGTCGGCGAGCAACTCCGTGTACCCGAGCACCGCAGTAAGCGGCGTCCGAAGCTCGTGACTCATCGTCCGCAGAAACTGCGTCTTTGCACGGTTTGCGTGTTCGGCGGCTTCTCGTGCCTTAAACTCTGCCACCTTGAGATGACCGCGCAGAATTGCCTGCGCGCACATTACGCCAAGTGTAAGTACGAAGGCACGTTCGTCTTCTTCGAATGCGCGCGGAGTTGACCAGGTGAGTCCCAGCACTCCCCGAAGATGTCCGTTGGCCCAAACCGGAACCGCCGCCGCAGCGCGCGTACCGGCGGTCAGAATTGCATCGCACCATGCGGGATACTTGCGCAACTCTGATTCGGAGCAGAGAAATATCGGCTCACCGGTGCGCGCCACTTCGGCGAGCGGAACGAGTGCGTCCAGCTCGAGCTGCTGAAGTGCTGCGGCAAGGTGGTCCTTAACGCCAATCGCATGAACGAGGATCAGCGCTTCGGCCTGTTCCGGCCTGGCGCCGACAGTCGGCACGGGCACGGGCACCGAAGACATGGGGATCGTCGCCACTCCCGGGAACTCACCAAGTGTGACGATCACTGCGCTCGTGGCGCCCAGCACCGCGAGCGCCTGCCGTTCGACCACGATGGCGGCGTCTTCCGGCGTCAGCGGATCGGTGAGGCTGCCGCTCAGAATCGCCAGAGCGCGAAGCTCGCGGCTGGCATCCGAAATTCCATCGTCGCCAAAGACGACAGGACTTTTCTGGGTCAGAAGCGCGGTCGCCAAGGGGCTGATCGACACGCGCGAGAGGGATTCTGAAATTACTGCCATCGGGGATGCTCCTGGAGTGAGCCCTTCCGAAAATGCCGGATTCCAATGAAGCCTTGCCCCATCACTCTGCAGGTCAGTCGCTGGAAATGCATCTCTTCAGCTAACCTATGCCGCTGCTGCAAGTTGCTCGGCTTGCAGAAGCCGGTCGAACTGTCCGCGCACCAGGCAGTAGCATTCGCACGAGGCCTCTTCGAGACCGGGCCTGTCGAGCACTGTGACACTGCCGCGCGAATAGCGAATCAATGCGCTCTTCTGAAGCTCGCCCGCCGCGACGGTGACGCCCGCTCTTCTGACTCCAAGCATGAACGCCATGAATTCCTGGGTCAGTGGGAAGACGTCGGTTCCATTTGCATCCTGGGTGATAAGCAGCCAGCGAGCGCATCGCTGCTCGATGGTGTGCATCAGGTTGCACGACGCCGTTTGCGCCACCTGAATGAGAGATGCCTGAGTGTAGCGATACACGAGGCGCCTGAACTCCGGGCAATTGTCGGAGACATCTGCAGCAACGCTTGCCGGCATTCGCCAGGCTTCGCCCGAGACCTGCACGAAAGTCCGGTGCGGCGCGATGCCGTCTTCGAGAAGGACCGACAGTCCTGCGATCCCTTCGTCTCCCACAGTTCCGACCTCGACGAGGCTGCCGGACACCAGGTTGACCAGCGATACCAGTCCGCTCTCGACGAAGTAGACGTAGTCGAAGGAATCCCTTGCTTCAGCCAGGACGTCCTTGACGTTGAGGCTTACGAGCTCGAGGTGGGGCCGCAGGTATTCCTGCTCATTCGCCGGAAGAAGGCGAAGTATTCTGTTGCGGTATTCTGGGGGCATTGGCCCTCCGATTGCCGAGCGTAGTGGGTGAAACCCGACTGACGGCAAAGGCGGGCGGCGAACCGGCCCGATGTCGAGAGGGGCGCCTCAGTAAGGCGCTTACATGAAACCTAACAGCGTACGCTGTCGTACGCTTGACTAGTTGGCTGCCGCTCGCTGCCTTGGTTGCTCGTAATAAGTCTCGATACACCAGTCGACCATGGTGTGAACGATGTCGGCGGTGGAACCCGGAATCAGGGGTCTGACCAGATCGAGCTCCGCGGCGGCGCCGGAGGTGCCGGCGGCCTCCTTGATCGCGACAATCACCTTTTCAGGGGGTTCGCCGGCATCTCGCTTCATTCGTGTCAGCGCCGCAACGCACTCGCGAACCGCCTCAACCAGAGGATCGGGCCCTGGGCCGTGCCTCAGCTCGTTGATGAGTGCCCGTTCGGCTCTGTCAGACTGTGAGTGGAATCCTGTCACATGCGTTCTCGGTCTTGGCGCCCGCCAGAAAGCGCCAGATCTTGCCGCATGCGGGCTGGTGCATAAATCCCGTATTTCATTATGTACAGAATCGTACCAAACGACAATGGGGCAGGTTGTAAACGTTCCGTCTGACTTCACGACCGTTAAGCTCGATTCAACCCGTCGTTGTCTTCGCGGGCACCGCGTGGAGTACGAAAAGTCTTTCCTCTACCCTCAGGTCTATTTGCCCGCAAGGGTGATAGTGCCCTGCCGGCTGCACGTTGTGTAAACGGGAGCTGAAGTCGAACCTTCACGGAAAATGTTGACGTAGGTTGCAGTGCCCGTGATCTGCCCCGTGGACTGACGTTGAAGAGCGCGTTGGATCGTCAGATCCACGAAGAACACCCGGTTTCCCGTGCGCGGCGTCTCCTCGAAAATCAGGTGCGCATTTATCGAGATCCTACCATTTACATCGATCGTGCCCGGGTCAAAGTCATTAGGGAATCCGACTTCATAGAGCTTGAGCGCGGAGCCGGTCTGGTCGATCCTGACGTCGAATGTCTGGGAGAACGCCTCAAGTACTACAATACCACCAGCGGGCAACTGGTTCGGTGTGCAGGTTGCCGCGGTGACTGACCCCGTCATGGCATACGTCCCGGCGACTTGGGGGAGGGATGGTCCGAGGTCGGTCGATCCCCCTCCGCACCCAGTCAGAAGTACGCCTGCCGCGATCAGATAGCCGGCCGTTAGCCGGGATGTTCGACGGAATCCGTGCATGAGTCTCCCTCTCTACTTGCGAATTTTGGTTGCGAGGCCGGCGCTTACTGCGCCCGCCTCCCGGATTCCAGGCGTACCCCCGCGGTTCGCCACGCACTGCCGCGGGGACGATTGAAATTCCTATCCCCGACCAATGTCTCAGGCCAGGAGCGCGCAGAGGTCGATCAGTTGCCCTTTGCCTTGCAGTGTCTGAACGAAGTTGCCCTGCGCGTCCACAACCTCACTGAACCGCCCGATTGCGAGAATGAGGTTAGGGAGGCCAGGGTCTTGGGTGTCGAAGACAACGTTACGACCCGTGAGCACAATCTCCACATTGCCGTTCCCCAAGGTCCTCAGATGGGAGGCGCCGGTGATGTTAATTACTTCCCGGTTTTGATTATTGAGATTGGTTAGCGTGGCGGTAAGACCGGGCGAGGTCAGGATGCTGCGCCCACCAGGTAATTCTATCGTCTTCCCTTTGCCGCTCAGGACGACTTCTATCGGGAAGGAGCAATAATTCACCGTGAAGGGGGTCTCATCCACATCAGTGGGCCGCCCTTGGGTCGCTGCGATCGCTGTCGGTGGGGCGACAGTGGCAGGCTCCACGAGGGAGGGGCGATCACTACAGGCAGTCAGGGCGTAGACAAGCACGGTGGAGAATGCAGCGAATGGGATGTGTCTCATGTTCTTACTCCGTTCTCGGTTGAAGGAAAAGGTTGCGAGCGCGCGACAGAGCCTTTGCCGCTACACGAGGTGATCAGGCGGGCCCCCGACGATTTGAGGGAGTATCGACCTTTCAGACATTCGTTTGCAGAATGTCCTTTAGTCTTGCCATCTTGTTGGAGAGCAGCCTAAGCCGAAGTCATCAAACGGGGATCAAATGCTCGTCAAACCGTCCTCCAAATCGAAAAAATGTTTCGATTGAAGACGTTCGGAGCACTTACACTCGAAAAACAGGCCGGCAACGTACCAATCGCGGCCACGCAACGGCGTCGGCTGGTGCTTCTTGCCGCCGTCGCTAATGCCGGCACCGTGGGTATCCCGCGCGACAAGGCTGCCTTCCTGCTCTGGCCTGAAAGCGACGCCGAGAGCGCTCGGCATTCCCTCTCGCAGCTGCTGTATTCCATAAGCAGGCACTCTCCATCGATCCCGTCGCCACTACCTCGGCAAACCTGCGCCTGAATTCGGGCGTGATAACAAGCGACATCGGAGATTTCGACGCAGCGCTCGCAGCAGGAGATCTGGAAAAGGCGGCGCGCTTTTACACAGGACCGTTCCTCGATGGGTTCAATCCACCCGACTCAGCGGAGTTTGAGCGATGGATGGAATCCGAGCGAGCCAGGCGAGCCAGGCAAGTCGCAACGGCGTTCGAGGAGCTCGCACTGAGCGCTGCATCAAATGCTGATCGGCATCAGGCAGCGAGTTGGTGGAGGAAAGTGGCGGCCCTCGATCCGCTGGATTCGCGTATCGCTGTATCACTGATGAAAGCTCTTGATGCCGCAGGCAACCGTCCGGGCGCGCTGCAACATGCGCGAGTGCACTCCACTCTGGTGCGTGAGGAACTTGGCATCGAGCCTGATGCGGGCGTTCTCGCATACGCGAATCGCCTGGAGGCGGAAGAGCCTCACGCTCGCCCTGCGCCGCGCGCTCTTCCGCACCGCTCTGCTCACGCGCCCCTTCCATCGGGAATGAATGGCGCACCCGAGGCCGTCGTTGAAAACGACATCGCTGATGCGCCGTCGATCTGGGAAGCGCCCGCGCAGGATTTAAAGTCCGCGCACGCACGACGGGCTGCGGCAGGCTGGTGGAATCGGCGCCGAGCGCTGGGTGTTCTGGCCATTCTTGCCGTAGCTGCGCTTCCCTTTTACGTCGCGTTGACTCAACACCGCACCCCTGCTCCGCGTTTTTCTGCACCCGCTGTCGCCGTTCTCCCATTCGCCGTGCATGGCGACTCGTCGATTGCGTACCTCAGCGAAGGCTTGGTCGATCTACTCAGCTCGGACCTTGACGGAGCGGGTGATCTGCGCGCCGTGGATCCCCGTTCGCTTCTCAGCCTCTGGGCTCGAAGCGGCGTCAGACCAAGCGATCCCGCGCGCGGTCGCTCAATTGCGAATCATTTCGGCGCTGATCTCTTTGTACTTGGCGATGTAGCCGAGGCCGGTGGACGAATACGGATTTCAGCGGGCCTGTACTCGAGAGGCGAAGCAGAAGCCCCGCTGGCAGCGGCGACGGTCGAAGGTGACAGAGCGCGCCTTTTTGGCCTCGTCGACGACCTGGCGGTGAAGCTTCTGGCAGCTCGTTATCAAGGTCCGCGCGAGCGTCTAATGAGAACCGCCGCCGTGACGAGCCATTCCCTTCCCGCGCTCAAATCCTATCTCGT
>JBBQYO010000111.1:0-9425 GCA_038208605.1 Gemmatimonadales bacterium | reverse complement strand
CAGCGGGAGACTCAAAGCGCGGTGTACCTCTATCCCGGCGACATCGACATCGATCATCCTTTGACCGTTACTTTCCAGGGTCTGCAGAGCTCGGTCTGGGAGCTGCTGCTGCAGCGCATCGAGCGCGAGCGTGCCCTCGTGCGCGCTCGTGCATCGAGAAGCGGCAGCTAGACCATTTTCACCTGAACTGAGCGAACGCACTTCAACGATCATGCCTCTTCTTCCACTTCGAAAGCTTCCCGACCGCGCGAACGTGTCTGTTGTCGACAGATGGCTGGAGCAAATCGAGACCACGCTCGCAAACGATTCGACCGATCGCAATGAGCTCTGCCGAAACGCGCTCTGTGAAATTATGTACCCTGAGTACGCTGCTAACTGGGAGACCGCCGTCGACGACAGCGCGCTTCCGGCCGCAACGAGAATAGCGCTTGCGTCGCTTGATCCGCGTAACATCACGCTCGAGCCTGAATGCTATGCAGAATGCGATGACGAGAAGTTTCAGCGCGTGAAGCCACTGTTGTGGCTGTGGTATTCATTCGACAGAACAGCGGTGGGCGGTCAGAACGTGGACGTCGGTGTTCGGCTGCGGCGGATTCTGGCGCCGCGCATTTTCAAGCGCTGCGGAAAGAACTTCAAGGCGTTCCAGCACGTCGAGTTTTCGTTCGGCTACAACATGGAAGTCGGCGATGACGTGGTCGTACATCGCCATGTACTCCTCGACGATCGCGGCGGTATCGTGATGGGCAATCGCGTGTCGGTCAGTGATTACGCCAACATCTACAGCCACACGCACAGCATCGTCGACCAGCGGGATGTGACGAATGCAGTTACTCGCCTCGATGACGGGGTACGCATCACGTATCACGCGACCGTTCTCGCGGGCGTCCACGTGAATGAAGAGGGCATGGTCGGTGCGGCGGCTGTCGCTACAAAGGACGTGCGACCATATCATGTCTACGTCGGTATTCCCGCGAAGAGCGTGCGCGTTAAACCGAATGCTCCTGCCGCTCCCGACAATGTCACTACGGTGAAGACTCGGTAGGCTCTGGTCTTGCCCGGGAAGTGAGCGCCTGACAATTCTCTGACAGCAAAAACGTAGCAGAGAAAAAAGCTACGTTGCATCGTGAGCAGATGAGCATACTCACGAAGAAGTCGATCGCGGATCTGCATGCTGACGCCGAGAGCGGAACTCTCCGCCGCGCACTTGGAGCGCTCAACCTTACCACGCTCGGCATCGGCTCAATTATCGGCACGGGCATTTTCGTTCTCACCGGCACCGCTGCATCGCAGAACGCGGGACCGTCGCTCGTCCTCTCGATGCTGATCGCGGCAGTTGCGTGCGGGTTCGCGGGGCTCTGTTACGCCGAGTTCGCCGCCATGATTCCGGTCGCGGGGAGCGCGTATACCTACGCGTACGCGACCATGGGAGAGCTCATGGCGTGGATCATCGGCTGGGATCTGATTCTCGAATACGCCCTGAGCACCGCGACCGTCGCCGTCGGATGGTCGGGATATTTCTCGAGCCTCATCGCCGATGCCGGATTGCACCTTCCCGCGTATCTGGCTGCCGCACCGGGAGAAACGGTCGCCATCGCAAACGGAGCAGCTGCACACGGCATGTTCAACTTGCCTGCAGCTCTCATCGTTCTCGTTGTCATGGGTCTGCTCGTCCTCGGAATCAAGCAGTCGGCGAACACGAACACCGTTCTCGTGATCATCAAGACGATGGTGCTCATCGTCTTCGTGATCGCCGGCGCGGCGTTCGTGAATCGCGCCAATCTCACTCCGTTCATTCCACCCAACAATGGAACGTTCGGCCACTTCGGACCGAGCGGAATTCTGCGGGGAGCCGGCGTAATGTTCTTCGCATACATAGGCTTCGATGCGGTTTCCACCGCCGCGCAGGAAGCAAAGAATCCCCAGCGTGACATGCCGATCGGCATTCTGGTCTCGCTTGCGATCTGCACCGTTCTCTACATTGGTGTAGCGATCGTGCTTCTGGGAATCGTCCCGTACACGAGGCTCAACGTGGCCGATCCGCTCGCCGTCGGCATCGACGCGACCGGGCTGACGTGGTTCAGTCCTATACTCAAAGTGAGCGCGTTGTTCGGCCTGTTCAGCACGATGCTCGTCACGCTGCTCGGTCAGACGAGAATTTTCTTCTCGATGAGCCGCGATGGCCTGCTGCCGCGAATGTTCCAGCAGGTGCACCCGACATTTCGAACTCCGCACGTCAGTACCTTGATCACCGGATCCGTCGTATCGGTCGCCGCAGGAGTACTGCCAATCAGAGTTCTGAGCGTGCTCGTCAGCATGGGAACCCTTCTCGCATTCGTTCTGGTCTGCTTCGGAATTCTTATCCTGCGCCGCACGTCACCGGACATCGCACGGCCATTCAGAACACCGGGACTTCCCTACGTTCCATTACTTGGGGCGGCGTTCTGTCTTCTTCAGATGGTTGCGCTTCCGCTGACAACATGGGTGCGGCTCGTGATCTGGCTCGTGATCGGATTCGTGGTCTACTTCAGCTACGGCCGGCGAAACGCAGAGCTCGTTCGAGCTGAGAGGATGTCCCGTTGATGTACCAGCCCTAAATTCCAACCATGAGCCGTTTGCCTCGAACGACTGGAATGCCTGCCCTTGTCGGTTTGCTCGTGGTCGTTTTCTCGATCGCGGGCCTCCTGGTGTACGAAGCCTGGAACACCGGCCGCTCCCGGCGCGAAATCGCCGAGCGTGGGTTGCAGGACTATGCGGCCTATGCGGCATGGAGCACTGCGCGCGCCGGCGACGGCGCGCTCTCGGCTGGGTTGTCCACTCTGTTCAGGGGTCTCGTTGGCAACAGGATCGACGCGAGAGAACCGGTCGCGCCGCTGACGGATCTTGTCGCCGGCGCCAGGTATCTCGAACAATGCAACTGCGCGATGGAGCTGCCGGCGGACTATTACTTCCGCTTCGATGCAAGGAATGGATCGCTGACAACCGCGCCTGCGCTCTCGTCGTCGGTCAATGGAACGGAGCCAGGCTGGGCCGCCGCGAAAGTCGGATCGTTCGCCGCACCTCCTCCCCATCCGGTTCATGCTCCGGACACAGCGTGGTTACGACGTTCGGTGTCTGACATGACTGCACGAGAGATGGGAGGGTTCTCAGTTTCTCTCGTCACATATGGTGATTCAACTTCGGCAATAGGCATGGCGCCCCAACGTGACGAGGCAAACCATATCATTGGAGCTCTCGGGTTCGTTGCGTCCGCCAATGAGTTTGCGAGCCGGGTGTTCAGTCACCTGCTCCGCTATCCAAAACTTCTCCCACTCGCAATCACTCGCGGGCTGCCAAGCGATTCCCTGCTCGCGGCTTCAGTGTCGACGTCGGGCGGACAGGAGATTTATCGATCTGCGGGATGGGATGCCGCGCTAAGGTCCGACACCGCGTCACTCGGGACGTTCGGCGGCGGGATGAAGGTTCGTGTCGCGCTTCGCCCGGATGCGACTGCGCGACTGCAGGGAGCCGTTGTCCCGGGCTCGCGCATGCCGGTGTGGGTAGGACTGCTCCTTCTGACCGGACTGCTCACCGGCGTCATCCTGCGGAATCTCCAGCGCGAGCACGAGCTTGCGCGCTTGCGTCTCGAGTTCAGCGCGAGTGTATCGCACGAGCTGAGAACGCCACTCGCCCAGATCCTGCTTTTTGGCGAAACACTGACACTCGGCAGAACGCGCACTGAAGCTGAGCGTCGAAATGCCGCCGGTGTCATTGTGCGCGAAGCAAGGCGGCTCATGCAGCTGGTTGACAACACCCTCTCATTTTCGAGGGCACAGCGTCCGGTGGTGAGCCTGTCGCCCGCGAGTGTTGCGCTCGCGCCGCTCGTTAGAGAGGTGATTGCCGGGTTTGCCCCACTCGCGAGCGCCCGAAATGTCCGCGTGTCGCAGCATCTTGACGATCGCGCGACCGCGTTCGTCGATCCCGAAGCATTCAGGCAAATTCTCATTAACCTTCTCGACAATGCCGTGAAGTACGGGCCCACAGGCCAGTGCGTCAGCGTTGAGTTGTCTGGCGGTCGCACTGCCATAGTTCCAGGCGCCGCAATTCCCGGCCCTGAACAACCCTTGGAACAAAGAACCGTTCAGCTGGCCGTTATCGATCAAGGCCCCGGTATCAGCGGCAGAGCGAAGGACGAAATCTGGATTCCATTTGCAAGAGGCCGAAATGGCGAAGCGCCGACGGGCACCGGGTGCGGACTTGGCCTAGCCGTCGTCCGAGATCTAGCCGAACGTCACAATGGACGAGCATGGGTTGAACAAGCGCACGAGGGAACGGGCGCACGATTCGTTGTCGAGCTCCCCGAGCTGGTGGTGAACCCTGGCTCCGGAATTACTCGCGACCGGGGCTCCCTTCGCCAGCAGAACAGGACTCTTGCGAGCAGAGTATGACGCTCATTCTGATTGTCGAGGACAACGAGGATCTCGCGCGCGGCCTTGCCAACAATCTGGAAATCGAGGGCTTCGAGACTGCAATTGCAGACGATGGAATTCGCGGACTTCGGTGCGCTCGCGAGCTCAGGCCCGACCTGGTCATTCTGGACCTGATGCTGCCCGCGCTCGACGGTTACCGGGTGCTGTCCACTCTGCGCGATGAAGGTGACTCGGTTCCGGTTCTCATTCTGACTGCAAGGTCGGAGGAGCACGACAAGGTTCGCGGGTTTCGGGGAGGTGCAGACGACTACGTCACCAAGCCATTTGGACTGCTCGAGCTGATCGGCCGAGTACACGCTTTGCTGAGACGATCTGGAAAAGCGGCAGAGCGGACCGAAGAGATGGGTGTTTTCCGTTTCGGCGACGTCGAGATCATACCTGGCACACACGACGTGCTCCTCGAAGGAGCTTCCGTCACGCTGCGTCCAAAGGAGTACGAGTTGTTAATTGCGCTGGTTCGGCGCCGCGGAAATGTCGTAACTCGCCTCGACCTGCTCCGCGAAGTGTGGGGTTACGGTTCGGGTGTCGTAAGCCGCACTGTCGATACGCACGTCGGCGAACTGAGGCGAAAGCTCGAGAAGGATCCGGCTGCGCCGCGCCACATCCTCACTGTGCGGAAAACGGGATACCGCCTGAACGTAGGATCAATGGAAGAGCGCCTCTAGAAGACGCGCAGAACATCCTCGACCGGACCGGCATCGCCACCGCTCAGCAATTGGCGAATGTGTGCAAGCGCCTCCCGTTCTCGCGGCCAGACAAATCGCGCTGATGCCTCTTCGTGCGACAACCACTCGCATCGCTGATGCTCGATTCCCAGAGTTGCATCCGCAGGCTCATCGACGAATGCCGCAAAGACGATGGCCAACTGAACGGAGCTGAACATGTGCAGATAGAACGGCTGAACTGTGACGTTGTAGAGTCTGGAAATACTTAGTCCGGTCTCCTCCCGCACCTCACGCACTGCGGCTTGTTCGGGACGCTCACCTTCTTCAATTCGACCGTGAATCGTTTCCCATGCGCCGGGGCAGCGCGTTTGGAGCGACCGTTGTGCGACGAGGATCTTCCATCCTCCTGGAAGCGGACGAATGATGTACACGTCGACCACACCCGCTACAACGGCCGTTGCTGATGCCAATTCCTTCGTGATCATCGACTCTCTGTCGCGTTCCGCATGACTGGAATCATAGCCTTCGGCTGCTCGCGCGGCATTGTCGAAGAGATCCCACAGATCAGGACGGGAGACTGGAGTCGTTTCAGACGGGGGCGCTTGCTCCAGAACTCGAAGCAGCTCGTCTCCGCTCGTCTCGCCCGCAAGGAGATGAGCGATGGCGGATGCCCATAACGACCGAGATCCCCCGCGCCTGACGATTACGGCTAGCACATCGGCCGACGCTCCTGACGCGATTGCGCGCTCGAGTTCCACGTCGCCAACCACAATCTCGGTCACCGCCAGCCGGCCTCGGTAACCGGTCATCGAACATGCATCGCACCCCACCGGCGTGTACACCAACACATCTTCCGCGATGCTCGGCCGCAACTGCTCGGGGGCGCCGCTGTTGGCGACGATGCGGCAGTGCGTGCACAGCGCCCGGATGAGACGCTGCGCGACGATTCCCTTGAGCCCGGCGGCGAGCTTGGCGCTGTCTACACCGAGGTCGGTCAGGCGCGTTATTGAGCTGCACGCATCGTTGGTGTGCAGCGTCGCGAAGACGAGATGACCCGTAAGCGCCGCCTGAATCGCAATGGCGGCCGTTTCCCTGTCGCGGATCTCGCCGATCAAGACAACATCGGGGTCCTGACGCAATATCGAGCGCAACGCGGAGGCGAAGCTGAGACCTGCCTTGTCGTTGATCTGAACCTGAACGATTCCGGGAATCCGGTATTCGACGGGATCTTCGACAGTAATGATGTTCAATCCTTTCTGCTGTATCTGGCGAAGGGCGGCATACAGTGTGGTCGTCTTGCCCGATCCGGTCGGGCCGGTTACCAGGATCAGTCCTTCACGAATCTCGAGCAATCGTTTCATGCGAGGCGCGTCGACTGCATCGAGCCCGAGCGAATCGAGCGATCTGATAGCGGCGCGCATGTCGAGAATACGGATGACGACTTTCTCCCCGTGCGCTGCCGGCAGCGTCGATACTCGCAGGTCGATTCGCGATCCGTCGATCGTGACCGACGCATGGCCGCCTTGTGGACGCAACCGGTCGGCGATGTCGAGCTTCGCCATGATCTTGATGCGTGAGACGAGTGGGACGCCGACCGCCTTGGGGAGCAGCATGACCTTCCTAAGCATTCCGTCGATGCGATGCCTCACTGCAATGCCGTCTTCTTCGGGCTCGAGGTGAATGTCGCTTGCCCGCGCTTCGATTCCGCTGGCGACGACACGATCGACAAGCCTCACCACCGGCTCCGATCCAAGCTGCCCGGTACGATTTATAACCAGCGTATTCTGCGTCGCTGCATACACAGCCCCCAGCCGTTCTGCGATCATCATCGGCGATGCCAGCGACATTAGAACTGAACGCCCGCACATGAACGCCACCGTTCGCTCACAGTCCATGTCATACGGATTAGAGGTGGCGATCTCGAGCGACGATCCGTTCACGGCAAGCGGAAGCACGTGATACTTGCGGGCGACTCGCTCCGGCACTAATCGCGTAGCTTCCGGCGTGGCTTCGAGAGAGGTTGCAATCGGCAGCCGGGTGCGTCTCGAAATCGCTGCGAGAAGATCGTCGTCAGAGACAAGGTTCAGTCGAATCGCACTGCTCCAGATGCTTGAATCAGGGCCAACGAATTCGGTCGCAGTTCCTATCTCATCAGCCGAGATAAGCTCGCCGAGGATGGGGAGGATCCATTCGTCGGTTGCGGTCGCTGGAGTTGCTGGCACGCCGGAAGTTCGCGAGCTGCATCATTCTTTGCGTGAGCAGCCGTTCTGACGAGGCACCGTTTTTCCGCTCTTCCCTTCGGACCAGGTACCGTCGACGCGCTGACTGTTGCCTGCCGAGCGCTATCTGCCTGCTGAAGATCTCACGGGAGAATGACAAGAAGGATGCGCGCTTCAACATCCCTCTGACTCATGATCAGAGAATCCGCCAGAGGTCCCGGGACACATCGACCGAGAAAGTCCATCGACCGTCTCGCAGGCCGCGCGCAACATCGAAACGCAGGAGATCGAACAGCGATAAGACTCCGAGCCCAACTGATGGATGCCATCCGTTCTGGGAGATGTTCTTGTCACGACGCGCATCGTAGACCCTGTCGGTCCACGCTGCATTCACGAACGGAGCAACCGTGATGCTCGCTGGCGTGTTGCCGTAGCGTCCGAGAGGGAATGAGATGAATGGCGCCGGCGTTCGTATTTCGATGCGCTGGCTCACGGCGGTCTTCGTCGCAAACTGGTGATACTCATATCCCGGCGCGCTCATTGGACCGCCTAGAAAGATGAGGTCCTGGATTGGCGGAGCCGCAGCTCGAAGGTCGGACGACGCGGCGAAAGTCTGCGCGACGAGTCTCTGCCGGCCGAATGGACGCTCGAATCTCGCGAGCAGTGCCACTCGCCCAAATGACGAATAGTCCTGGTCGGCAGCGGTCGGCCGAAACCGTATCCACGATGCTTCCGCGTGTGCCTGCATCTCGAATCCAAACGCACTCAGCGTCGTTGGCCTGTCGAGAGCAAGTGTCAGTCGAGTCTGTCGAAGACTCATCGCCGCGATGGTGCCCTCATAACGGCCCGTCGCCGGTGTCGCATTTACTGACGCACTACTTTCCACTTCGAGCGCGCCGTCGAGCGAAGTCGTCCATCCACGCATCGGCGCCAGCTGGCCCAGAAGCGAGACTCCTTTCGAATGGTACAAGTCGGTGTAATCGCTTCCGAACTCCTGCGCGGCAATGCTGTTGAGCACGCCCGACCTCTCTTCGATGTCACCCGCAGACCCATACTCGCGATAGGCGGATGCGATCACAGCCGCACCACTCGCCCTTCTGTATGAAAGCGCAGCGCTTCCCTTTCCCTGCTCGTCAGAAAAACCGAACCGTGCACGGCCCGTGAAGGCGAACCCCGCCCCGAGACGCCGCGCTATCCCGGACCCGACCGCAAGTCCCTCGACACGATTCACTCGCATGAAGTCGGAAGCGTTGCGAGCTGAGAGCGCAGTGCTCCGCGCGCGTGCGAGCGCCTGCCCTCGGACGAGAGCACGAGCCTCTTCCTGCACTTTCGCAACATCTGCATCGGTAACAGCCCGAACGTCCGACGGAAGCGAATCGAGAATCTGGCCACCAAACGGAATTGTCGGCGTCGTACCGCGCGGGGCGAGAGAAATCTCCGGACCATTGAAAATCCCGGCAGGCAGCGGCTTGTTCACGTCGTAGCAACAGATCTCCCAGCGCCCCCTGATGATTCCGCGAGCGGGATAATCGAGCCACGTTCCGGTCCTTCTGATTTCAATTTCCTGGCGGCGTGGAAGCCAGAAGCGACCTTCGATCAAACCGTTCTCCAGCACGACACTCACATCCTCGAGATCCTTGTCCTTGAGCGCCGAGCGAGTGAAGCTGAACGCCATACGCACCACTTCGCCGCTCTCGCGGTCGATGTACACCGCGCCGACGGCTCGCGGCTTTCTGTCATCCTTCGGCCGAACGCGAACCTCGTAGACCTCGAGAGTTCTGGGACCTAATCTGATCTGGAGCGAATCCCTGATCGCGTAGTCGTATTCTTCGAGCCCCACGGCCGACAGCGGATGCGGAACGTCCTGCACCTCATCGCCATCACCGAGCCGGATGATGCTCGGAAAATTGTTCTGGATGATTCCGAGGTGGTCGCGGTGGTAGTTGATGTCTGTGGGAAGGAGCAGCGTGTCTCTCCGTCCCGCGATCAGCTGCTTGCTCAGGTTGGGAGCGTGCCAATAAACTTCGAGGGCGAGCTCGTCGGCCTTGACGATCTTCGGCGGCTCGGTGAATCCT
>JBBQYO010000110.1:0-9454 GCA_038208605.1 Gemmatimonadales bacterium | reverse complement strand
GCGCCGTGCAGAATGCGACCTGCTCGGTCTCGGCGAAGAAATTGTCGGGATTGCGGTTCAGCACCATGCGCCCGATCGGCCTTACCGGAATCAGCTCCTCCGGGATGATCTTCGTCGAATCGAGAATGTCGAAGCTGAACGCCTCGGCCTGCTCTTCCGTGAAGATCTGAACTCCGAGCTCCCATTCCGGATAGTCTCCGGCTTCGATCGCTTCCCACAGGTCTCGCCGGTGAAAGTCCGCGTCCGCGCCGGCGATCTTGGCGGCTTCGTCCCAGACAAGTGAATGCGTGCCCTGTTTTGGCTCCCAGTGAAACTTCACGAACACCGATTCGCCTGCGTCGTTGACGAAGCGATAGCTGTGAACGCCAAAGCCCTGCATCATGCGGTAGCTGCGCGGAATCGCGCGATCGGACATTACCCACATGATCACGTGGGTCGATTCGGGCATGAGCGAGATGAAATCCCAGAACGTGTCGTGCGCTGACGCGGCTTGGGGCATCGCGTGGTGCGGCTCTGGTTTCACGGCGTGAACGAGGTCGGGAAACTTCATCGCGTCCTGAATGAAGAACACGGGAATGTTGTTGCCGACCAGATCCCAGTTGCCTTCGTCAGTGTAAAACTTGACCGCGAATCCGCGAATGTCGCGTGCCGTATCGACCGAGCCGCGCTCTCCAGCGACGGTCGAGAATCTGACGAAGACTGGTGTCTGCTTGCCTGCCGCCTGGAATGGCGCGGCTCGTGTGATATCGGTGAGCGGCTCGAAGCATTCGAAGAACCCGTGCGCCGCTGATCCGCGCGCGTGGACGATGCGCTCCGGAATTCTCTCGTGATCGAAGTGGGTGATCTTCTCACGAAGAATGAAATCCTCGAGCAGCGTCGGCCCGCGAAGACCTGCCTTGAGAGAATTCTGGTTGTCGCCGACGGCGACGCCCTGGTTGGTCGTGAGCACTTGCCCGGTGTTGTCGACGCGCACGCGATCGAGCGAGTCGCTCAGCGGGTTCACGCCCTGCGGTGAACCGCCGTCGCCGACCTTGTCTGAATCATTCTTTTCGCTGAGGGTGCTGCCTCCGACATCCGCTGACGGGGCGTCCACCGAAAATCCGGTCGGCGGGGCGAGCGCTTTGTCGCGACCGATCTCTCCCGGCTTGTTGGAGTTGAACGGAATGGAGGCAGCGAGCTTGTCGGTGTCAGCCGCTTTTACTGCGAGCGAATCGTTCCGGGGCGGAGGAGACGGATTTGAGGGCGCGCTCGACGTATTTCGTGATGCGGCTTTGGCCGGCGATTTTCCGGCGTCGCCGGGTAGGGACGTTTTTTTCTTTGCCATGTGGACACGCGTAGTTGATGGACGCCTTGGCCGCGCACCGATGGCGCGGCAGCCTGTTCGGTCGTCACAGCAACGCAACTAACGGGCTCGCGGAGATTTCGCCTTGGATCACGGGCCCAAACCACGTCGTCCTGTGTCAGAATGCGGCAAAAAAGTGGAGCGCCCACCCGGCGCGCTCCACTCTATCGCTGTTCAGGGCTTTTGTCGCCGCCAATCCTTTGGCGACTTGATCAATCCGAGCTTCATCGTGACGTAGAGCATCAAGTCTGTACTCAGAAAAATCAGGACCATCACCCCGAACGAACCGAAGGCCAACACGCGGGTCTGTGCGAGCAGCGCAGCCAGAAATATTCCGACGATCGCGCTGAAAATGCAGAAGCCTTCAGGGGTCCTTCGAAATTGTCCGCGACTCATGCTCGCTCCTTGAAAAAGTGCAGCACCTGGCCAGCTCGTATAGAAGATCGTGTTTCCGCTGGCGGGCGCAATATGATCAAAATCCCGCGCCAAACTCATCGCCCCCGCGCCATTCAGAAGAAAATCGACGTGATTGCCGCGAGGGACGATGCCCACAGGGCCGCCGCCGCCGCGGCATCGAGCACAATTGGACCTGCCTCCCACGCGGCGTAAAGAACCCGTGCCGCGGCAAGGGCGTCGGACACGAGCACCCGTTGAAAACCCATCACGAATGGGTTGCGCCACCATGGAATGCTGAAGCGGCGACCGGTTGTCGATGAAGCGACGGAAGCCACTGTAGACGCAGTCAGATCATGCGCTGATACGGAGTACGTTGGAAGCGGAACGCCCGACAGGTCCAGCCACGAGTTGAGGTTGGCTTCCCAATAGTAGGCGGAGCTGACCGCCACCGACCCGACTGCTACGACAGCGCCCGCCTCTTCCGTGGGAAGGCTGGCGGCTTGCGACTCGATGCTGTTGACTCCGTTAAGAAGAGCCTGGCGTGACGTAGCGGAGCCAGCCAGTACAGCGATCTGGTCGATGTAATCGGTTGCCGCACCTGAGAGCTCGCTGCGCACGCGAGCCTGACTCATTGGAAGCGACGTGACACTGGAGCGCACGTTCCTGGTCGCATCATCAGCCGGGCAAGTACCATCCATCATCGAAGGATCAATCAAACCTGCGGGAATGTCTGTATGCCGCGCGGCCTTGTGAAAATCCTTCGTGGCTTTCGCAATGGTCCTGCACAGATCAGCCTTCGTCCTCGGCTTCCCCTTGCCCTTCGCCAGCTGCGTGTAGACGTACGCGAGCCCATCGGTGTGGTACTGGCCAACCCAGCCATACTTGTTCTGGAGATCCTGCAGTTTCTGCTGAGCCGATCGTGTTTCTACGGGAACCGGCGCGGTTGGGGGTGAGTCGGGCGCGCAGCTCATGATACTGAGCGCAGCGGCCAGCGACGCGATTGTCGAGGGGTATTTCAGTGTGGTCCGCATTCTTCCCTCCTTCATGGGAATCGGGCGAGGACATCCCGCCCGGACGCGAACCCTAAGCCCACATTCCTTCCTGCTCTGCACCGTTTTGTTTCCGGTGTCACGCTTTTATGTCGCCCGCTTTCGAAGAACGATCACCGCGATGATGTCTCTGTCCCGAGCATGTGATGTGGCGTTCACACGGAGCTCGATTACCCGCTGGAGCCAATCGAAGTCGGAGAGCTCGAGGGCTGCCAGCTTCGCGAGCGCCCACTCATCCTCTGCGCCCATTCTTCCGAGAATGGATGTCTTTGCACGGGCTGCGAGCGACGAAAGGCGCGACCGCTCATGAGGGCGCGCCAACGCCGTGATTTGGGCGATGCGCCTGAGTGCATCGCGACGATATGCCGGCGCGTGATTGCGCGACGCGTGTGTCGAGTCGAGTGCGCTGGTCACGGTGAAGTAGCGCACCAGCACAGCTGTTGCGTGGTCTGTTTCGGCCGGATACGAGGGACATTCGCCGCCCGTGCAATTGCGCATCGATGCGAGCACTCGAGCGGGGTCGTTCGTCAGTCCGCGTTCGTCTTCCACAAGGAGTTCATACGTGTCCCCGAAACAGCACAGGGCGACGAAGCCGTCGACAGGCGCGAGTATGGCTGACGAGGTTGCGCGCGGCGCGGCCTCGCTACGCTCCATCCCTGACCACGACTGCAGGATGGAGCGAATTTCCTCCGTCACGGCGGCCGCGCTCCGGGCGCGAGTGACGTCGCGAGGCGATGGCAGAAGATTCTCCAATCCATCGGCGACAAGGCCGGCAGCCTCCATTTTCTCGCACAGGATTCGCTCGAGGCGAACGGTCGTTTCAGCCGTAGCCGGCGGCCGCATTATGTAAGAAAAGACTCTCTCGTGCGGTGAGCCCATTCGTGCGACGCGGCCAAGCCGCTGCTCCATCCTCGCTGGAGTCCACGGAAGATCGAGATGAACGACTACGGCAGCGTCCTGAAGATTCACGCCCTCGCTGAGCAGGTCGGTCGTCAACAGAAGCGTCACTTCCTCCGACCCTGCAGGCCTCGCTCGACCGTTTGCGACCGGAGCGAAACGACCGATTGCCTCCGACCGGGAAATGCGCCCGCCGAAGACACGAGCGCTGTTTCCAGTCAGGGCCGCCACTCTCCCGTCAGGCGCAAGAAGGCGAAACAATTCGTCGACCGTGTCGGCATACTGGGAGAATGCGACGATTCCTGCTCCTCGATGCCTTCCGCGAATCTCTCGTATGACCGCGGCGCGCTTTCGATCGCGCTCGTTTGAATCACCGAGCCGACCCTTGATCCTGCGAACCCATTCCGTGTGCCGCCGGACACTCGATAGAAGCTTTTCGTCAAATGAGATCCGGGGCGCGACTAGCTCCGTAAACGCGAGCTGGACGCAATCATCAGCGGCAGTCCAGGCCGACAGCTCGGCGATGGACGGGTACGATCCGTTTTCCATCGCATCAGTGATTGCAGTTGCCCTGAGTAGTCTGCGAACAAGAGCCTGGCGAAGCGCAGCGTCACTCGACGCCCACTGGCGGATGAGCGAATGAACAATCAGCACGCCGCCGTCGCCACCGTCCCGAGGGGGTACGGGCGGCGGCAATGCGAGGAGCATCTCTGCTATATCGTCGTCGTGACTCACCGTGCACCAGCGCGGTGGAGCCATGGCAGGTATCCCGATAGCGGTTTGGAGATGAGCGCGGTTTCGTGCTACGACGATCCGGCTGAACTCCGCGGAGGTGAGGTCTGCTGACCGCGAGCCGAGGAAGAGAGAAAGAAGAGCCGCAAGGTCTTTGATCCGGTTATGTACCGGTGTCGCGGTGAGAAGAAGCACCTGCCGGCGCGATGCCAGCCGCGCAATCGCGGCGAAACGTTGCGTCGCCGGATTGCGAAAGTGATGCGCTTCGTCGACGATCAGGAAACCAGTCGATTCTCCCGCGGAATGTGTGTCGGGAACGCGACTGGTCCTTCGGCTCAATGATTCTGTCGATATGAAGCAGATCGCGCTGTCTGCGGAGCGAGCTGCGGCATTCCACATGTCGCGCAAAATTGCTGGTGCTACAACTGCTGCATTCACCCGCTTCCGGGCGACGGCCAGAGCTACGAACGTCTTACCCATTCCGACCTGATCGCACAGTAACGCGCCGCCAAACTCATCGATCGCGGACTCAACACGCCGCGCCGCCGACACCTGGTGAGGCCTCAGTGCGACCGAGCCGAGCTGGATTGTCTGAGTTGATGCGTGCTGGTCGAGAAGGAACTGCGCCATGAGTGCGCGGACGGAATAATCCGTCACGCGTCGTCCCACTCCAGCAGCTCGGCCACGTCATCATGACAAAGGCCAAACGCCTCGAGCGTAGCGGATGTCAGCTCGTCCTCAGGTGGTGCAAAACCGTCGATAGCGCGCTGCGCCACGGGGGCGAGAATCGATGCCGCGCGAGACCAGTCCCGCGGAGTTGGCAGGATCGACATCGTCCAGCCGAGGTAACGGTGGTAACCGCCTCGTGCCGGTTCGGCGACGGCGTTGAGCCAGGCCGCACTAACCGGCGAGTTGAGAAGAGCAACCAGCGCGAGCGCATCAGGTAGTGCCGGGCACCGCACGACGTAACAGCTGTTGATGGCGACAGAGTTGTCGCCGGCCGGTATCAGAGCGGCCGCAGGCGCGCGAGCCACGTCGGACCACACGACTCGCGGGCGAGAGAAGTCCGAGCTGTCGATTCTGAAGAGCGACCACCACCGGCCGCGCCCTCGTGCGTCACTCCTTGTGTCCAGCGTCTCTCTAAAGCCGCTGAGCCATTCGAGCGTCCGGGGGGGAAGGGAGCGCAGCGGCGCGCCCGCCTCATCGTGGGTCCAGATGATCTGTTCGCTCGAGCTTTCAACCCTCCAGCGACAGAGGTTTTCACCGCGAACGAGCGGGCGCAACATGGCTTTCTCGACTTTCCCGGCGGGCGGGATGAACGCTTCGTTGCAGCCAGACTTCACTCCCAGAGTCGGTCGACCGATCGAACTTCGGGAGAGCGGAATCCCTGCCGCTGAAATCGTGTCGAAGCATCGACGCGCGGCCGACGGCAGCATTACCCACGGACTCCCTCGGCTGTCATCGAACGCGATGCGATCCTGCCTTGCGTTCCACCTCGAAACTCGTCGGGCGTGATGAACCGCAACTGCAACGGTCAACGTTTCAGAGTTGGCCGAGGCACCTTGCCGGATGACGATCGTGGATGGATACACGGCCGCGTCGAATATCTGTTTCGCATCTGTGAGGTCCTGGAGCTCGATCATCTGCGTTCCGTCGAGGATCAGCGAGCGCACGCCTCCGCCAGCGAGAGAGCGCCACAATTTCGCGGGCACTATCAATGCGACGACTCCCCCGCACCGGCAGAGCGACAGCGAACGCTCGACGAACAGAGCTGCGGTATCCACCTGCCCCGAAAATCCTCGACCCGCGCCCGCTGCCTCAGCTCCATTTTTCCATGCCGCATTGCGATAAACCGAATAGCTGCGCCGTAGCTGTACGCGCGACGAGCGATCGAGATTGTGAGTGCGGATCCACGGCGGATTTCCGATCACAACGTGAAATCCACCCTCGACCGCAGCGTCGGCGAAATGCGTCGGAAAAGAAAACGGCAGCGCCGCTCCGGCAGCGAGCGCCCTGGAATCGCGCCGGGCGGAGCGGAGACGGTCGCGGATCTCGATGAGCGTTGACTTTGTTTCAGCGCTGATCGCGTTGCGCTTTCCAAACAGATCTCTCGACCGTATTGCCAGCAATAGATCGTGTCGCTGCTCAGCAGCCCTCTGCGCATTGGCAGCGAGTACTCCGATTGCCCGGGTTCGCTCGGCCCTGTCCAACATCCGGCCGAGGGAGCGTTTTCGCGGGCCTGTCGCCCGACTGTAGCGGGAGCGTAGCGTAGCGAATCGAACCGCATCATGAGACCTTCTCGTATTCTCAAACGAGTCGGCGAGCAGCGAGTCACCGAACCTGATATGCCGGTCGAGATTCGGAAGCGTTGAAACCCGCATCGGATCGGTCTGCGGGTTCTCGATTGCCATCGAGAGCCACAGGCGAAGCTCGCACAGCCAGACCGCCGTTGGGTTGACGTCGACGCCAAAAATGGAACGTGTGAGAACCGAGCGCCTGATCTCGTGCAGAGGGCGAGGATCCCCGACGTGCTGCCTGAGAGCTGACAACTCTTCGAGAGCGTGAACGAGGAACGCCCCTGATCCGCATGCCGGATCGAGAATCCGAAATGATCCAAGCGCGCCGAGCAGCTGTTGAGCTGTGCGTTGAGCAACAGGCTCACCTGCGAGTGCGCCTTTGACACATTCGGCGGATGCGATGTCACTGCTCAACGCGTTTGACAACGCCGACCGGGTCAGGTCTACTACGAGCGATTGAGGAGTGTAGAATGCACCGCTCGTCTTTCGAGTTCGCGCCGACATCAACGATTCGAACGCGCGGCCAAGAATCTCCGGATCGACCGCGCTTTCCGACCACGCGCTCGTGTCCTCACGGGCGGTGAAGCGATAGCGCGAAAGCACATCGGCGAACAATCCGCCAAGTGCCTCGTCGGAAAATTGGGAGTCGGGGCTGCCGCGCTCGACGCTCGATCGCGAGAACAGACCGCCATTGAGAAAGGGAACCCGGCCGAACGATTGCGCGCGCGCCGCACGATTCCGCGGATGCGTATTCAGAGTGCCGAAGAACAGCGGCATGAGCACACGTTTGTGAAATCCGCCGCCACTCATCATGCAATCGGCGAATGTGTTTCCGAGGAATCCGTGATCGCGGTCGAGCCAGCCTTTGGTTTCGAGAAATGAGAGGAACAGGAGCCGGGACGCATAGAGAAGCGCCATCTCTGACGCATGAGCGGCGGACGGCGCCGGAAACAGATCGGCAGAGAGATTCGCAATGGACGCCTCGAGCGCACGAAAGAAGCGGCGGCTCACGCTCTCGCGGCCCAGGATCTCGAGCCACCTCGCGTGAACCAGCATGTCCGACTCCGCCCGCGCTGCCGCAAGGGTACACAGCGTTTCTGCATCGCTCGCAACGATGTGCCCGGGCCTCGCGACCAGCGCGGCGACGCGGGCTTTCGATTTACCCGGGTCACATGCGGCGATTCCAACTTCGCCACCACCAATGTCGAGCGCGCCGAGGATCCAGAGCAGATGCGGGGCGCGTGAAACAACCCGCGCCGCGATCTGGGCAACGACGAGCCTGAGCTGGCCGCGTTCCTTAACGTCGAAGAGAATTGCGCGAAGCCCGCCCTGCCCCTGCAGAATCGAGAATGGCCCTTCGTTTTCCGGCAATCCGATCGAGCCGGCTTCTTCCGGCGTCAGCTCGATTGGGCCCGTGACAAAGCCAAGCTCACGAAAAACCTCGACGAGTCCCTTGGGATCGGCGCAGTTGTCGAGCAGTTTTGTCGCGTGCGCGAGAGATTGCACGCGGTGAGGTTAGAGGCGGCCGCAGCTCTGACGGACATCATTCCACTACGCGTGCCAGACATTCTCTACCGGAACCACTTACGTACCGCTTTGCAACTCAGAAATTCATGGATATGAACGCCGCGTGGAACACAGCTCACGAAATGCTTCGCGGATTCGCAGCCTCCGTTCCGCGGCTCCTGCTTGCACTCACGCTCGGGCTGCTCTTCTACATCCTCGGCCGCGGTGTGCGCCGCGGGATGGCGCGGGCATCACACGGTGATCTCGCGCACCGCACTCTCAAGCTCGCTCTCGGCAGGATCGCGCACGGCACCATTGTCGTCGTCGGCCTGCTCATCGCCGTCGCCGCGGCGTTTCCCGGGTTCACGCCCGGCAACCTTGTCAGCGCGCTCGGCATCGGGGGCATCGCAGTCGGATTCGCGTTCAAGGACATCTTCGAGAATTTTCTCGCCGGAATTCTCATCCTGTTCACCCGTCCGTTTCGCATCGGCGACGAGATCATCTACGACAAGTACGAAGGCACTGTCGAAGACATTCACATCCGCGCGACCTGGCTCAAGACCTACGATGGCCGGCGTGTCGTGATTCCGAATTCCGATCTTTTTACCAACTCCGTCACGGTCAACACGGCCTTCGAATCGCGCCGTCTCGAATACGATTTCAAGGTCAAAAGCGGTGACAACGCAGTAGCGGCGAGGTCAATCATTCAGCGAGTGTTGGACGGCGCGAAAGACATTCTTCCCGATCCAAAGGCTGATGTCGTCATCACCGCTTTCGACGAATCATCGGTCGTCCTGAGAGCCCGGTGGTGGATCAGGTCGCGCGCCGGTGATTTGCTCGTCGCCCGCGATCACGTGCTCGCGACCGTGATGCAGGCGCTCAACACCGAAGGCATCGAGCTGCCCGCACCTCCCGGACAGGTCATTGTCGCAAGAGCTCCTATAGGTTCTGCGACGGGCGAGAAGCGGGAACCAGAGTAGACGCCGGCTCCGCCACACTGCTCGAAAAGTATTCGCGGCCTTTCCATGCAACCCGCCGCCCCCGGGCAATCGCGCGCAGAAAAATGTAGAACACGACAAGCGCACCGATTGGTGTGAGCAGTGCGTACAGCGGCGACTCGCCCGCGGTCACGTACACTGACGTCCACCACACGAGCAAAGCAAAAGTCGATATCGCTGCCCAGACAAGCACGGCGAATGGCAGATGAAATAGCAGGCCCGCCAGCAGGACCAGCG
>JBBQYO010000109.1:0-9456 GCA_038208605.1 Gemmatimonadales bacterium | reverse complement strand
ATAGAGCTCGTGGCACCAGTGCCTGCACGCCCTCCCACAAGGATCGGCCGTAGAGATAATTGACCGCACCGGCGTCGATTCGCGCTGCGGCGAGGCCAACGAAATAGTTCTGGTTGAGCCGCTGGTCGAGTGCGTAGAGCTGAAGGCGATCATCGGGATTGAACATCTTGATATCCTGGAACGCCGCCATCGTCGCGTCAATTCGTGCGTCCGTGTCGGCACCCTCCCAAACCGCTGCGCGGATTTCGGGCCGATGCTTGAAGTAGGCAGTAAATACGCTGATGCCGACGGTCAGCAGGAGCACGCCCGAGACGGCCACTTTCCACCCGCTTCGTGTTGTGACTGCCAGTGCCGAGACGACGATGATCGCCGCCATCGATCCGTAGCTCAGAAAGCCCCCGAGAAGAAGCATCAGAGTGGGATAGGCCGCGAGGATCAGGAGCCAGCGCATCGCCTTCATCCGGTCATGATTCCTGAACGCCGCCACCAGACCGAGCATCACACCCAGCATCCAGATCGGGCCTCCGCGAGTAAAAACGGCGCCAACGCTCGGAATGGCGATCAAATAGGCGACGACCGTGCAGACGCCTCCTCCAAGCACGCAATACCGCCAGAACAGGCTGCGTGCCGCCGGCTGCGGGGTAACTGGCTTCTGATTCCGGTGCGCGAGCCACACCCCGGCAACGAACGCCGCGGAACCGATAGCGGTAAGAATGATGCCCGTTCGCGTATACCTGGGCGGCGTCAGCCCGACTGACGACTTCGCGAGTGCCTGGCCGATCGCCCCCGGCACGTGAAGCAGCAGCAGGTTGGCAAGGTAGGCGATGGGAAGCCCGAGCGAATCCTGATACCGCCGAAGCATCAGGATCAGAACGAAGAAAGCACTAATACAGACGACGATCGCTATTCTCATTATCTCGCGGAGTTTTTTCGGCCAGCGCGGCCTTTTTCGATACGACGAAACGATTCTGCGGAGCCTTCAGCATTTCCATTCGACTGGAATCCACACAAACTCGCCGCTAACTTGGCAGTTCGGGTGCAACCAGCATGCGAGCAAAATCCCAGACCCTTTCAGTCAATCCGGAGTAGGTGTCTTTGCCCAACATTGTTCCAATGAACTCGCCACGCGGCCGCGCAATTCAGATTGCTTCGGATCCACTGGACATTAGTGACCAGGGCCGTGCCGAGTCCGGGACGGAATATACGGGCATTCGCGAGTATCTCGCGATGGTCAAACGAAGATGGCCGATCGTAGTCGCGGTGGTCGCTCTGGCCATGGCTTACAATTTCAATTCCCTGCGGCACGAGCGACCGCAGTACCGCTCGAGGGCCACTGTTCGTCTCGTGGATGCATCGCGGGCAATTGGCGGAGACATGACCGGCGGCCAGCCCAACCCTCAGATGCCGTTCAGCGTGGGCGCCGATCCGCTTCAGTCCCAGATCCAGATTCTTCAGAGTGAGGCCGTCGTTTCCTCGGCGGTCGACCTGAAAGGATTGCGGCTTGCGCCCGCCTTCGGCAAGTCATTCCTACCCGAGATTACCGAGGTAGCGGTTGCCGACAGCGCGTCCGCGACCAACGTCAACGTTTCGTTTCAGCCGGCAGCTTTCACTCTGACGTCGAATGGCCATTCGGCTTCGGCGCCATACGGCGCTTCAGCGACTATAGATGGAGTTCGGATGGGCGTTGCCAGGAGGCCTGCGGTCGCGTCGACGTCGTTCAATGTGGCTTCGAAGGAATCCGCGATGTCATCCATTCTGGGAAATTTCAGAGTTTCGGGCCGGCCGCTGACTGACATACTCGATCTGTCATACACGGATTACGATGCGAATCAGGCCACCCGGATCGCCAACGCAATGGCTGAGGGTTATCAGCTGTACAATGCGACCAGCGCCCAGCAGTTCTCGCGGCGGCGACGGGCGTTTCTCGAGAGCCAGCTCAGACAATCCGATTCCGTGCTCAACATCGCCAATGACCGCCTCGCGTCGTTCAGCGCCGGAATCCAGTCGACGGCGTCGTCGGCCACTGCCGCCATTACGAGAGCGACCCAGACCGAAACGGCGCGATCTTCGCTGGAGAGTGAAAAAATCGCGCTCGACCTGGTGCTCGCGAAGCCGCGCCGGACCAGCGAGGAGCTGTCCGCCGCGGTGCGTGGAATCAGCGCGTCGCCGACTATCGCAACAAATCCACTCATGGGTCAGCTGCTTACCCAGTGGAATTCTCTGCAGGCAGCTCGCGACAACCTGATCAACGGCGGGGCGGCGCCCTCGAACCCCGACATGATTGCGCTGAACGCCCAGATCGCAGCTTCGAGCGCGAGGGTGATGGACGCGGCTGAAACCCAGCGTCAGTCGGTCGACATGCGCCTCGCCGCAGTGCAGCGCCCGTCGACAGCCACACTTGGCATGTATTCCGCCGTTGCGGCCGACGACGCAAAGCAGGGCCAGCTCAAGGAAGATGTTCAGAGTGCTCAGAAACTTTCGGGCAGCCTCAAGGAGCAGCTCCAAAAAACAAAAATGTCAGAGGCAGTCGAGACAGGTCAGGTCGAGATCGTCGAGCTTTCACGAAATCCGGGTTATCAGATTGCAACCGGAAGCAAGCGAAAGCTTTTCCTGGGCCTCGTTGTGGGTCTGATGTTTGGATTTGGGGCAGCGGTCCTCACCGACAGCCTCGATCGTTCCATCCGCCGTCGCGGAGACATCGAGCCATTGCTCGGCATTCCGGGGCTGGTGGTCGTCCCGCGCCTGCCATCGGCAGGAAAGAAACAACGGCGATTTCCCGGCATGAAGCGCAGCCGGAGCAAGGCGCTCGCCGCGGCGAGGCCGACGGGCGAGCTCGATCTGGTTACCATTACCGACCCCAACTCCCAGTCATCGGAAGCGTTTCGCACTCTTCGCACGAATCTCATGTTCTCGCATTCCGTCAGTGAGATGAGACGACTGGTCGTCACGAGCGCATCGCCCGAAGAAGGAAAGACCGTGACAGCCGCCAACCTCGCGGTGGCTTTCGCTCAGCAGGGCATGCGCGTTCTGCTGATCGATTGCGATCTTCGCCGGGGCCGCCTCCACCGGGTGTTCAACTTGCCGCGCGAGCCCGGCATGAGCGAGTACGTCCTCGGTTACGAACCCGAAGAAAATGTCGTCAAGAGCACGGTAGTTGGCGGGCTCTATGTCATGACGACGGGCAAGCTTCCGCCAAATCCCGCCGAGCTGCTTGGCGGCCCGCACATGATCGAGAAGGTGAATGCGCTTTCTGAAGGGTACGACCTGATCGTGTTCGATTCACCGCCTCTTCTGGCGGCTTCGGACGCGGCGATCCTCGCTACGATCTCCGACGGCGTGATCATGGTCATCCGCGCCGGCAAGACCGACGGCGCGGCAGCACAGCAGGCGACCCAGCAGCTACGCGTGCTTCGCGCGCGTATTGTCGGCGCTGTTCTGAACGATCCCGACGGCCAGGTCTCCAAATATGGCGCTTACTACAAGTACGAGTATTCCGACCACGAGGCTTAGCAGAACCCGGTGAGGGTTCTCGCGCTAGTCACCGACGCCTACGGGGGCACCGGTGGTATAGCACAGTACAACCGCGACTTTTTCGAGAGCGTAGCTGCCCATTCCTCTGTAGACGAGGTGGTGATGGTTCCGCGCGTCGTGGCGCGCGAGCACGACGCGCTCCCGGCGAAGATTTCCCAGCTCGAAGGCGTCGCCGGATCAAAGATGAAATTCATTCGTGCACTCGACCGGTTGACGCGGCAGTCGAGTTTCGATCTCGTTATCTGCGGGCACATCAACCTTCTGCCGGCCGCATGGCTGGCCGCGCGCAGATGCCGCACACCACTCATTCTGATGGTGTACGGCGTAGAGGTTTGGAGGCACGGATCTGTGCTTCGCCGGTTCGCGCTTCATGGAATTGATGGGGTCGTTGCAATCAGCGCGTTCACCGTAAAGCGGTTGCGTGAATGGGCCGACGTTCCTGGTGACCGGATCAGCCTCATCCCTAACGCCATCGACATGAAGGCCTACACGCCGGGCCCAAAGCGAGAGGATCTGAGAAAAAAGCTCGGCCTTGGAACTGGACCGATCCTGCTCACCCTCGGCCGCATGGATGCCGCCGAGCAGGCCAAGGGATTCGACGAAGTTCTCGAGATTCTTCCCGCGCTTCTCGAGGATTTCCCGACTCTCACATACTGCGCCGCTGGAGAGGGCACCGACCGCCGGCGCCTCGAGGAAAAAGCAGATCGCCTTGGCGTGCGAGCCAATACGGTGTTCACCGGCTACGTCGAAGAAAAGGCCAAGCTCGATCTCTACAGACTCGCCGATCTGTTTGTGATGCCGAGCAGAATGGAAGGATTCGGCTACGTGTTCCTGGAGGCGTTAGCGACGGGTGTGCCGGTTGTCGCGAGCACGATCGACGGCTCGCGAGAGGCGGTTCGCGGCGGCGCCTGGGGTTACATGGCCGACCCCAACAATCGCGACGACATTCTCAATGCAATTCGAACTTCATTGAGAGAAGCGAAAGTTCCTCCGCGCGAAGAGCTGGAATATTTTTCCAAAAAGCGTTTTCGGGGCCGTGTATGGAAAGCGCTGGAGCAGGCGACCCGCACACCGCCGAGAAAGAACGGGCGCGGTTAGGAGCCCCAGTGACCAGCTCACACCGCCCGCTGGTTTCGGTCATCATGCCGACTTACAACTCGGGCCGCTATGTGAGCGCTGCCGTCGACAGCATCCTGAGACAATCGTTCGGCGATTTCGAGTTACTCATCCTTGACGACTGTTCCACCGACGACACACGCGCGATTGTCCGCGGTTACGCGGATGCGCGGATCACAGTTTTCGAGAACTCGAGCAATGTCGGCGTGTCTGCATCGCTCGGCCGGCTGACGAGAGCCGCATCCGGCCGTTACATCGCGCGCATGGATGCCGACGACATCAGCCTTCCGGGCCGGCTCGAGCAGCAGCTCGCATACATGGACGCGCACGAAGAGGTCGGTGTGTGCGGCACATGGTGCAAAGGTTTCGGGTCGCGTGAAACGGACTTCACGCCTCCGACGGCGGACGCCGAGCTGCGCCTCGAGATGTTCTTCGACAATCCTATTCCTCATCCGACAGTGATGATGCGGACGGCAATCCTTCGCGAGAATGGACTGTCGTACGATCCCGCATTCACCGGCGCGGAAGACTACGACCTGTGGGCTAGACTGTCAGACCGGTGCAAGTTTGCCGTCCTGCCGGTGCGGCTCCTCGAATATCGCTTTCACGCCCACCAGGCAACGAACCAGCGAATAGGTGTGCAGCGAGAGTTTGCGTCACTTGCACGACGAAAGCTTGCGCTCGCTTTGATTCCCGATGCAGATGAGAGCGAGCTGAAGATTCACGACAGTCTTTTTTCGAAGCAGCCTCATGCCAGCGCTGAGTGGTTTAGACAGGCGGGTAAGTGGGCCGTGAAGCTGGCAGCCGCGAACGCGGCGCAGCGGAGATATGACGGCGGCTCGTTTCGCGCAAAGCTCGGGCGGCTCCTGTGGAACAACGCGGAGATTGCTGCGCCAAGAACGAGGGGGCTGTGGTCGACACTCGGTCGCATTCCGATATCACGTGCCGCGGGGCCAGGCCCATGGCAGCGTGCGCGATTCGGATTTCGTTGTGCGGCCGCATACGTGAGAAGCAACTAAATTCGCTCCCACGATTTCGGCATCAGTCCTGAAATGTCGAACGTGTCTCCAACGAACCACCGCGCGGGAGCGATCACTTTTTTCAGCGCGTACGTATTCAGCCATGCCGCCCACCAGCTGAACGTGCTGTTGGAAATCACCTGATGCCTGCAGGCGCTCATGAGACGCAGGTCTTCCGCAGCATCGTCGACGTCATTGTGCTCTACGTATCGAAGATGAAAGTCTTCGCCGAGATTTTTTCGCGCCCACTGGTGATCGTCCGAAAAAACGAAAAACTTCGGCTCTCTCAGTGTCGCGGCCATCCTGCGCATCGCCGTGCTGAAGTACTCCGCCGTCAGCAGCACGTGCGAATGAGGCTCGGAGCCGGCCGACGTGTAGTCACCTCGCCGGATATGTACTCCAACTGACTCACTGTTGGAGATTTCGGAGAGCAGTGTGTCGTTCGCGCCGAGAGCAGGCGAGCTCGGTTTCAGGTCATCCCGAATTGTGGGTGCACATCCCTCGAAATACCGTTCGTTCTGCCAGTACCCGTCGAGATATGCGTTGGGCCCCGCTTCGAGAACTTGCCTGTCGAAGGCGAAGTATTTCTTCTCTCGTATCAGTTGGGACGGCGGTCCTCGTCGCAGCAGCCCGGTGAGCCGGGATAGGCTTCCTCCCCCTGCAGCGGATCTGACGCGAGCGATGTCTTCATTTGATGCGCGGCCCGCCGCGATTTTGAACTTGTCCAGCTCGAACCGCCGAGGAGTCAGGCCGGCACGCGTGTCCGGGTCTTCGTACCACGTCACATCGAATTTGAGGTCGGTGCGCCGCAGAAGAGAAAGGCTGCGGCCGACCGCATACTGAAAGAGCTGATTGCCTAGCCCGCCTTTCAGCGCTGCGATGATCACGCGCTTTTGTCGAGCACCGTGTTTCTCAGGAGCACATCGTTATCGAAAACTTCTACGACCTCGAAGTCGGGAAGCAGCGCCTTAATACCCGCAACGTCGAGCTGGCCCTCATATAGCTCCTGGTTGCTGTATTCGGTATAGAAGTATCGCGTCTTTGCGAGAGTTTTCATTCCGCCCGCAATTACTTCTGCCTCTGCCCCCTGCACATCGGTCCAGATGAAATCGACCCTGTCGATTGCGTTCGCCACCGCCCACGTATCGAGCGTGCTCGATTTCACGACTATCGTGCTGTCGAACCTGCACCACGGATGCACATCGAGATGCCCTTTCGGTTTCTTGATCGATCCAGACAGATCCCAGTCGGCCGGCCAGCTTTCATCAGTCAGCTTTTCCGGCGCGCCGCCACTCGCGTGAAACTCGAGCGTTCCATCTGTGTTCGAGACTGCAAGGTCGAAGAGCGTAACTCTGGAATCTGCGACGTTGCTTCTGAATCGTGCAGCAGCTCGCGCGTCTGGCTCGAATGCAAAAATGCGAGCAGCGGGAAAGAGATCGAGAAATTTCAGAGTGTCCGATCCCCCGTTGCACCCAATCTCGAGAATGACGGGGTCATTCCTTCCGAGCAGCTCCGGCATTCTCCGCAGGTCGAATTCATTGGGCAGCCCGGCGCTCACCGGGTGACTCCGGCCGAACAGCCGCTTGAGTGGACCTAGCATGTCGCCAACGTCATCGAATTGCGTCAAACATTCAAGCTGACTCCCACTTGATGACGGGAGCGAGCAATCCCGGCCGCTTTATCATCCAGAACGGTGAATCACTCAGCCCGCCCTTGATCCGCAGATGAATCGCTGGCGCCGAAACGGCGGGCTCGAAAAGCCACTCGCGAAAGTGAAGGCTGCCGATGAGCTCCACCCGGTAGTCTCCCTCGTTCAGCAGGCGGCGCGGTATCGGTGCGCAAAGATGGTTGTGACCGGCGCGCAGCATCGGACGGTCGGCCTGGCCGCGATCGGTCTGGTAACTCCAGAACATCAGAGCGCCCAGTTCGTCGAACAACGCGTAGCCAACAGTGAGCGCGTCGTCGAGTTGTTCCGCTGTCCCCTCGATGTGCACCCACATGTCGTCGTTGTTCGCAAGTGGCATCTCGCTTGGAGAGCCGTCGCGGTCGCCGATCCAGAACCTCGTCGGCGTGAACCACGGATTGCTCAGCTGCTTTGCGTTGTTGGTCCACTCACTCACCGCAAGCTCAGAGTTATGGTTCCAGAGATACTGGTTTATGATCCCGCGCACGTCGTCGCCCTGCCGAACTATGCCGCCGTGATCGAGCAGTATCGCGGATCTGCAAAGCTGCTCGATCGCGTTCATGTTGTGACTGACGAAAATCACGGTGCGTCCGTCCTGCCCGACCTCGCGCATCTTGCCGAGACTTTTCTTCTGGAATTCCGCGTCACCAACCGCGAGAACTTCGTCGATGACGAGAATGTCGGGCTCGAGATGCGCAGCGACCGCAAACGCGAGGCGCACGTACATACCTGATGAGTAGCGCTTGACGGGTGTGTCGAGAAACGCCGCCACGTCAGCGAAGGCGACGATCTCGTCGAAGCGGGCGACTATGTCGCGCCTGCTCATGCCGAGAATCGAGCCGTTGAGAAAAATGTTTTCGCGTCCGGTGAGATCGCCGTGAAATCCGGTTCCGACTTCGAGCAGGCTGGCAAGGCTTCCGCGCACCCGCGCCCGTCCCTCGGTGGGACGCGTGATGCGGCTCAGAATCTTGAGAAGAGTGGACTTCCCTGCACCGTTTCGTCCGATGATACCGACGACATCACCGGGGGCAATGTCGAACGACACATTGCGAAGCGCCCAGAAATCGGTTTTTGAAATCGAATCGGCTGAGGCTGTGGAGTGCGCGACGCCAGATGGATTCGACCGTATCGGAGCACGACGCAAGACCGCTCTCGTCAACCGGGAGGCAGCTCCGGCGATCGCATCGCGCAAGCTTGCATTTCTGGCCGAGCGCGCCCCGAGCTTGTATTTCTTTCCGAGACCTTCGGCGATGATTATCGGGTCCATCATTGCATGCGCAGGCGACGCTTTCTACACAATGTCGGCAAACGTCGCCTCAGTCGACAGAAAATATCGCGTGCCTGACCACAGGACCACGATGACCACCAGTGACGACAACGCGAGATTCGTTGCGCTGAGCGCCGGTCCGGCGGGAAGAATTGCCCACCGGCAGCCATCGATCACCGCAACCATCGGGTTGAGCGAATAGGCCAGCCGGAGGTTGGCCGGAACGATTGAGCTGCTGAACCCGACCGGCGAAATGAACAGCCCGAGCTGGAGCGCGAACGGCACTATGAAGCGAAAATCGCGGTACTTCACCGTAAGCGCCGAGAACCAGAGACCGACGCCGAAAGCGGCGGCGAGTCCGAGCAGCACGAACAGTGGCAGCGTAACGAGACGCCACGTCGGAACGACTCCGTCCCAGACCATTACCGCCGCGAGCAGACCCGCGGCGATGAGGAAATCGACGAGACTTGTAACCACCGCCGCCGCGGGAACGATCAAGCGCGGAAAATAGACTTTTGAAATCAGATTGCTCTGCGATACGAGACTGTTTGCCGCCCCGCTCAGTGCCTGCGAAAAAAGCTGCCACGGTAACAGACCAGCGAACACCAGCACGTGGTAGGGGACGCCGGCTGAAGGAAGCCTCGCGAGCCTGCCGAAGACGACGGTAAAAATCAGCATCGTGAGCAGAGGCTGGATGAGAGCCCACGCCACTCCGATGATCGTCTGCTTGTACCGGACGAGGATATCCCGCCAGGCGAGAATCCCGAACAGCTCCCTGTAGTGCCAGAGGTCGCGCCAATATTGCGCGTCGTGACCCCATGGCTCTATCACGAGCTCCG
>JBBQYO010000108.1:0-9817 GCA_038208605.1 Gemmatimonadales bacterium | reverse complement strand
CAGGACGCCCTCGAGGATGGAGCGCAGGCCGCGGGCACCGGTCTTGCGTTCCATGGCGCGACGCGCCACGGCGCGCAGGGCGTCGGCCCGGAACTCGAGATCGACGCCTTCCATGCTGAACAGCTTGCCGTACTGCTTGGTCAGCGCGTTCTTCGGCTCCTTGAGAATCCGGACGAGCGACTTCTCGTCGAGCGACTCGAGCGCCACCGTAACGGGAAGTCGGCCGACGAGCTCTGGAATCATCCCGTATCGGAGCAGATCGTCCGGCTCGACCTCGGCGAACACCTGGGTCGGATCAGCTTCCTTCTTTCCTGTTGCGTTGTTGAACCCGATCTGCCGGCGTCCGGTGCGTGCCTCGATGATCTTTTCCAGCCCGTCGAAGGCACCGCCGCAGATGAAGAGGATGTCCTTCGTGTTGAGCTGGATGTATTCCTGCTGCGGATGCTTGCGGCCACCCTGCGGCGGCACTGAAGCGACGGTTCCTTCGATGATTTTCAGAAGCGCCTGCTGCACGCCCTCGCCGGAAACGTCGCGAGTGATGCTCGGGTTTTCCGACTTGCGGGCAATCTTGTCGATCTCGTCGATGTAGACGATTCCGCGCTCGCATTCCGCGATGTTGAAATCGCCCGCCTGGAGCAGCCGAACGAGGATGTTCTCTACGTCCTCACCAACGTATCCGGCTTCTGTGAGAGTCGTTGCGTCGGCGATCGTGAACGGCACGTCGAGTATGCGTGCCAGCGTACGCGCCAGCAGCGTCTTGCCCACCCCCGTCGGGCCGATGAGCAGGATGTTCGACTTGTCGAGCTCCACGTCGTCGTCCTTGAGCGACGTGGAATTGATTCTCTTGTAGTGGTTGTAGACGGAGACCGACAGCGCCTTCTTCGCCTGCTCCTGACCGATCACGTACTGGTCGAGGACGTCCTTGATCTCCTGCGGCGACGGTACCTGGGTGATCGCCTCGGAAACTTCACGCTCCTCGTCTTCCGCCAGGATCTCGTTGCACAGTGCAATGCACTCATTGCAGATGTACACGGACGGGCCGGAAATGAATTTCCGGACCGAATCCTTCGATTTTCCGCAGAAAGAGCAGCGGAGGTGTTTATCCTGCGACATAGGCGTCCGGAGGTGCTAGAGAGGCAGATAGTTGCTATTGAACAACTAACAGCGGTTCAGGGCACGGTCAAGGATTTTCGGGGCTCTCAGACCTTGAGGGCCTCGACGATCTGATTCTGATTCGTGATCACGTTGTCAATAATGCCGTAGGACTTGGCCTCATCGGCGGACATGAAGCGGTCGCGGTCCATGTCGCGCTCGATCTGCTCCACGGGCCTCCCGGTATGCTTGGCCATCAGCTCGTTCATCTTGGAGCGGAGGTACAGGATTTCCCGCGCCTGAATCTCGATATCCGCCGCCGTGCCCTGCGTCCCCCCACTTGGCTGATGGATCATGATGCGTGCGTGGGGCAAGGCGGACCGCTTGCCGGGCGTCCCGGCAGCCAGAAGGAACGAGCCCATGCTGGCCGCGAGACCCATGCAGGTGGTGTTCACCGGCGGCTTAAGGAACTGCATTGTGTCATATATCGCCATTCCGGCCGAGACGCTTCCACCCGGGGAGTTGATATAGACGTGGATATCACGGTCCGGATTATCAGCCTGAAGGAACAGCAGCTGCGCAATCACAACATTCGCCACGTCATCATTAATCGGCGTGCCGAGGAAGATGATGCGGTCCATGAGGAGGCGGGAGAAGACGTCGTAGGTTCTCTCGCCTCGGCTCGAACGCTCGATTACATATGGGGTGTACAGAGTCGGCATTTTGGTTCTCAGCTCTCGGTTTGAATTTCGTTTTTGTCGAGCAGCCACTTGAAGACCTTGTCCTCCGTGAGGCTGCGCTCGATTTCCTTGAGACGGCCACTCTTCTCGAGCTGTGCGTAAAGCTGGCCGGGATTTACTCCGCGCTTATCCGCCTGCTCAGTGATGCGGTCGTCGACATCCTTTTCGGTCGCGGCAAGCGACTCCCGCTCCGCGATCGTCTCGACCACCAGGTCGCGCCTTATCTGCCGTTCAGCCATCGCCTTGAATTCGGTGCTGAACTTGTCGCGGTCCTGCTCGGGAATCTGATAAGCTTCCGCGTAGTTCTGTGCAAACTGGCGGACCCAGCTCTGCGGGACATCGAACGGATTTGCTCCGATGATTTCGTCAATAAGCTTCTGGCGAACCTGTGCGTCGGCGTCGCGGGTCGAGTGTTCGGTGAGATCGGCCCGGACGGCAGTGCGAAGTGCATCGAGCGAATCGAAATCGCCAACCTCGCGGGCGAACGTGTCATCGAGATCGGGGGCTGACTTGCGCTTCACGTCCTGCAGCTTCACTCGCACTGTCTTGGTTTGACCGCGTTGTGTCTCGTCCGGGAAGTCATCGGGCCAGCGCACGGGTCTCTCGACCGTGGAGCCGGGAGTGGCTTCCATGATGAGCTCTTCAATACCCGGAATCGCCTGCCCGGATCCAAGAACGATAGGATACGAGCTGCCTTCCTTATCGGCGTCCTCTCCGGCCGAGATTTCGACGTTCACCATGTCTCCCGGCTCAGGGCGGCCATCCACTGGCGCCCATGCGGCGCGCTGACCGCGGATCTGCTCGATCTGCTCTCGCACGTGCTCGTCGGTAACGACAGGGTTTGCGCGACTGACCCGAAAGCCTGACGTACGCGCAAGGTCAACCGTCGGGCGAAGCTCGAAGTGGAGCTCGAATGTGAGTGGCTGCCCTTCTTCAAACTTCAGGTCGTGGACGTGCGGCTGCGACGCGACCTTGAGATCGTCTTTTTCGACGACTTCCTTGTACGCTTCGCTGACGATTGCTTCGAGCGCCTCCTGGCGGATGGCGTCGGCGAATTTCTTCCGAACCATCGTCGCTGGCGCCTTGCCCGGACGAAAACCGGGAAGCCTTACCGATGACGCATAGCGGCGAGCGGCCTTATCCTGCGCTTCATTCACCGACTCGACTGGAACTGTAACCTGAACGTGCCGGTCGACGCCTGAGGCTTCCTTCTGGGTGATGTCGATCTTCATGTCCCAAATATAACAGGCGGTGCGACACGGTCAGATCGTCCCGCCAGGAGCAGAGCGAGCGCCATCGCTGCCAGTCCGAAAATCGCCGCCCACCAGAGTCCGTGGCGCAGGCAGATAGCGATTGGCATCACACCGTTGATCGCGTAGATAGCGAGCGGAAGCCGTGATGGTGACACTTTTTTCACGAAATCGGCTGGCGGAACGACCGCCATCATCGCGCGTGCTACGATGCTGCCGGTGAGGAACCAGCCGATCCAGTTGCTCAGCGGCATACCATAGAAGAAACCGTCGGTGTGCCACAGCCAGTGGGTCGTTGCTTTCGACATCGCAGGATCCATGGCGACATCCCATGCAGTCAGAATTGCCCCCCCGCAAAACGCCCACGCCACTCGGCTCCGTTCGGAGGGTCTCGCTGGAAGGATTCTGCCCGTGATCGCAATGCTTGCATAGACCATGTAGAACCATGAGAGCGGGATCGGAAAGGGAACGAGGCCACCGATGCGATATCCCAGCAGCGTGGTATACGAATAGGGGCCGAACGGCAGTCCCGTGCTGGTTCCCAGGAGCTCGGAGCTGAGGGAGATCAGCGTTCCAACGGCTAACAGTGCGGCGGCTCTGGCGGCTCCGAAGCGACGCGCAGCGTGAAAGAAAACCGCCGCAGCACCAAGCAACACGTATGAAGGTCCGGACAACATCCAGCCATAGCGATAGATCGTCTGCGCGGGCTCGGTTGAAAGCCACGCCGGCGGCGGCCCCGCGAGAAAAGTCGTGAGGGCGATAGTGGAGAAAACGATCAGCGCGACATGAGCCACGAGAAGCGTACGTGCTGCGCGTTCCATCAAGCTTCTCCAATCATGTCGGCGACGATCTTGCCGGAGCTGAGCACTCCGGGAAGTCCGGCGCCCGGATGAGTCCCGGCGCCAGCGAAATATAGGTTCGGCACGTCCTCGCTTCGGTTGTGAGGCCGGAACCATGCGGATTGGGTCAGAATTGGCTCGACAGAGAACGCGCTTCCCATGTGCGAGCTGAGCTCGTTGTCGAAGTAGCGAGGGTCGATCTGCCGCTCGGTGACGATGTGGCGTGAAAGGTTCGGCAGGTAACGCTTCTCCAGATATCGGACGATCGCGTCGCGGTACGGGCGAGCCGCCGTTTGCCAGTCCACGTTCCCGCCAAGATGCGGCACCGGTGACAGCACGTACCACGAGTCGCAGCCAGATGGCGCAAGTGACGGGTCGGTCGCGGTTGGGCGGTGCAGATAGAGGGAGAAATCTTTCGCCAGAATTTTCCGCGTGAATACATCTTCGACGAGCTCCTCGTATCGCGGCCCCATGAGTATTTCGTGATGGGCAATGTCGTCGTACTTCCGGTCGGTGCCGAAATACATGACGAAGAGTGACATCGAATAACGCTTTTTTTTAAGGCGGCGATCGGTGTTTCTCTTTCGCGCTGACCTGGGGACCAGGTTGAGATAAGTACGCGCGACTTCCGAATTCGCGACTATTGCGTCTGCCTGAAGTACAGCTCCGTCTGCGAGAGTAACCCCTGTTACCTTGCGCGTTAGTGGGTCGATGTCGATCGAGTCTACTGCAGCCGACAATCGAAGCACGCCGCCGATGTCGCTGAAGAGGCGGAGCATGCCATCGATGAGCGAGCCAGTCCCGCCCATGGCAAACCACACTCCCCAACGCTGTTCCAGTGTGTGAATGAGAGCGTAGATCGACGTCGTCTGAAATGGATTTCCGCCAACGAGCAGCGGGTGAAAGCTGAAGACCTGTTGCAGACGCGGATCAGAGACATACCGGTTTACGAGAGAAGCGACGCTCCGGTGTGACCCGAGTCGCGCGAGATCGGGAAGCACTTTCACCATGTCGGTAAATCGGTCGAACGGCTTGTCGATGAGCGCGAAACCGGTTTTGAAAATATCCTCGGCGGCTTTGACAAACTCGAGATAGCCATCTACGTCACCCGGATTGATCGCGCGGATCTGGCGAATTATGGCTTCGCGGTCGCCGTTGTATGAGAAAACGGTTCCGTCCTCGAATCGCACATTGTAGAAGGGATCGAGCGGAACGAGATGGACGTAGTCATCGAGGCTTCTGCCGGCGGAAGCAAAGAGATCCGAGAACAGATCCGGCGCGGTGATGATCGTCGGACCGGCATCGAACACGAAGCCGTCCTGTCTGAACACACGCGCTCTCCCACCTGGGTCGGGCAGCTTCTCGAGCACAGTGACGTCGTGGCCCTGCGCGCGGAGACGGATGGCGGCTGCCAGCCCGCCGAAGCCGCTTCCGATCACCACCACCTTCAAGAGTCGTTCAGGCTGTAGACTGCTTGTGGCCTTTGAACCGCCACGCATCCCAGAGGATGCCGAGTCGCGCGAAGTTGGAGACCGATGCCCGTGTTGAGACGGAGTCGTAGTTGATCTGCTCCAGAGCGTCGAGAATCGCGGCGTAGCCAATCGCACATGCTGCCGCGCAACGCTGCGAGTCGGCGGACAGCATGGAGATTCCCGGCAGTGCATGCTCGTACAAGGTCCGCGCTCGAGATATCTCGAAGGTCATGAGCCGGTGCCATCGCGGATCGCTCGCCACACTTGCGCTGCCGAGCACTTCTTCCCGGTCGAGCGAGAACCGGTGAAGCTCTTCGGTCGGCAGATAGCAGCGACCGTTGCGGGCGTCTTCACCGACGTCGCGGAGAACATTGGTAAGCTGCATCGCGACGCCAAGAGTGCGCGCGTGGCCCAACGCTATCTCGGTCTGTCTGGCCCCGCCCGGCACTCCGAAAACCTGTGCGCAGAGAACGCCGACAGTGCTTGCTACGCCTTCGCAGTAGCGCTCGAGATCGTCCCACGTTTCGTAGATCTCGGGCTCGACGTCGCGGGCGACTCCGTCGAGAAGGTCGTACATGATCTGACCCGAGAGCGAAAATTCGCGCACCGCCCATCTAACTTCGCGGAATACTGCGCCCTTGGGTCTTCCCTCGAGCGCCTCCGTCAAATCCCGGCGATGGCACTGCAGCTTTCTCGCTACAGACTTCCGATCGACTGACGTCGCACTATCGACGATATCGTCAGCCTCTCGGCAAAAAGCATAGATGGCAAACGCCGCGCGTCGCTTGACGGCGGGAAGGAAGAAGCTTGCGAGCGTGAAGGTCCGTGCATGGCGGCGCACGATGCGCTCGCATTGAAGCGCGTCCGAGCGGATCATGGAGCTCATACGGTCAGACGGCGGGTTCCGGATTGCCGTCGCGGGTCAGACTCTGTCTTCCAGACCCTTTACGCCGGACATCGCCGCGCACGAGGCGCAGCAGTAGAACGTCCCATTCGCCTCGACACCGTGGCCGATGATTCGGCAGTCGCAGTGCGAGCAGTGGGGCGCGAGCGAGTGAATGGCGCACTCGAACGAGTCAAACGTGTGTGTTTCGCCTTCCATCGTTACCGTGAACGACTTGTCGTAGCTGTTGCCGCACACTTCGCACTTCGCCATTGAGTCCTCTTGAATCGGGTCGACCGCCAGACTGCGTGTTTCGGGCCACGACGAGGCCGGGACCGAAGTTAATGGCCTGGGTCCCGGCTCGGCCCTGCCGATACCGCCGTCGCTTCGTCACTGTATTTTGAGGAATGTGCGGACGCTCCTCTCTTCACGATGCTCCGGTAAATGTGCTAGAACGGTTTCGGCTCCCGCTCGTTCTGCCCGGTTTTACGCCTCGCTACAACATCGCGCCATCGCAGGAACAATGGACGATTCTCATCGGGGAAAACGGCGCTCCGGAGGCTCGACGGTTGAGGTGGGGATTCGTTCCGTCGTGGGCGCAGGACCCAGCGGTTGGCCAGCGAATGATCAATGCACGATCCGACTCGCTCGCTGACAAGCCTTCATACCAGAATTCGTTCCGCTCGCGGCGGTGTCTCGTACTTGCAGACGGCTACTACGAATGGGCAAGGGAAGGAAAATCGAGAATCCCGATGTTCTTTCGTCTCATCGACAATCGCGCGTTTGCAATCGCCGGACTCTGGGATCGATGGGAGAAAGGTGAGTCGCCGCTCGACACGTGTATCGTCATCACGACCGAGGCCAACCCCCGAGCGGCGATGGTCCACCACAGAATGCCGGCTATTTTCGGTCTGGATGATGCCGAGGAATGGCTCAATCCCGCGACGAACGAGCAGCGATTGCTCGAGCTACTCGCTCCGTACGACAAATCCGATCTCGAATGCTACGAGGTCAGCCGCCTGGTCAACGGCTCTGCCGATGATTCGGCCGATTGTATCGCGCCCTTTAAGAGACCCCCTGTAGTCAAAGAGCTCACGTTATGGGATATGTGAGCGAGGGTTGAAACGGCTGAGCCGGCGCAACTACCCTATGCCAGCTTCTCTCGTAGCTCCCCCGAGCCGAATGCCGCCGCCCGGCAAATCCACCGACATCGGCACGTCGATCGTCTTTTTGCACGGCGGCATGATCGGGATCGTCTTGTACTCGAGGCTTATCGTCGAGGTGAGTTTTCCAGCCTTTATCCGGGTAATCCAGGCGTTCTTGATCACGAGCTGCACGCCCTGCAGCTTCAGATTCGCTTTGCAGTCGAAGGTCATCTTCCCAAGCTTGACGCCCTCTGCCTGCAGCTCGACCGAGGGATGCAGGGCACAGTTGATGGAGTGATCGTAGAGCTGAACAGTAGCCTCGATGTCGCGCTTGTCTTTGCCCTTCTCCGCGATGTCGCGGAGCTCTTTCCGCTGGTTCCACACTTCACCCATGATTCCGGCGACAGGCTTGCGAAGTGATTCGCCAACGAAGTTGAGAAGCCTCTCGCCAATGTCGAAGGCGCCAAGGCCCTCGATGGACACGGCCTCGCGCATGGATTGGAGCAGTTTCTCTCGATCGGCTGGGCTGATCGGGACGCCGGATGCATCGGCCTCGAGCCCTCCCAGCATCGCAAGCGTCAATGGGCCGTCAGGCATCGGATGGCTCCTCGGGTTTGATGAGTGAATTGCCGGGAACCTCGAGTGTCCAAGGGCCCGACTCCTGGTCGAAGCGTAGCGTGAAGGACTTCCTTATAAGCGTGTCGTGTCCTTCGGCGTCGAGCACCGGCATTCCTGGCTCGTCCGTGACAGGCTTGAGAATGACACTGGACGGCGGCGGAGAAGTGTTTGCGTGTGGCCGGGGCCATCGTTTCGCTGCGACGGCACCAGCACCACCCACCACACCAAGAGCGAGGATTGCGGCGGCGACCGGCGGAATGAGCGGGACCTCCACGATGACATCTACAGTTCTGTCCTGGCGGCGAGGAGATCGCGCGACCGGGTTCTGGCTGACCACTTCATCACTCAGGCGCAGCCTTCGCACTGCGGAGACGACGACAATGCGAAGACTGTCGATTGTGGCCGCCGCTTGCGCTTCATCGCGGCGAAGACCGACGAGATTCGGCACCTCTGGCGGCGGCGGGGGCGGCTTCGCCACGAGCGACACAACGACGGTCGGCCGCGCGAAGGTACCGGCGGGCGGCACCTGCGATTCGACGATCGACGCGGAGGTGAGGGTGTCGCCGCCACCTCCGATCGAGAGCTGCGTGAAACCGGAGTCTGCAAGCACGCGACGAGCCGATTCCAGAGGCATGGCGACAACAGAGGGTACTCTGAGAGTGGCCTGCGTTCCCTGAAGCGCAACAATGACCGCCGAGCCTGCCGGGACCGACTGGCCGGCTGGCGGACGTTGGTCAATCACCCGGTCGGCCGCATTGGCGGCCGGACGCAAAACGTCTCCCAGGGCTAGGCTGTCGCGTTTGAGAATGCTGTCGGCTGCCGCGACCGACTTCCCGGAAAGATCTGGTACGAGAACGGTGCGCGGCTCCGCTCGTCGGTTCTCAACCAGGTCTACAAGTGCGCCGGAGTCGGCTGTCGCGCCCCCAGCGGGTTTTTGCGAAACGATTCCGATAGTAGCTCCAGGCTGAGCAACCAGCGTGACACGCCCGACGCGAAGCCCAGCGCTCGCCAGGCGTTGTCGGGCCGATTCGCGGGTCATCGTCAACACCGACGGGACCGGGATTCTCGATGGCGGAGTGATGATTGTCAGGTCGACCGCGTCGTTCTGGTGTGCCTGGTCGCCCTCGTGAGGGGACTGATGGACGACCGTTCCATTGCCGCCCTGGCGTTTGAGATAGTCCGTGAAGCCCGGCCGCAATCTCGAGCGCCTCAGGGAGTCGGCAGCGTCGGCCAACGTTAGTCCAAGTACACGCGGAACCGTCAACGTTCGCGAAACCGGATGCGGACCGGTTGAGTACCAGACAGCCACGTTGCTGTTGGTAGCCACCTCTGTTTTCGCTGCCGGTACCTGCCTGAACACTTTTCCTGCCGCCACCTCGTCCGAGTTTTCTCTCCCAAGGATGACGAGATTCAGTCTGCTCCTTTTGAGAGCAGCGATAACCATTTCCGGTGTATTTTCGAGGAGATCTGGAACCCTCGTTGTGTCCTGGACGACACGCGGGGGGACTACCGGCTGAGCCGCGACGGGCGGCGGCGCGACCGGTTCAGGACTCGGCTGCACCGGCGTCGGTTCAACAGGTGTTGGCTGAACGGGGGTAGGCTTGGGGCGAGGTGGCTTCTTAAGAGCTCCAGAGAGGAGGTCGACGACCAGTGAATCCCAAGGGAATCGCGGCGGCCGCTGTTTAGGCGAAACCGTCACGAAGAGTGTCTCGGCGCGTGCCTTGTCAACTGGAGTTCCAGCTCGCGGGCGCTGGTCGGAGACGATGCCAAGGGGTGCG